>JASJGK010000102.1:0-15054 GCA_033791585.1 SAR324 cluster bacterium | reverse complement strand
CCTCTATTGTAGGTATAAACGATAAATTTATATTTACCGCTTGACCGTCTATTTGTACGCCGTAATTAATTCTATTTGATTGATTTTTATTAATTTTAATTTTCAAAACGAATTCTCTCTTATTATAAAAATCTGATTGTTGGCGAGCGTGCAGCTGGTATGGGCGGCGCTTTTTCTGCCGTTTCTGACGATGCCACTGGTGCTTATTACAACCCAGGGGCTTTGGTTTTTGGGGCCGATGATTCTATGATTTCTATCTCTAACAGTACCAATTTCCAGCGTAGCAACTACCAAAATGATTTGAGTGGGGACTTGGAAAATGATATTTATGGTTGGGGTTATCTCGTTTCTTACGCAGGTTATTTTAAGCGCAATGGGGATTTTATTTTTGGATTTTCCTACGCCATTGATAATGCCGTAGACGAGCGCCAAACCCAGACTTTTGCAACAGACTATACTGCTAGCGTAATTGGGCAAGATGTCTATTATAAGTATGGCCCTTCTCTTTCTTACCAAGCGAATAAGCATTTGGGTTTAGGTGCAACCCTTTACCTAGACCAGCGTGAATATAGTAAAAAGTCCACCTACTATCGCCCCTACCAAAGTTCAGGCGACCGTGGGGAGAGCTATGATACTGATGTTTGGGGCAGTGAATTGGGTGCAATAGTTAAATTAGGCGCATTGGTGGATTTGGAGAAGGTTGCCATAGCCTTAGTAGTTTCAAAATCAATTGGTACTCACAGAGAATACCACCAAGTGATCACCACAAAAGACGCCAGCTTAAACCGTTTGGTTCGATCCTCTTCTAGTTCTAATGATGTAGCTGATGCGGCCTCACAGCTTACCCTTGGTTTTGCTTGGTTTGCCTCGCCCTATTTGCTCTTTAGCATGGATATAGATCAATTTCAGTTGGAGACAACGACAAAAGAATCTGTAACCAACCTTTCTGCTGGAGTTGAGTATTACCTCACCCCTGCTTACGTTTTAAGACTGGGAACCTTTACCAATAAAGATAATAACATAGCGCCTGACAGCGACTCTTCTTTAGTTTCTAAGGTCGACATGGCAGGGGCAACACTTGGCCTTGCTATTAGTAGTGGGGATTCGATCATCAGTGCCGGCGTTGCTGTCTCCAGCGGTACGGGCACAGGCCAAACAGACCCCTTTTCTTCTTCTGAGATCCAAGACATCAATAAGTCAGCCTACCAATTCTTTTTGGGCGTGACCTTGGCTAAGGATTAGGCTTTACCAGAGGAGTGTGAATATATTGGCACTTTTCTGATGTTAAATTTTTCAAGAAAACCTTGGCCCCTTCCAGCAAGTAAGACTTTCCTACAGGCTGATTCTTAGTCCCGTAGCCATTGTATAATTTAAATTCTATAGCCATTGTGCCTCATCTCCAGACTTAAAGAGTAAGAGATGCCCTGGGTTTAATTTAGGGGGTTATCCAAAGGGTTGGAGTAGCTAGAGCCTTGCGCCCTAGCAGTGACCTAAGCTTACCTTACTCTAGGAACCACCACAATATCCACCCTGCGGTTAAGGCCTTTGTTAGCAGCGCTATCGTTGGGCACTAGTGGGTGATGGGCACCATAACCAATGGCTGAAAAGCGGGAAGAATCCATTGCCTTATTTTGGGTCAGATACCGTAAAACGGCCAGTGCCCGTTGTGAAGAAAGCTCCCAGTTATCTTTATATTTTCCCCCACCCAATTTATCGCTATCTGTATGGCCTTCCACGTGGATGCTGTTTTCAGGGTAGGCTAGGAGGATTTTACGAATCTTATCAAAGGCGACCTTAACACTATTTTTTAGTTCTGCTTTGCCTGAATCAAAGGAAATGCGGTTGTCCACATTGATTATCAATTTATTATGAAATTTCTTGAGGCGAATCTCTCCATTTTGAATTTCCTTTTCCAGTTTTTGGGCCAGTTCCTTTTCTTGGGATTGCAGACGTTCCAACTCATTTTTCTGGTCTTTAGATAGCTTTTTTAGGCTGTTGATCTCTTCTTCTAAACGATGCAGATCGGCGTTAAGTTTATTCATCTCTTCTTGGTTGCGGTTTTTAACCTCTGCCAAGGTGGTGCTATGCTCTTCCCGTTCTGTGGTTTGTTGGGTGCGCAGGGCCTCTAGCTCTTTGCTTAGGCGTGCTCTGAGTTTTGCATTTTCCTCTAGGAGTTGCTTTTCTTTGCTGCTGCTTTTGCTTCGCAATAGGCCCAAGGTTTTTTCCAAATCCTTGATGGTTGACTTGAGGCTGTTGCCCTCTTCTTTTGTGGTAGATTTTAACAGGGCCAATTCACCTTCCAAAGCTAGGATGCGTGCATTGAGATCTTGAATCTGCTTTTCTAGATTGGCTTTTTCATTAGTATATTGTTGTTGTAGGGCGGCGAGACTGCGCTCAGCGGCGACCTTATCAATATAACAGTATTTATTTTTAAGCTCTAAGGCGACGGTTTCATCTTCGCATTTTGCGTCACCTCCAAATAGCCCCGCCATGGCGGGAGTTGTAAGTAACAGGCTAAGGCCTAGAAAAATAGAGATGGATTTCATTAGTCTTTGGAGGCTGGAATGGGTTCAATGCTGGTGACTGTTGCGGGAGCCTCTAACTTTTTGGGCAAGGCCTCCTTAGCATCCAATGCCGATTTAGCTGCTGACTTGGCTACTTCGAGGTGCAATAGCGCCTTGGTAAGTTCTTCTTCTTGGTAGGCAAAGTATTCTTCATAGACTTTAGTTTGGATTTCTTCTTTGTCCTCTTTGGCCTTTTCATCGGTAGCAGGGGCTTTGGAATCTTGAAAAGCCTTGGCAATGTGCGCTTGGGTTAGCCTTTGCTTGGCAATGCCGTGGGCCATTTGGGCTTCCTTCCAACTAATCGCAAGGGTAATGGCTTTTAAGTTTGCTTTGGAAGAGGCAATGCGAATTTTTTGATTCCCAATTTCGCCTTCTACTAGGATGATTTTTTGTTTTGTTTCTTCAAGAGCTTTGGCATCCTTGGCCTTTTCAAAAGCTTTCTCCGCTTTTGAGAGAAGTTTTGAGCCTTCCTTTAAAGTGGCTAGGCTTTGCTTGGCCTCTGCCAGTTCAGCCTCGGCGAGAGTCTGTTTTTTCTCAAGTTCGATTTTTTGGTCAGGCAAGGTGCTGATCAGTCGCTCTAATGATTCCAGTTCCGCAGCTTGCGGCGGGGTCATTTCTTTCAGCAGCTTTTCAGGGATTGCCGAAGGCCGGGTGGGAGAGCAGCCGATTAGGAGTAGACTGGTAAATGCGAATAGGAGAATTTTATACATAGTCTTAAATAGTGAAATTGAGTTTATCTGATTAAACTACTCTGCCCCGAAATCTATTGCAAGAGCTAGCCTTTGGGAATCCCGATAGTCACTTCAGCATCATTCCAACATTAAATAGGTCTTTCTTAAAAAGTCTAAAATGACAGTCCAAAAACTTAAAAAGGCATCTAACAATAACCTTGAACAGGTTCGAGGCTTTTTGCTTTTGTGGAGGGTAAAACTCCTGCAAAGCTCCAAGTGGGTGGACTTACCTGCCTGTGTTTTAACGCGGAGTGCCTTTAAAATAAAATCAAACCCTTGGTATTTGCTAATGAAAGGCATGAGCATAATGCCTAACAATAGGCCCGAACACGTTTGAGGCTTTGGGCTTGGATTTGGGCAAATCTTCTTCGCAGCTCAAAGGGGATAACCTGACCCCTTGGGGCCTCAGGGCTGAGGACTTTTTGGCTTAAGATGGAGACGGAACCTTGGTTGACTTGGTATCTCCCCTGGATGCATAAAAAGCGCTGCCCCTCGACCAGTTCAGAATAGAGCGCGAAGATAGGCGGAGAAACCACCACCTGCACCGAGCCTGATTCATCTTCCAGAGTTATAAAAAGCATTTTTTTGGCTGTGCCCGGTGACTGGCGCACCACCACCATCCCAAATACCGTGACTATACTATTAGGGCGTACTTTTTCAAGGCCTGCCGAAGTTACCACAGAATTCACAGGCAAAGGGTAAACCCAAGCCTGTTCTTTAATCAACTGGCTCAAGTGCCTGCCAAGTGAAAGTCTTGTCGCCTTGTAATCGGCTTGCACCCCTTCAATTTCTGTTTCTTCTGTAAAGGTTACTTGCTCCTCATCTTCTAAGTAGTGGGGCAGGTAGCTTATGGCTGGCTCGGCTATAACGGGTTGATGGGCTTCAGCCCGCCAGAGAGAAGACCGCCGTGATTGCCTCAAGCCTAAAAATGTATTTGCCGCAGCGATAGCCCCTAACTCTTTTCGGCTCAAGCCTGAATTTTGTGCCACTTCTTCTAAGGATTTCCAGCCGCCTTTGGTCTGTCGGCGTTCGATCATCTGCTCCAACCCGCCGTGAGAGACACCCTTTATAAGGCGGAAACCCAGCCTTATGGCAAAGGTTTGGTTGCCCTGATCATCAACCAGACTTTCCAAAGTGGAATCCCACTCCGACTTTAAAACTGAGATGGGCAGGAATAACACCCCTTCCCTGCGGGCCGTTTTGATCAGGCTATCAGGTGAGTAAAATCCCATGGGCTGTGAGTTTAAAAGACCAATAAAAAAGGGAGTAGGATGATGTTTTTTCAGCCAACAGCTTGCATAGGCGATTAAAGCAAAGCTCGCTGCATGGGATTCAGGGAAACCATAAGAAGCAAAACCTTGGATCTGCTTTAAAACATCATGGATAAATTCCTCTGGCAGGCCCTCTTTTTTCATGCCCTCATAGAGTTTATTGGTCCATTTGGCTATGTCACCTGTGATGGAAAAAGAACCAATATTTTTACGGATCTCATCGGCCTCACCTGCTGTAAAACCACCGACAGTCATGGCAACCCGCATCAGTTGCTCTTGGAAAATAATAGTACCGTAGGTGCGTTTTAAAATGGGTTCCAATCTAGGGTCGGGGTAGGTCACCTGCTCTAGGCCCGCACGCCGCCTTAAATAGGGGTGTTTTACACCTGCCAAAATTGGCCCAGGGCGGATAATCGCCACCTGCACTACCAGATCGTAGAAGTTTTTAGGCCGCAACGCAGGCAGGCTCGCCCTTTGGGCCGCCGATTCAATCTGGAACACGCCCACAGTTTCGCCCTTTTGGATCATGTCATAGGTGGCAGGATCATCTTCTGGAATCTGATTCAAGCTAAGATCTTGGCCATAGTGGCTTTTGATTAGGTCAAAGGATTTACGCATGGCCGTCAGCATGCCCAAAGCGAGAAGGTCGATCTTAAAAAACCCAAGGGCTTCAATATCGTCTTTGGACCACTGGATCACGGTCCGCCCCTCCATGGTAGCAGGTTCACGGGGAACAAGCCAATTGATGGATTTATCAGAAAGCATAAAGCCCCCTGAATGAATGCCTAAGTGCCTTGGGTAGCCCGCAACCCTCGCAGACATACTCTGCCACAGGGGCCAGATGTGCGGGGCCAGCTTGGCTTCTGGCAGTTCCGTTTCTTGTAATTTGGCGAAAACGCCCTCTAACCCTAAGCCCCTCATACCAAAGCTGCCCAAGTAATTGGCAGCCTTAGATAAAATTCCCTCAGGCACGCCCAAGGCTTTGCCCACCTCCCTAACAGCGCCTTTCTTGCGAAAGGTGATGAGGTTGCAAACCATGGCCGCTTTTTCTCTGCCATAACGCCTATAAACATAGGCAATCACCTCTTCCCTGCGAGCATTTTCAAAGTCCACATCGATATCTGGCGGGTCGCCCCGCTCCACAGATAAAAATCGTTCAAAAAGTAAATCAAATTGATTGGGGTTTACAGCGGTGATGCCTAAGACAAAACAGATGGAGCTATTAGCGGCACTGCCTCGCCCTTGGCAAACAATATTTTGAGATCTGGCCCAAGCCACAATATCCCAGACTGTTAAAAAGTAGTCGGCAAAGTTCAACTGATTGACTAGGTCCAGCTCATGTTTTAGAAGTTTCACCACTTTTTCAGGCACTTTACCGTATTTTTCCCCAGCATATTTTTCGGCGGCATAAGTCCAAACCAAATGTTCTAAATAACCCTGAGGGGTAAAGTCTTCAGGGATCATTTCCTTTGGGTAATGGTAGGCTAATTGGTCTAGATCAAAGGTGAAACTTTGGGCAAGCCTGATCGAGTTCTGCAAGGCCTCTTGGTAAAAGGTGAGCTGTCCGTAGAGCCGCCCTAGGGCTTTTTTTGTTTGTAAAAATCTGCGGTCATTGGGGAACAAAAAGGGGGCGGCTTGGTCTAGGGTGCAGTTTTGTTTCATCGCCTGCAAGGTATCATGCAGGTCTTTTTTATTGGCGTGGTCAAAATAGGCATCTTGGCTCATGAGCAGGGGGATGTCTAAGACTTGGGCGATCTTTAATGCTGCCTCCAAGTGGCAATCTTCGGCTGGGTGTAAATGGCGGCTGATGGCTTGGTAGCAGCGTTGGTTACCTTGTAGGTCATTACTTCTAAAGTGGCCCGCTATTTTTTCTGCTTGGGTAAAAGCTTGGCGGTGTTTTCCTTGTCGAGTGAGGCCCCGCATAGGCAGTATGGCGATGATTCCAGTAACATCAGAGAGCAGTAACTCCTCTAAGGGCATATGGGGGTAACTTTTTCCCTCTTTGCGGGCAGCCGAAAGCAGGCTGCAAAGATTTTTATATCCCACATGATTTTGCGCATAAAGCACCAAGGTATTTTGTAGTAATAATGGTTCGTCGTGGTCTTTGGTTAAGTGTAATTCCGCCCCATAAAAAAGTTGTAACTTTATATTAGGGTTGTCTTTTTGTAATTTTTTTCGCTCTCGGAAGGCCCTAACAATGCCATAAACACCATCATAATCACAAAAGCCTAGACCTTGGTACCCAAGCTCCACCGCACGGCGCACCATTTCTTCAGGGTGGGCGGCAGCGCTTAAAAAAGAGAAGTTACTGTGGCAAAGCCACTCAGTCCAATTAGGAGAAAATTCCATGTTCAAACCACCCCCCTTTGCCATCAAAAAAGACCCACCGTGAGCCTTCTAAGCTTGTCTCACTGTAATATTGCCTATGGGCATTCTCTTGTGTTTCTAGCCACCATTTGTTCATAGAACTCTCTAAAAAGGTTAATTTTTCGGGCTTTAAAGTTGCAATGGGTTTGGGCTTTTTCCAAAGGTAAAGCGGCCTGAGCAAGGCGGCATACTTTAAAGAAGCATTTTCTTGTGTAGTTTTTCCCTCAGCCTTTTCCCCCTCCCATTGGCGAAAGGAATTTTCAGGGGTCCAATCCTCGCTTAAAGTAAAGCGGTGCAAAGGCACAGAGATTTGATTTTCTAACTTGGCTAGGGTTAGCTCCCCTGAATCCTCTTCTAAAGCCTCACCAAAGATATCAAATTGCAGCATCGGTAGGGTCAGTGATTCCACCAAGGTCAACTCCCATGAAAGGATTAAATTTGGCGATTCCCCTTCCTTAATGATATTTTTAAAGAGGCTTTCAATAGAGTTTTTAGCATGAATTAAAACGGTGGGATGTGCCCCTTGCTCGCTCATCAAATCATGAGGGTTCCTAAAAGACAGAGGGACTAAAACCTCGGTCATATCCTCAAAGGTCAAAAGCCAATCCAACCTTGTGACAACTTGAGACCTCAAATGACCACAGATTTTATCTAGGTCTTCAACAAGGTGGTGCGAGATGGGTTCCCAGTAAAAAGAAGCCTCGTCCAAAAAACGCTTCACCACAGGCGGAGGGCAAAAGTTGTGGCTCTTCCAAGGAAAATAGCCTTCGACCTTGTTTGAAAAAGTCCAGCCCCAAGCCCAGCTTAAATGTTTTCCATAGCGATTTTGCAATGCCTTCGCTTTTAAATTTTTACTGGCAGAAGGTTTTTTAATAGACAGCCTATCCATAGCCAACCTAAAACGCTGCAATTGACCCCGCAGCACACTTAGCTTAAACCGAGGTAGTTTTTGGGTTTCCCAAAGCTCGCTAACCACTTCTAAAGACTTCCCCCAAGAAGCCCAGCTAAGGCCTGAAAGGAGTTTATGCCCTAGGTTAGAGCGGCCATCCACAAAGCCAAACTGCCCATTTTCTTCCATGGAAAAAAGCAAAAGTAAAGCTCGCCATGGGTGGCTGGCCAGCGCCGCTTTATAGTCAATTTGCAGGTCGAATTCTTCTGAGCCAAAGGCTTGGTTTAGGGCCTTCCGCCACAGGGCAGGGATCACCCTATCCTGTTTTAAAGCCTCTTTGAGCCAGTAGCCATAAAAAGGGCTGAGGTCTAAAAGCCAAATGTTAGCTGTTACTTGCATCACCTTGCTGCCCAAACATTGCAGCAAATCCTCTTCTACAAAATCTGTTTTTAAAGCAACAAAATAGCTTACCTCAGACATGATTCCCCCAGTTGCAAATCTTTTGCCCCAAGGCCACGGACAGGCCGAAAAATAAAGTCCTTGCGCCTGTGATTCCGCCAAATATTAACCCGCCAGTGGGCCCAAATGTTCCCCAGTTTATTTGAGAGAAAATAGGGGCGGATTACAATGATTAATTTTCCTTGGGCTCTCGCTTGGGTCGCCAGAAAGCCTAAATCTTCTCGCTTTAGTCTCTGGGGGGAATCTAAAATAATCACTTTAAACAAAGGATGTAAAAGTAGGCTTTTTAACTCTTCTATGGGCTGTGCGGAATGGGTAAAAAACATCTTTTCGGGTTTTACGCCACGGCCTAAAAAGGCAGGGGCAAACAGGTTAACCTCAGCCAAAGCAAAGGCCCAAAGGCACCAAAGTTCTTGTACCGAAGCCTGAGCCAAAAAGGGCACTAGGCAAATCCGCCCTCCCTTGGCATGGGGCATACCCATTTCTAATAAATTCCCAAAGGGCAAGCCACCACCAAAAAACTGGTCTAAAGGCTCAACCCCTGAAATTAACAAATTTTGGCTGTTTTCTAGGCCCCCTGTGCCTTTATTGATAGAAAAGCCCCTATCTGCAATTTGTTGTTTTATCTCAGTGATAGAGGCTTGAGTTGTCTGCATCTTTGGGTCCATAGGTTTCTAAAAGGGGTAACCTTATAGTAAACATATGTTCTCTTTTATGCAAGAGCTACTTAAGACAAAAAAGGGGGGAGAAACACAGAATTTGTGGCTTAAACTCAGAAAAGTAGATCTAGGGCGCTGGTAACCAAAGGCTGATTCACAGCTCACACAAAAATTCACAGTTAGTCGGCGAGAACATATAAATAGGCAAAAGCTAAAAAGGAGAAGCCCGAGGCATTAAGCGTGAGGCTTAATCAGCAACAGTGGAGGGCTTTTCAAAGGTGAGAGTAAAAGTAAAACAACTGCCTTTGCCCTCTTCGCTAGAGATATCAATAGTGCCACCTAAAAGCACAACCAACTCGTAAACAATAGCGAGGCCTAAGCCTGTGCCTTCATACTTTCTAGTAGAGCCACTGTCGGCCTGAATGAAAGGCTCAAAAATCTCTTTTTGTTGCTCTTTGGAAACCCCAATGCCCGTATCGGTAATTTGGAACAGGGTTTTTTGGGACTCAAGGGTATCTTCAATCAGCTGAACTGTGATTGTGATTTTGCCATCATGGGTAAATTTAACAGCGTTCCCAACCAAATTAGAGATAATCCTCTTGAGTAGAGTCATATCGCCCAAAAGGGTTTTTTCAATTTTTGGGTCTAAAGTCCAGCTAAGGTCTAAGCCTTTTGACTTTGCAGAGCCATCAAATAAATCCACAGAAGAAACCATTAATTCTTCAAAAGAAAAGGCTTTAATGTCGGTCTTTTGCATTTTAGCTTCCGCCTTTGAAAGGTCTAAAATATCTGAAAGAAGCTGCGTTAGCATATTGCCAGAAGTTAAAATGGTATCACAATATTTCTGTTGGTCTTCATCTAATGTAGATTCTTTAAGCAGGTGGGCCATGCCTAAAACCCCGTTCATAGGGGTTCGTAGCTCATGGCTCATCATGGTTAAAAAATTACTTTTAGCTTGGCTCGCATGTTCAGCCACTTCTTTGGCTTTTTTTAAGTCTTCTGTTCTTTCTTCAACCTTTAGTTCAAGCGATTGCATGATCGTTTTTAGGTGCTTGGTCCGCTCGTCAATAATCTTTTCTAAGTCTTTTCGGTTGATGTTCAGTTGTTGAATCCTTTCGGTTTCAATGGTTACATCTTGTATCACGATAGCAAGTGCATCAATTTTACCCTCCACGAGTAAGGGCGTGATGAAAACCTTTTGCTGCATTACCGAGAAACTTTTACTTTTGCTGGTTTTAATCTTGATTAAGTATTTGTTAAATGACTGGGATAGATGATCTTTTTGTCCAAATCTAAAGGCATTTTGTAAGCGTTTGGTAACATATTCTTTGGCGCCTGGGCGAACAAGATCAATAAAGGGGGTGCCAAGAACGGTACCTGGACTGATCCCCGTTTTATCTTCCAGCCACTTGTTCCAAAAACTTAGATTAAGGTCTTTATCCACAAGGCAAAATCCTTCGTCTAAGTTTTGGATTCCCTCTTTAATTAAACGTTCAATTTTTTGATGCATTTTTTAGTCTAAGAGTTATCCGCACAAAGCTTATCTAGCATAGTAATGAAGTTTGTTAAGTGATTATCAATATCAAAGAGCATGAATAAATAGCCTTTGATATCTCCAGTATCATCGCTAAAATTAGTTTCAATTACAAATGCCACTTTGTTGGGCGGTACCTTTGCAAATTCTTGGGAGAAATCAATATTTTCAGAAAGTTCAGGTATTTGGTAGGTAAAATTGGAGTCGACCATGTTGCTTACCGAACCTAAAAGGGCATTGATGAGCATATTTCCTATTTCAGAAATGGCCTCTTTATCAGAGTCACTAAAAGAATAACTGTTTTCATTTTCAAGGCTAGGGGCTACCCATTCTTGTGACCAGTCTTCTTCTTGGTGAACCGACAACAAACGGGCAACCAGGGATTTACCTTCTTTATTGCTAAAAAATAGCGTTGCCTTTCCCGCTAAAACGCCGTCATAGGCGATGCTAACACCAATGGCTTGGCTACCACAGTTATCGCTCAAAAGGGCAATCAGGTCGTCTCTAACAAGTAAGTTTATGGTGGGAACTGTGATATTTATCTTCTTTTCTATCATCATAGAAAGAACATCAGCAGCTTGGCCCACAGCGATATTTACAATCTCTTTAAAAGCGTCGTATTGTTGGTCTGTTAGTTTCATAAGGGTTTTGTTTAGGCTTGTTCGTTTAAAAAACTTTTCCAAGCCCCAAAGGCAACTTTAAGTTTTTCTTCTGTTGCTGGCTTATTAATGAAGTGAAGTATCCCCGTGTCTTTTGCTTCTTCTTGCATGCTCACCTGAATATTGGAAGTGACCATGATAATATAAGAACTAGGGTCTTGGCTTAAAATTTCCTTTGCGCAGTCGATGCCATCCATTTTAGGCATCAATTGATCTAAAAAAATAAGATCAAATTTTTTGCCAAGGCCGTGAAAATTGGAAAAGAGGTCAACCCCTTCCCTTCCATTTTTAGCAAATTGAAAACTAGCATCAGGGTAAAAGATCTTAATTTTACTGCGTAACATGTTTAGAGCGAGACCAGAGTCATCGACTAATAAAAAATCCATTTAGGTCTTCTTAAAAAAGGGAAAGGTTTTGTCGGTTGCGACTAAAAATATCGACTCCCAAGTCAATTTGATTATACTAGGGTGCCCCTTATTTAGGTCAAGGGATTTATAGCCTATTGAGGGGCGAATAGTCTCTTTTTTGTAATATATGCCCCTTTTTTTTGACTTTTGTGGATACTTGGGTCATCTCAGGCCTCAATAGCAACAATTTTTAATGGAAAAAGACTATAAAGCCCTAGTATAAAATAATTACTTTTTAAAGTTAACAGCAGCATGAAGCCTTAGTATCACAAATATAAATTACAAGATCTTGTGAAAAGTCACAAAAGATTTTATAATAAAAAAAGCCTACCTTCGCTTTGCGGTGGCAATCGCAGGGAGAAAATGAAATTGTAGGGGATGTTTTTGCCTAAAACTGAATGAAAGACTTTTTAGGTCTGCCTAAAAACTTAGTCGCTGACTCCCCTAAAGACCAAAACCATTGGCTGAAGGTTTGTTAGAATTGCTATTTTAGCAATTGAATTGATCCGTATTTGGCCCAAAAGTTTTACATTTACCTTAATTTTTATAATGCCCCTGAGGCCCCAAAAACTTAATTTATGCCATACGTGAATTTACTTTTAGGCTTTGCCTTGATCGTTAATGTTGTGCTTGCCTCCTTGGTGAGCCTCAATATCAAGGACTCGAATAATCGTAATTTTTTAACTATCTTATTGAGTTTTATCTGTTGGATTTTTTTAGAATTAGTCAACGGAGTTTCTAATTTTTCCCTTGAGGCCACACTGTTTCTGGGCAAACTTACTCTGCTTGCAGGCCTGCCCTTAGGCGTTTTCTGTTTGAGGATGATCAATGGTTTTTTAGGCCGACCCTCTGGCTGGATTTATAAAATTGGCCTTATTCTTTTACTGTCTAGCATAGGCCTGACCTTAGGGACAGATTTAGTCGTCACCCAAGTGCTCCGTCAAGACATGCGTCTTATTTACAGCTTTGGTGCTGGTTATTTTCCCATGGTTGCCCTGGTGACTATAATACCCTTTACCTATGGCTTAGGCTTGTTGGTCTTTAATTTGAGGGGGCAACCTGTCGGTTCTTCTACTAGCGACCTGCGCTGGGTTTTTTTTGGGCTTTCTTTAACAGGAATTCCAATAGCCATTGTTACGGTATTTTTACCAGGGCTGTGGGGTATTTATAAATACCTAGTCGCTGGGATGATGTTCTCAGCAGTGCTGGCCAGTTTTATTTTCTATGCTATGTATTTTAATGATCTGTTTGGTATATTCCTGTCCAGAGATCGCTATGAACTCTTTGCAAAAATTTTCGACCACACTAAAGAAGCCATTTTAGTGACCAATCAACAGCAACAGATTATCGAGGTTAACCCTGCTTTTGAAGAAATAACAGGTTTTACCAAGGAGGAAATCTACGGGAAAAATCCCTCTCTTCTATCTTCAGGGCGGCATGACAAAACCTTTTATGATAATATATGGGCTAGCATTAAGACCCAAGGCTATTGGCAAGGTGAAATCTGGGACCGCAGAAAAAGCGGGGAGATTTACCCTCAAAATGCGACCATTACCAAGCTTAGGGCCCAAGCGAAAAGCCAAGACAAATACATGGCGATTTTCTCAGACATAACTAAAGACAAAGATTCACAAAAAAGGCTGAATCAATTGGCTTACTTTGATGCGTTAACAGGCCTCGCAAATCGCTCTTTCAGCATCCAAGAGCTTAATTCAAAAATAAAGTCTACCCGTCGCCGTGAAATGGGTTTAGCCGTTTTATTTATCGACCTTGATGGCTTTAAGGCTGTCAACGACTCCATGGGGCATAAAATGGGGGACGAGGTTTTAGTGTCTGTTGCCAATCAATTTACAGCCATTGCCCGAAAAAGCGACTTGGTTTGTAGGCAAGGCGGGGATGAATTTTTGGTAATTATGTCTGACTTAAGCGAGGCACAAGAGGCAACGGTGTTGGCTATGAACTTAATGGAGATCTTTCAAAATCCCTTTGAGCTTTCAAATGGGAAGGCTGTTTTTTTAAATTGCAGCATAGGTATTAGTTATTCTCCGACAGATGGTGAAAATCCTGATGACCTTATTCGTTACGCCGATTCAGCAATGTACGAAGCCAAAAAATTGGGCAAAGGTCGTTTTCACTTTTACTCAGAAGATATTGAAAAACGTGTGGTTGAGCAAATGTCTATGGATTATAAACTGCACAAAGCTGTTGAAAATAACCAATTCGTTGTTTTTTACCAGCCGCAAGTAGATAGCACATCAGGTTCAGTGATTGGGATAGAAAGCTTGGTGCGGTGGGACCACCCCGAAGATGGGATCGTTGGCCCAGATCAATTTATTGGACTGGCCGAAGCGACAGGCCTCATCCACGAAATTGGTGAGTTTGTTTTACGGGAATCCTGTGCCCAACTAAAATTTTGGCAAGACCAAGGTATGGGTAATGTGGTGGTTTCTGTAAATTGTTCACTCGTTCAATTTGAAAGGGGGAGCCTACCGCAATTGGTTAAAAATGTTTTAAAAGAAACAGGGCTAAATCCTAAATATTTAAAAATAGAGATTACTGAGAGTATGATGATGGATTCGACCCACAAGGTTGTTAGCCAGCTTAGCGAACTTCGTAAGTTGGGTGTAGGCATCTCGATGGATGACTTTGGAACAGGCTATTCCTCTTTAAATATACTACAAAAAATTCCTTTAACAGATCTAAAAATCGACCGTGCTTTTATCACCAAGATTTCTACTAATAATTTGATTGCCAAGTTGATCATCCATCTAGCAGCAGAATTAGGGTTGGTCATTATCGCTGAAGGCGCTGAAGAGTGGGAACAGGTAGAAATTTTACACCAGTTAGGCTGCCATCATATCCAAGGATTTTTCTATAGCAAAGCTTTAAATTCTAAGGATTTAGAAAAATTTATTAAATTCCAAAATTTAAAGAAGATCTAAACACCCGAAATTAGTTCACACTCTGAGTCTTTAAAAGAACGGGTAAACCAACTAATAGCGAACAAGGGTAGCTTTGGTGGTGCGAACAAAAGTCTTTGCAAGCTGGGGGAATAATCCAAAAGTGATGTAGAGCTGTACCAAGATAAGAGATTTTGATAGCTTTAAATATGCTCCTCCCCGCCACAAAACAGTGGATTGTAAGTGTGAGATTAAGGTGACTTGACCATTAAATTGATTTGCTGCTTGACTAACAAAAAGAAAGGCCAATAAAATTAAATATATATATATTTATAGGAAGTAGAATATGTTACTTTTAAGTGAGCTTAATGTTGGGACGGAAGCTCAGGTTGTAGCATTAAAATCGGACCGCTATACCCAAGAGCGCCTGCGCTCTATTGGTTTTGGTCGTGGTAGAATTTTTACTCTCATTAAAGCTGATAAAAATGCTCCCCTATTGATTCAGTTTTTTGGAACAGATTCAAGGGTTGGAATTAGCAAAGAACTTTCTGAGCATATTCAAGTTAAGGCTGTCGCTGTAAATGAATCAAACAACTAAGACAAAAAATAAGCCC
>JASJGK010000101.1:0-12451 GCA_033791585.1 SAR324 cluster bacterium | reverse complement strand
GAACAAATGAGTCAGTACTTAAAACAGCCATTGAACTGATTAAAGAAAGTGACCTTCCACCTAAAAAGCAGGGAGGCAATTTGAAAGATATATCAATAACATACTATGAAAATCTTATAAAAATTAAAAATTGGACTATTTCATATGAAGAACTTATAGGTCACTTATTAGCAGGAAAGTAATTTCTCCAACCGTAAAAATTCCAATTAGAAAATCCGACACCAATCTGATCAAGATCAAAGAAAGTACATAAAAAGAGATAACAATGATTACACATGATTTTAGTGATCTTTCAGATGCAAACATTGAGTTTGCTGAAAATCTATTATTACGTTCAAAAGCCTTATGCAAGAATCAGGGGGATCAATTTGAACTTGTTACAGAATACAGGGACATTATTGCCAGTAAACCCAATGTACATGATTATATTTTTGATTTTTGGAGAGATTTTTCTTTAGCCTACGAATTGGTAATTAAAGCTACTGGACTCAAAGCAGAGGTATGTTTTTTTAAAAAAAATAGAAGAATAGCAGAGAACTATAATCAGAGTGAATGGGGCTTCAATCTGACAGCAAGAAATAATAGATGGTTAGAGAATGAATTTAATAGGCTCCAAATAACCCACACTAGGCTACTTAATACGGGGACTCTGGTTTCCGTAACAGAATTGGTGACTGCTGACTTAGTGCAAAAATCAATTCTAACAGAAGATGAGAGTGACAGTATTAAGGGCATTTCATCTAGATTAGCCGATTTGAGGAGAAATGCAGATTCTCACTTCTATTTTAAGATTCAGAGATTTATGGATAACGATGATTTAACGAAAGAATATCTTCCCATTTTAAACAGCTTAATTGGTATCTATCAACAGTTATAGGTTATTTCCAACCGTAAAAATTTCCAATTGAAAATTCAACTCAACTCCAAATCTGCGACCCACCAATATCAACCCCGCTTAGGCACTCTGTATACACTGTGATTGTTACGTGGTTTCTTGTAAGAATGAATAATATTTGGTACTTTTTAATTTATAGAAAAATTGAATCTTAAGGTAAGATATAGTGAGTAATCAAAAGAAAAAAAACAATCTAGTATTGTTTTTCATAATTGCACTTCACCTGCCTTTATTGATAATTATCATCGGTGTTTTTAGTGGTAAAAGCCACAAAGAGAATAAGACCCATATAAAAGAAACTCAACTTTCAAAAAAAGCCACTGTTGAAGAAATACTTCAAAAAAGTCAAAACTTACTTGCCCTAAACAATGAGAGTAAGAGGGGGGAAGCAATTCAAAGACTTCTCCCAATTATTGATGATAGTGATGCTGCAATAGCTTTAATTTCCGAGGCCTACTTATCAAGTAAAAGTCAAATTGATCTCAAAAAAGGAGAAAAATTTTTACTATTGTCGGCAAAAAGAGGAAACCTTAATTCGCAAAAACAACTTGGATTAAGACTAGCAAATGCCGAAATGATATCCTCAACAGGCCCCAATCACTCTAAAGCGCTGTACTGGTTTATTCGTGCAGCACGACAAAATGACCCTGATGCTCAATTTTTAGCGGGGTTTATGTATACTACTGGAACTGGAGTAGACTCAAATCAAGAAAAAGGAAAATATTGGCTGAAAAAGGCTGCATCGCAAAAAAATAAAAATGCCTTAGCACTGCTGACTTTAATGTATATCAATAAATCTCAGTTTAGTGATGCAGAAAAAACGATGGCTTTCAATTATCATGAAAACTCAGACCTTATATTTATAGGGCTTGATTTAGAGTTTTCTATGATGTCAATCCCAAAAGAATTTGGCTCCCTACTGAGTGAATTGGGTAACAACAAACAACCTGCAGAGCAAAAAACATTTTTGGGAATTGCATACTACGACATGCAAAAATACCTCAAAGCAAAATATTGGCTCAAATCAGCAGCAAGCGATGATGAACACTTGGCTCAATTAATTCTCGGGTACATGAACCTCAAAGGATTAGGTGGAAATGAAAATCTTAAAGCGGCAGCATACTGGTTGTGGAAATCGGCAAAAGGTGGGAATGGGCAAGCAATGCATTTACTGGGCATATTGAGACTCCATGGAAGAGGCATAGCCCCTAATATTGAAAATGCTTCACAGTTAATTATATCTGGGTGGAGTAGACAAGCTGTAGGGAAATTTAGCTATGAGCAAATAAACTGTAATTTGAAATTAGATTGCAACTAATATAGCTAAATGACCAAATACTAAAGCAAGAAACAGTGAGTCACATGTACAAAACTAGTTAAAAATTTCCAACCAGAAAATACCTAGACCCATCCCAATTCCAACCGACCAGCCAAGCCCACCAAAGTGACCCACCTCAAAATCAAAGGTCAGCGCAAGACGCAGAAATAGGCTCAAGTTAAGATCAACAGAAAAATAAGGGAATTTTTAAGGGCTGAACGTATAAGGCATGGCGGAGAGATAGGGATTTAGCCAACCCCTGCGCATTTTACCTATTAACACTTGTAAATGCAGCAATAACCCTAAAACTGGCCTTGGAGCGGTAGTTTTTGGTTTGTCTGTGTGCCACCAGCGTGTGCTTGTTTAAATTTGGGTAGATTCTGTTAAGCTAAAATTTTTCCGATTGTAAAAATTACTGAAAAATAGGTTTTACTCTTACCGAGTTATCTAATCAGGTTTTCTAGAAACAGACTAGAAATGCCTTTCTGTAAAAATGCTCCCACAGGTCTAATGATAGAGCCCCCTTTTGAGGAGCTCCTTCAGTGTTAGAAAGAAAAATTGCCAACGGCAGCTTCACAGCCTTCCCAGTTTGTTTTCAGATTAGCTTCACTAATTAGGTCTGCTTCTGGTTCTCTTAATTCAGGGTAGCCAGACCATAACTCAGGCCCATAAAAATCACCGCACTTTGCTGTTGGGGACATGGCTGCTCTGATGATCCCAGCAGCGCCATCTTCAGCAGATTGTGCATTTGACATAAGGCCACCTTCCATATCCATACCGCCTGACTCTGTCGTAGTGACTTGAAGATTTGTACTGGCTAAGCCTGGATGGGCAACTAAAGCAATGACATTGCTTATCCCCGCCTTTTCAAGCCTATTTTTCAGGCCATAGGTAAAGGTAAAATTAGCCAGTTTGGTTTGGTGATACCTAGCCCACCTTGGGCCTGAGAAACCCATATTTTCTTCCTCACTACCATCACCACCTAGGTCACCACCATTTTTACCAAAGTATTTTAGTTCTAAAGGCCCACCCATTCTAGCCATTGAAGAATGATTGACTATGCGGCCTTGTTGGCTTTTTTGAAGCAATGGGAATAGTCTTTTTGTGATCAAAAAGTGCGAAAGAACATTAGTTTGCATTTGCACGTCATATCCATCAACTGTAGCGTAGTCCTCTAGCGCCATTACGCCTGCATTGTTAATGAGTACATCAAGCGAGGTATTATTTTCTAAAATGTTATCAACGGCTAAATTTACGCTATCAAAGCTTTGTAGGTCGCAATCAACCATCACAAAATTTGCTGCAGGTACTGCGGCTTGTAAGGCTTTTAGAGATTTGTCAGCCCGCTTGCTCTTGCGATTCAGTAAAATCACCTTAGCACCCTTTTTAGCTATTTCCTTTGCTGCAACGAAGCCTGTTCCACTAGTGGTGCCAGTTATAACAACCACCTTACCAGTCATATCTTGAGAGTGTTCTTTCAGTACTGAGTGCAAGTGTAGTGTTTTGATTTGTTCGGCCATTCCTTCTCCTATGAGGGGTGAGTTTTTCATTTTGTATCTTGATAATATGGCAAAAATAGATAATTTTAAAATACACAAGCCTGCCAAACTATTGCCTATTTCTACAAAAAAAGTAATTTTAGGCATGATATTGCTATTACCTGTGTTACCCTTATAAAAGTAATGGAGAAAAAAATGCAGAAAATCATTTCATTGGTCGACCAACTGGCTATTAAAGAAGGCTATAACCAGACGTCATTACCACAGGTAGGTATTTATAAGGATAGTCATCCAAAAGGAAGGGCTCCATTGGTATACCAACAAGGTGTCATATTTCTCTTACAAGGGAAAAAAAAGGTTTACACTGAAGATAGTAAATTAGAATATGACAGAAATAATTATCTTGTGCTCACAGTCCCTCTTCCTCTGGAGTGTGAAGCACTTGTTAAACCAAATGAGCCATTGTTGGGATTGATGCTGGATATCGATATCCCGACCTTAAATAGTATCATCAATTTAATGGGAAATTCTGTCGATTTTGATAGATTTAAATCCAGTGAAAAAGATTGCGGCCTTTTTGTCGCCCCTCTGGTTCAAGAAATTAAGGATGCGCTGTATAGGTTAGTGAAGGTGCTACAAAACCCTGTGGAAACAAATATTTTAGGCAGTGGAATCTTGCGGGAATTGGTTTTCCATATTTTAAAAGATGAGAAATCCGCACCTCTGTATGCCTTGTCCATGCGCAATACGAACCTCTCTAAAATTGAGATGGCTTTGCAAGAAATCCACAAAAAATATGACCAATCAATTGATGTTAACGGGTTAGCTAAGATAGTAAATATGAGTGTTTCTTCTTTTCATCATACTTTTAAAGAAGTCACTTCCTCCTCCCCAATCCAGTACATAAAAAAAATACGTTTGGTTAAAGCAAGGGCCTTGATTGCAGAAAGTGGATTAAGAGTAAACGAGGCCGCCAGAAAAGTAGGTTATGAAAGCGTGAGTCAATTCAGCAGGGAGTTTAAACGCTATTATGGCGCACCTCCTAAAAACTTTATTCTTGGTTGATTCACCTTGAACAGCATTTATAATTATTTTTCCATCCAGAAAAAAATCCTGTAGCCCACCAAAGTGACCCACTTCAATTAGGGTGAGAAAACCCAAGACGCAGAAATAGGCTCAAGCTTTATTCAAATCAAAATATAAGGGGGTTTTGAAGAGCTAAACCTAATGTAATAGTGAATTCGCTGCGCTCAGCTGACTTTGGCAAAGAAAAAATGCTGCGCATTTTTATCTTTGATACCCACGTCGACCTCGGCTACGCCTCGGGACTCCTTAGCGTAGCTAGGAGATAGGGATTTAGCCAGCCCCTTTGTATTTTACCTATTAACACTTATTTTTGCGGCAATAGCCTCAATACTGGCCTTGAAGCTGTCGTGTTTGGTTTGTCTATGTGCTACCAGCGTGTCCCACTTTTTCCGATTGTAAAATTTCCTATAGCCCGCCAAAACATACCTAACGCTACCATAATGAAGCAGGCTTTTTCTAACGTTGTTTCAATGGGGTGGTGCCGTTGACGGGACTTCTAAAGGCCTCTAATTAACTGACGCTAATCACTTGGCCTTTGTAATTCTTAGTTGAGTTAAACCCCTGTTTTGTGTGGCCCCAGCCTGTGCCAGTTTGATATTGAGATTTTGACCATTGAAAAGAAATTTGGTTTCGGAGTTACTTTTCTAACTAGAAGGCAGCGAGAAACGGTCTCCCCAAGGATTGATAATTACAGGTGGAGCTAGAAATAGGTTTCCAGCTTGATATACTGTTATCAAAGCATCAACACGGCCAACTGATTCAGACCACTCCGTTTGGGTATCAGCATTATCAGGGTTTAATAAAACAGCCCGCCTAACCCTCAGGAATTCTCTTACCCAAGTAGCTTCATCAATGCCACTTTTTGGGGTACCGCCTAGATTCTCTGTTGTGGTTTCTATCATGGCCGATAAGCTATCAAGGTCCGACCCATCACCATGCTGGATAGAGGCATCATATAGGTTTAAAAGAGTAAAGGGATAGCTTGCACCAATTTCATTAGCGTAGCCCACCGCAGGATCATAGTAATAATCATCCACTACGGCATCCTGTACATTTTTGAAACTTTGCAGTTTTGCATTGATTGCCCATTTGGTTTCTAAACCTGAAAGGCCTGCGGTGGAGTCGCTTTCTGTGGCAGCTAAGCTAGTCAGTTCTGTTACATAGTCGGCTAAGCTATTATCTGAGTCAATTACAGTGTATCTCTCAATCACCTCTAACATGTCCCCATTCGCTGAGGTAAACCCAGCTCGGCCAGCGGTTATGCCTCTCCCATCGCCTAAATCTTCTGCATAGCTATAGTTTATAGTGGTTGAATTATTTTCAAAGACGCTGATTGCCTGATCAGCTATTATTCTTTGAGAAGGGCTAAAGGCACCCTCTACTAAAAACCCTAGCTCGGATACAGTGGTTTCGCTGCTGCATCCAAAAACTAGCGATAATACTAATATAGAAAAGAATAATTGTTTCATAAAAACTCTGCCTTAAAAGTACTGAGTCATTTTTTGTGCAAAAGAAATTATACCTGATCTGTGTGAAGAAAGGAAGGATTTCGTTACAGGTCTTGAACACCAGTTTACCTCAGAGGTAAACAGGGTTCCTTAATTTTCAAATTGAGACTATTTGGAGTCAATTTTCCCTACCGTAAAAATTTCCAATCAAAAAAAACCAATTGCAACCCACCAAAGTGACCCACCTCAAAACCAAAAGTAAGCGCCAGACGCAGAAACAGGCTCAAGCTCTATTTAAATCAAAAAATAAGGGAACTTTCAAGGGCTAAACCTAATGAAATTAGGTAATGGCGGAGAGATAGGGATTCGAACCCTAGGTAGGGTTACCCCTACACTTGATTAGCAATCAAGCCCATTCGGCCACTCTGGCATCTCTCCGCTTAGATCTAGTGATTGTGTAATGAACCGAAAAGGCCATTAATCACTAAACAACCTTTGTAGCGGCTTTATTTTTTTTTGACAACTGATTTCTTTCGCAAAAGAAAATCTTTCAGGCAGCGGCTTGCAGCCTAGATTCAAACTAGCAGGGTTGGCCCATAACATGTGCATATAAACCTTTACAAAGTGCCAAAAATTTTCAAAAATTCAAAACAAATAACTAATCAATTTGAAGGAATAAAATGACGCCAGGGATAGAACACTTAAATCAAACCGAGAAAGAATGGCTCTACCTAGTTATTTGGAAATTGATCATTAGCGATGGCTGGGTTTCCCCTGAAGAGAGCACTATTTTTATTGATGCCCTAAATTGGGTTACTAAAGATGAAATGACAGCTATTGAAGAAAAGGCTGGGTCCATTGGTGATGAAATCCCCATTGAGCCTCTGGCCGATTTGGACCATAAAAAGGCTGGCACTATGCTTTGCGAAATCATCCGCATTGCGGCAATTGACGGGGTCTTAGCCCTTGGCGAGGTAAAAATAATCGAACAAGCGGCCAAGCTTCTTCATTTTGATACTGAAACAGAACTAAATGCTTTAAAACTTGCCCAGCAATACGCTAACCTAAATAAAGAGCGTATGCATTTTGTTAGGGACCTCAAAAAACATTTCACAAAATAAGGCCCTGATGATTTTTGGTATAAGCCAACTTCCTGATGAAACTAGAAAATGGCTGTACCTAGTCATATCGAGCCTAATACTAAGTGATAAGTGGGTTGCAGAAGAAGAGAAAGCTGCCTTTCACGATGCAATGCAGTGGATCACACAAGAAGAAATTAACGAACTGGAGCAAAAATCCAAAGACGATAACCAGAGCATCCCCCTTGGGCGGCCTGCAAATTTGGATGCCAAAGTTGCCACCATCCTGCTCAATGAGATCATGCGAGTTGCAGCCATTGATGGCATTTTAACTTTAAGCGAAATGACTATCATAGAAACAGCAACCCGACTCCTGGGTTTCGATGAATTTATTGCTGAAGTTGCCTTAGAAATCGCCCAAAAACTCGCTACTATCCAAAAAGAAGTTGTCCAGCTCAATAATATCGCTGCCGAACACTTTTCAAACCCTACCGCTTAAATCAAGCTACTAAGAACTCCCTAGTTTTTTGAATTTTCCCCCATGAGCATAGGGAATCCTCCCCCCTTGCCTCTGGAACAAATATTGTTTTCAACTTATCTTTAGAGAATAGTTAAGGCCAGGGATTTAAAAAAGAGGGCCTGATGATTTTTGGAATTAAGCAACTTCGCTTTCAAGAGCGAAAATGGCTACATATCGTCCTTTGGAAACTGGTCACCAGCAGTGGCTGGGTAACCAAGTTGGAACAAAGTTCATTTCATGACGCAATGCAATATGTACGAAAATCGGAAATGGAGCTTATCATTGACGAGTTTGAAAAAATGGGAGGTGAGTTCCCCTATTTACCTGAACGGGGTATTAACGCTGACAAGGCAGGGGTTATCCTCTTTGAAATTATGCGTGTCGCAGCTATCAATGGTGAGTTAACCTTAGGCGAGATGAACATCATAGAAGCCGCGGCCAGAGCGCTGGGTTTTGATGAAGAATTTATTGAGAAAGTCTTAAAAATAACCGCTGAAAAAGCCCACGCCAACCGTGCCCAAATGAATTTGTTGAAAAATCTAAAAGACCACTTCACACAGAGAAACACTGTTCAAGCCTAGTTAAAAATAAATTTGCCACTATAGCTCGGTCTCCGAGGAACTTTACAAAAATCAAAATTTATCTATTGAAATGAGAAGTTTTGTCTTTTATAATGTATCTAAGAATACGAAGTGAGGGGGCTTATTTCATCAATTTGCCTAAAAGACGGGAGTTTCAAATGAATAATTTAGCACAGGTTTACATTCACGTTAGTTTTGTAATCACAACCAGCATCTGTTTTGGCTGTTTATTTTTACTTTTTTTTTATGATTTTTACTAGTTATCTAGTTTAGACTTCTCTGGCTTTTCCACTGCTACAGTCTGGCCCAAAATCACCTTAGAACCCAGCGACAATTCAAATTTTTTTACAACCTATTAGCCTAAATTAAGGGCCAATAGGTTTAAGCCCTGCCCTTTGGTCTTTTGCTTAACGCCTAATGGACCTTTCCCACTCCATGCCTTTTTTAGCCCAGTTTACTCTCTACCCATTTATTTCATTTTTTCTTCCCCCTAGCCAGCGCCTACTTTGGTTTTTTGCAAGGTGCAGGCTTTTCAAATTTACCCACAAATGCGGGGCCAGCCTTCTTTAACAGTGATGCCTATAATCACCCAGATTTGCCATTTACCACCTAACAGACCTTTCCTGCTTCATGCTTTTTTACTCTGTAGACTGCCTGTTTACCCTTTCCCTCCAGCAATTTTTGTAAATAGCACGATTTTTCCCTAAAAGCTCTAAGAGCCAAACCCTTTTCCAGTATCCTTTTTTACAGTTTTTATCAGGAAATTTAAAAATAGCATCCTAATTGTATTTTACAATACGGAGTTTTTTCCTGAGAACTTGTATAAAATACTTTTTACAAATACTTACAGTAATTTATCATCGATTAGGAGAATATCATGGACGAAAAAAAACCAGAAACTCTATTTGGCGCAGACATCGCTTGGGCACCTTACTTTTTCACTGCAGTTGCCGCAGTCACTATGATTATTACTTTAATAGTAGTTTCATCTGGCCATTAAGCTATTTTAGGGGGCTTCGCCCCCCTATCTGCGCTCCTATTTAGTTCCTTCTTTTTTTGCTCGCTCCCAGCTAGCAATATTCTATTTTTCAGTTTTCCTTTAGCCAAGCTAATCTTTGGCCAAGATTTTTTCTTTTCAGCTTTATAGTCTTGCTTGTTGATTGCGCCTGAATCTAATAATTCTTTCAAATTTGCTAAATCCTCATATTTTCAAGACGGCCCACTTCCACCTGAACTCTTCCCTGCCACCACTTTGGTCTTACTAACAAAATCGCTATTTAAATAGACTGGCACGGCCATTTTACCCACCTTACAGGGAACTCCTTTCCATCCTTTCTCAATTCCCCTGTGTCTAGGTGTACAGAAACAATATTGGTAACAGCATAGCCATGCTTCTTTGTGACACCAACCTGTAGGCGAATCAATGAAGAAAAAAACCGCTCTTACTATTTAATTATAACCTAATACTTTTACCGACCTAGGATGTATCATCGTGAGAATCAGTTGGTTTCAGGGCATTGACTCTGACAAATAAAAAAGGCCGCAGGCTTTCAAAATGAAAGACCGGAAGGAACGAAGACAAAGAAAGATGCATTTCCAGAAGACTAGAGAGGCAATACATTTCTTTGCTCAATGAGTCGTCAGGGAAATTGTTGTGATAATGTTGTATTTGAGAGTTTTTTAAGTCTCTGAATCAACCTTGGTTATATCTAAAGAAGGGGAAACTCGCCAAGATGACTGTGGAAAGGTCTTTGAGTGCATCGGGCGCTTCTGCAATCTAAAAAAACCCCAATCCACCCTAGAGTATTTATCTCCAGTGGAGTTAGGGGTTTTTTAATGTCATTTAAACTGTCCATAAAACCGATGGATTTCAATTACCTCAAGAATTAAAACTATACTATTTGGGGGGATGAGTTTAATCTGCAAACTAAAATACTCGAGTACCAATGAGTTAACTATAGGCTAAGGATGCGCTTTAAAAAAACTACCCAGCTAAATCGGCAAATCATTGAGATTTTTTTGCTGTTTACATTAGCGGCTATTAGTTTTGTTGCTCGGTTTATTCACCTAGATACTCATTTTTCACATATTGATGATTTACTGATCCCAACTACCCTACTACATAATTCTCCCGTCGGTTTTTTGGATATTTTCTCTTTTGCAGCTGATTCTTCACATTACAGCACTTATGCCCCTTTACAATTTATTTTAACAGGCTTGATTAACAAAAACCTGTTGGACTATAAGGAAATGTTATTTTGGACTCGATTGCCATCCCTAGTTATGGCTATGGCCTCATTGTTGGCTATTTTTCAATTGAATTTAAAAATATATAAAGATAAGTATTTTCTCCCATGTCTTGTCAGTTTTACAATATTAGCCTTTTCTTGGGTAAATATCATTTACTCAATGCAATCGGAATCTTACACCATTTCTGTTTGGACTGTATTGGTTAATTTCTGGTTGTTTTTCCATTATCTTAATAAAGAAAAAATAACCTTTTTAGAGCTACCCATCCTGGGGATACTCTTAAGTATCCTTGCTTGTTCAAGCTATCAGTTTTTTATCTTCTTGCCAGGCTTTTTCTTAGGCATCTTCTTAAATTACAACAAACGAATACTTGATTTTTTTAGGGATCATTTAATTTCACTTTTTATTTTAGCCTTTGCAATTTTCGCCATATATAAACGCTGGTTGTCGGTCAGGCTTGGGAGAGGGATACACTGGAATGTTGGCCCAAACCAAGAATATTTGCTGAGGCTTCCTGCGGAAAACGATTTATTTGAAAATGTGATTTATATAGCCACTTTTTTTTCAAAAAATCTTTATATAGTGTTCAGACATATCACAAGTTTTGCTGCTGAAGGTTGGCTCTTTAATGATATTTTTGCAGTCATTTATTTGTTGCTGTTTATTATAGGGGTGTATTCTTGGGTAACTTCAACAAGTAAGGCTAAAAAATTGTTTGTTGTCACTTTCTTGACAACATCTGTCTTATGGGCAGGACTTCTCATTGAGCGCAAAATGGCTTTATCTCCAACGCGTCATTCAATGATCCTTTTAGGCTATGTTCTCGTATTCACACCTGCGGGCATGCTTTTTTTGTATGAAAAATTCAAGCTTTCCTGTTTTCATCAAAGAGTCATAACGGTTTCATTTTCTGTTATTGTCTTTGTGATTTTTGCTATGAGCTACAACCCTGTAATGTCGAAAAGGATGGACAAGTTTGTTCCTGAAAAAATTGAGGGAATCATTCGAAAGTTCAACATTACAGAAATTTATCAATATGGATGGACTAGAAATCTGCTTTTTATGAATCACATTCGAGAGAACTTTACCACTAGCAGGCGAAGGAGAACAAGCGCCAAGCGAAAGAAAATCGTTTCCTGGCGAAAAAAGGCCATTCTCGCAGTTTACCGGTCAAAGAAAAAGAATGCATCCAATGGAGCGGTACTGTTCATAACTCATCGAGAATTAGTGTTATCCAAAAAAATCAAAGATAGTTTCCTCTCCCACACTAAACGGTCTAGTGAAACAAAATTTACTACTATTTACTCTGAAGAAAATCGTAGTAATACTGAAATCGGCTTTGGAAATTTGACAAAAAACGGTACAAATTCACTTTTTTATTATGTAGTCAAACTCGAATAATATTCGCCACACAAAGAAATAGTGAGCGTGTGCTTTCCTGAAGGGCACAAAAGTATCATAGCTAATCGATCGCAAAGGGGGAGGAGTTTTATTTGAGATTGCCCCGCTTTAGTGGATACCTTAACCTGCTATCATAGTTTCATATTCAACTGGAGATTTGTACCCCAAAGTTGAATGCAATCTATGATTGTTGTAAAATCCTTCAATATACTCAAAAGTACTTTGACGAGCCTCATTTCTTGTTTTGAATTTTCTGTGATGAAGCCACTCTTTTTTTTAAGAGTTAAAAAAGCTTTCAACTACGGTATTATCCCAGCAATTTCCTTTTCGGCTCATGGAGCATTTAATCCTATGGTCAGCTAGGTCTCTCTGGT
>JASJGK010000100.1:0-18797 GCA_033791585.1 SAR324 cluster bacterium | reverse complement strand
GGGGCTGGCGGTGCAGGGCGTGATAGCAGGTACAATAGAGATTCTAACCAAGTTGACTTTTATAACTCAAACTATGGTTTTACCTATATCAAAATCATAGATAACTGCATCACTATCGAGATGTTAGATAGTAAAAGCACCTCCCTATACACCAAGAACTATTGTAAGCCACTAACCCTGAGATCCCGGTTCAGAAAGCTCTCTAGCTATGTTCACAAATTCATTTTCGATTTCCCGGAAAGCCTGGATGAGCCTAGTATCAAAATGCTTACCCTCCCCTTCAAGAATAATCTCCTTGGCCTTTTCATGTGAAAAGCCTTTTTTATAGGCTCTGGTGCTGATCAAGGCATCATAAACATCGGCCACTGCCATCAAACGACCGCTCAAAGGAATAGCTTCACCACTCAAACCTGCTGGGTAACCACTGCCATCCCATTTTTCATGGTGACTCATGGCGATTTCTTTAGCGTAGGATAAAAAGCTATCATCACCTAATGTTTTTAGTGCAGTATCCAAGGCAACCCCGCCGATAGTGGCATGAGTTTTCATAATTTCAAACTCATCAAAATCTAACTTACCTGGTTTTAATAGGATGTGGTCTTGGATGCCCACCTTGCCGATATCATGCAAGGGCGCGCTTTTAAAAACTAAATCAATATATTCATCTGTTAAAATTGCGCTAAAATCAGGGTGCTTTTGCAGGTGCAAGGCCAAAGCCTTTACATAAGCTTGCGTCCGTAAGATATGTGCCCCTGTTTCATTGTCTCTCGCTTCGGCCAAAGATGCCAATGCGATGATAGTTGCATCTTGGGTCAGTTGCAGTTTTTCTGTGGCAGCCCTCAAACCTGCAACCATGTGATTGGTCTTTTGGGCAATAAGGCCAAACTCATCTAAACTCGCAACAGGCACTACTACCCCAAAATCACCCTCGCTGGCTCGTTGTAAAACCTCGGTTTCATCATCAAAAAAGGTTTTGAGGTTTTTTGCGTAAGAGCGAATCACATTTAAAGAATGGAACATTGAAATAGAGACAACAAAGAGCACCTCGCCTAAAATGGCCCTTCGAGCCTCCTTTAAAGTGATCGAGCTACCGACGGTCATCAACCAATCCAAATCCTTATTTACCACTAGAAAAAACACTCCCGCCATTAAGGAGCTGGCAAGGGTCACAAAGATAAAGAGTTTATTCGGTTGTGAAAAAAACCTCGCATCCAAATCAAAAGATTCGCCTGTTACTTTGAATCGTTGTGCCAATTTTCGCTCATGTTCTAAGCTCATATCTACGGCGCAAAAGAGACCAAAACCCAAAAAACCCACCACCAGTTTCATACCGCTACCCAAGGGGAATTGATACACATACATATTAAAGATGGTGATGAAAAATCCAGAGAGTAAAAAAAGAGCAAGCTCACTGACAAAAACCCCTCTCGATTGGATCTCTAGGGGTAAATTTGCTGTACGTTTACTCATTACAACAGTCACCATAAAATATTGGAAGGTGAACACTGCAACAATGGGGAAAACAATCTGGGTAGGGCTTAAGGTTTCGATAAAGGGGCAAACTTGAATCCCATAGACACTTAAAAGGGCTGCTGCAAAAATAAAATGTGTAATTCGTCGCAAGGGTTTCTCCTACCTCTTCTATATAAAAGTCTTTTATCTTAGAGGCTTTAATTTTACAGCCTTTTGCTGCCCAAGGGAAGGCCCTAAAGACAAAAAAGCCTCAGGCGACAGATGTAAATTCTGTAGATTAAAGCCCTTATCAACTAGGGAAAGTAAGAATTTTACAGTCTATTTTTTACATTCCGCCTGGTTCCCAAGGATACTGGAAGATCAAATTCACCTGTGCACCTTCTTCACCAGTGGCAAGATCAAAGCGATAGACTGAGCCTGAACCAGTAACTAGCCTTAAACCTGAACCATAAGACGAGCGGGTGATATTGCCCAACTCTTCTTTTGTTTCAGCAACAGTGCCTTGTTCGTAAAAGAAGGCAACCTGCATGGCTTCTTGCACATCAGAGAGCAGATACCAATCAAAACTCACATGCTCAGTTAAGATATTCCAACGGAATTCTGTAGCTATCACTTGGGCATGGGCTGCTTGGAAGCGCCCATTTGGGTAGGCTCTCATTATATTAGTCCCACCTAGTGCTGCTGCTGTCCCGTACCTATTGGCACTTTGGGTGTTAGTTGCATTTTCTATTACAGCAGCCTCACAAGCTGTTTGGTCGGAGGCGTAAACACAAGAATCATAACCAGCATTGGTTTTTAGTGTATCCAAATCGGTATTGCCTTGTCTGCTTACGGAAGCATCAGAGGTATAATAATGGAAGACCCAAGTGGAATTGACACCCATAGGAAGATATAATGAGGCAAACTTGTCGATAACGCTATACTCGGGGGAATCTGTGTCAGCAGCATCTTGCGAAGCTTCTACAATACTGACTCTAAGGCCTGAACGAGGGTCACCATAGTCATCTGTCAAATCAAGCAAGATCTCATTGGTCTGGCCCTTTTGTTCAAAAGTTTGGGGAGTGTCATACTCCACTACCAAGTCACCTTCGGCATCTAAAATTTTATTACTTCTTCCTTCGCCACCCTGCCTTGAAGTGGCTAGTTGCAAGCGGCGGTCGAAAAGGGGGATCACAAAACGGTCAACGTGCTGGGCGTATTTATCACCAACAAGTATGTTGTAGTCATCCTTGTCTGTATCCATCCCACGCTTACTGTAGCTATTGATACCGTATGAGGTGATCAACATTTGGAAACGGTTGTAATATAAAAATTCAGGGATAATAAAAAGCTCGTCAACAGAGCCAATGTAACCCTCTACATCACCTTGCATAGTAATAGCAAAGGCATCAGCATTAGACTCTAATATATTGCCCCAATAACCAACAACCATTAAACCGCTTCCCAAGCCTGGGAGTTCATAAGGTGCGGGAAACAACAAGTAGCCCGAAGTGGTATCAAATTGCTTGCCTCTTCTTTCAGGGATCAGGGCAAAAGCCGCCTGAGAGCAGAAAAAGAATAAAGCCAAAAGAGCTAAAAATATTTTTTTAGTGGAAGTTGAAAGCGAGGGCGAAAATGACATAGAGAACCTAGAGAGCAATAAAAAATTTACCTATTGGCAAAAACTAACAGATTAGAGTAATAACTCTAATTTGATTTTATATATAAAACAAGGGAAATCTTCAAATTCCACCTTGCTTTTCTAGTCTCTAAACCTACCCATTAGGCCTTTAGTTTTGGGTTTCGAATCTGCTTGGAACCTAGGCGCGCGCCGCACAACAGGTTCAAATTCTTCTAAGGCTTTAATTTCTAAGATATAAAAAAATACTTTTTTATAGGTCAGCTCTACCTTAGTGCCATCAGGCATGGTTGCGGGATCGATGCAGCCACGAGGGGCTTTTTGGTCTAACAAAAGAAGGCGAAATTTTTTGTCTGTATCTGTTTCTATGATATGCACGATATCAGGGGCAACACCTCAACCAGGGCTTTTGAGTGGGCCTAGCCCAATGGACTCAATTTGGCCTATAATCTTAATTGGTGGGTACATTTCTGCCATGCTTTTCTCCTACTTGACTCTCGTCTTTATAAATATTAAAGTATTCATATAATACACACAACCGACTTAAAAAGACAAGATAAATGCCACTGTTTGAATATAAATGTAAAAAATGCGACTACCAATTTACTGAACTTAGAAAAACTTGTGAACGGGATGAAGCCCTCAGTTGCCCCACCTGCAAAGAAGGTGAGACCAAACGCATTATGTCTGGCTTTGCCTTCGGTGGTTCAGGCTCAAGCAGCGGTGGAGGAAGCTCTTCCCCACCTTCGACTGGCTTCACCTGAGGCGGTGGATGCTAAAGGCTAGGTCTAGCCTCTTAAAATTCAAATTGACATTTCTTAAAGAGTTTTCAACTTACAATTTAATTCTGAAACCATTTTTTGTCTCAATCTATCAATCGCCTAAGGCATTTCGACATTTGATTTCTTTTTAATTTCCAGTACAATGAATTAAAATGATAACGCTTTTCGGGCAAATTAATGAGAGTCAGATACTTAGTTTTAATAATTCTCCCGCTACTGGTGGGTATTTCCACTTTTGGCATTTATATAATTGAAGGTTACGGGTCAAGCCCCTTTGTTAGCCTTTTTGATAGCCTTTGGTGGACTGTTGTAACCTTTACCACTGTTGGGTATGGAGATATGTCTCCTTCTACGGTGGAAGGGAAATCCTTTGGAATTTTAATATTAGTTTTAGGGGTAGTGATCAACTCCATCATTATTTCACTGGTTTCCAACTGGTTTTTTGCCCTGAGAAGCGGTAAAGAACAAGGTTTGAAGGATGTGAAAATGGAAGACCATATCATCATCTGTTCTGATAGCCCCGTTTTTATCTATTCTATCCTTTTTGAAAATAAATCCTTTGTTGCTCGCAACAAGGCTGTGATAGTCACTCCTTTAGAAAAACATCCTTTGCTTGGTAGTGAGTTTGAATCTGTGCCTTGGGTCCACGGTGACGCTAGTAAAATTGATATTTTAAACAAGGCTTCAAGTCATGAAGCCCTTATTGGCTATGTTGCCTATGAGGATGATGCCGATACTGTAATGACAGTAATGCAGCTGGAAGTGAATAGCGACAATGGTGCAATTCAGACCATGGCCCGCTACCAAATTCACGATTATAAAGCTCATTTAAAAAATGTTGGCTGTGATTACGCCATTAAAACTTTTGATGTCTATGTTCCGCTCATGGTGCAGGCTTGCTTGCACCAAGGCGCACCTGTTTGGGTTAGGGAATTGATCCTAAGGGAAAGCTCAACGCCCATTTTGTACAATAAAGAACTTCGTGACCAATATATTGGCTTGACTTGGTTATCCTATATTAAAGAAGTGAAATCACAATTTGGTGAAATCCCTTTTGGTTATGTCGATGAGGAAGATAACCTTCATGTAAACCCACCTGCACAAGACTATTTGCAAAAGGGGGATCAAATTTTAACTATGGTGCCTGCAAAAGACCGCCCCAAAGGCGACATGGAGTGGGACGCAATTGAGATATTAGGGTCAGAAGAGATCCCTAAAGACGGCCACATTGTAATCTGTTCTGATGAATACCCCTTCATTCGCCGTATCCTTATTGAGATGGGACTTGCAGGGATTAAGGGCGAGATTGTTGTTCTTTCCGAAACTTACCCCATGGAAAACCTTGCAGACTACCCCCAAATTTCTTGGATTCAAGCCTCCTCTTTCTCTGATAAGGGGATTAACTTAGCAAATGCGAAAAATGCCAGAATTGCCTTTATTGATCACAAAAGAGACAGCCACACCTTGATGGCGGTTCTCCGCTTAGAGAACTTAACAGGAGGTAGCATCTTTACCATTGCCAGTTACCGTGAGCCTGACTTTGACGAGCGCTTGATTGATGTTGGTTGTGATTATTGTATTAACGTTGATGAATTGATCGCTCCGATACTATCCCAAAATGCAGTTCATCATGGGGTGGGCGCTTTAATCGAGCAGATTATATCCCATAAGCCAGGCAGCCAAAGTCTATTTATCTTAACCCTACTTAATGGCTGGGAAGACAGAACTTGGGACCAAGCCTTAGACGAATTAAAAGGGGAAAACGACTACCTGCCCATAGGATTAATCAAGACAGGGGGAAACAAGATGATTGTTAACCCTCATTCTAATTTATCGGTTAAAACGGGAGACCGCATGATTTTAATCACAAAATCCGACGAACGCTTTGACCCTGAGTTATTCTATGAGCCTAAGGTCTAGTTTCTCATTTTCACGCTTAGCCGACAGTTAGTCTACGGGATAGAAGATCTTGTTTTTATCTGGCCCCTTTACCTAAAACATTTTAAGGGGCAAAAGGTATAATTAATTTGCCCCTTTTAAGCGGTAACGAAAATCAAGGTGGCAGCCAAAACAACCTTGGATCATTTTCACATAAGCCTTATTTTGCGCTTGTTTGTCGCCAGCATTGGCAAACTTAGCTAGATCTGAGGCTGCCTTGTGTACCTTTTCATCCCACTCTTTGAAATCGCCCATTTCCAGCTTTAAAACAGTCGCAATTTTAAACTTAGTGTTACTTTTCACTTCCCTATGGTCGGCAATTTCTTTAGCAGACTTATAAAGCAATTCTTCATCTTCGTTTAACATGGCCTTTTGGGCATTTTGGGCTGATTTCCCGAGCCCCTTCATCATTTCTTTTAGGTCTGGTAGTTCCATCGCCTGAGTTGCTTGGGCGCTTAAGAACAACAGAAGAGTGATTATTAATTTTTTCATCATTTTTTCTTTTCCAAGGTTTGAATTTTCTAGTTCTAACTTAAACTGAGAAACTACAAACTGCAAATGCCCCTTTTATTTTTTGGAAAAAAAGGTGATCATTATAAAGAAATTTATAACAGAATCATAATGAAATTAAATTTGCTCGCCCTCCTTTTAGGAGTATTTATGTGGGTTACAATCGCCCCAAACGCCAGCGCCTTGATTCCTGATCGCCGCAAAGACCAATTCTCCACAGAGGAGGCATGGTACGCCGTGCCCACTCCCTACTCCCTACCAGGCTTAGGTTCAGGATTTATCTTTGCAGGCTTATATACCAATATGGGTGAAAGCCATGTAGATGCTTTGGTCGCTGTTATGACAGGTGCTCTGACGGCAAAATCGGTTGGCCTGATGGATGTGCATTTGATTGATGAAACTTTAGTTTTAAACTATTTCTATTCTGAAATAGAAACAATTACTGTCAACGGCTATAATGGTAGGGGTTTAGATACTGCCGCTGATGATTATAACATCTACCAAATTGGCGATGGCTCTGGCAGCGGGGGGCAAATTTCTTTAAAACTTGCTGAGCAACGATTGCAATTTTACTATGTTGGTTTTACCAGCAGCTCCACCTTACAATCAGTTAAAGATAAAGATAGCAATGTGCTTTTTGAAACAGACGGCGCTGAGGCAACTACGGCCAAATCAAAAACCACAGGTGCGATTTTAGATCTGACCGATGATTGGAGTGACCCTAGAGCAGGGTTAAGGGCGAGCTTTACCCGTGCAGGTGCAGAGGGCTTAGAATCCGACAGCACAGCACCAGAGCAATACACAGAAGATGTTAACGTGACCATGTACATTCCCATTGGCAAACAAAGCGTTTGGCTTTTTAACTACTATACCTCTGATGCTGTAGTAACCAAAGAGGGTTTGACTGACCGCACAACCCTGCGATCATTGATGTTTGGCGATGTTGATTGTACCACTAGTGCCGACCCAACCGCCTGTGAATCCACGATAGAGCAATCTTTAGATGACACTGTGGCAGCCAACCAATATGGAACTTCCTCAAGCCTCGGTGGCCCTGGCCGCCTTAGAGCCTTCCCCTTTGCTCGGTTTCGGGGCGCCCATACCCAGTTTTACGGAACGGAGGTTCGCTGGAATTTAACCGACGAAAAAACAGCTTTTAACTTTTGGTTGATCAAGGATGTTCGAACTTCCATCCAACTGGCTGCCTTTCACGAACAAGGTTCCGTTGCAGAAACCAAAGAAGACTTAAGCCTTGCCCATAAAACCTCAACAGGTTTAGGCTTTCGTTTGGTCACGGGTTCAGGTTTGGTATGGCGAATGGATGTTGCCCATGGAGAAGATGGCAATGCGACGCAAGTCATTGTAAGTTACCCTTGGGGCGAGCCCCTATTTTAAACTAGATTCACAAACGAATATTTTAACTAACAAATATCCTAACTAACAAAAGACCCCATGGCCCAAGTATTCATTTCCACCTTCCCCTTTGGGAAGTATGACCGAGCAGCTTTAACCCTATTAGAGGAAGCGGGGGTTGATTTTGCAGCCAACCCTTTTGACCGAAAATTAACCCCAGAAGAGTTATGTGATTTAGCCTTGGATGCCGAGGTTTTGATTGCCAGCACCGAAGACCTAACCTCACTCATAACTAAGTCTACAAAGCTCAAGGCAATTGTACGTGTGGGAATTGGTTTGGACTCTGTGCCCTTAAATCTATGTAAGGAAAAGTCTATTCAGGTCGCTTATACGCCTGATGCTGTAACAGAAGGGGTTGGGGAAGTGACTGTAGCAAGTATGATTTCTTTAAGCCGTAAACTCAATGAGGCCGACCGTCAAATGAGAAGAGGGGAATGGAACAGGCTCACAGGTTTGCGCCTTGGAAAATCAAAGGTAGGGATCATTGGTTTTGGCCGTGTGGGGACCCTTGTTTATCGCCTTATGCAACCATTTGGCTCAGGGGGAATCTACATAAATGACATTACTGAAACAGCAAAAGATAACTACCAATCCTTTTTGACCTCTTGCCCAAGCCAGTGGGCCACCAAGGAGGAAATTTACAAAGAATGCGACATTATTACAGTCCATACACCTCTAAACGACAAGACCAAAGACCTGATCACCAAAAAGGAATTGGCTATGATGAAGCCCAATGCCCTATTGATCAACTACGCCCGTGGGGGAATCATCAATGAAGCCGATTTATATGATGCTTTAAAATCAGGCCAAATCGCAGGGGCTGCCATAGACTGCTTTGAAAAGGAACCCTACAAAGGCCCACTAACAGAGTTAGACAACATCCTACTTACCCAACACATGGGTTCTTGTGCTTTTGATATCAGGTTTGAGATGGAAACCCAGTCGGCTAAAGAAGCCATTCGTTTTGTCAAAGGCGAAGCCTTTGTTTGTCCAGTACCAGCCGAAGAATACGAATTTAGTAAGGATTGAGTAAAGATAGAGGCAGATTTAAGACGAGGGGAGGAAAAACCTAGGGAATTTTGGTAGCATCCTCAATAGTTTCCTTAGCTACATCCATGGTGCTAACTTTGTTATGGAAAACAAACTTCTTATTTAAGATATAAGACAAGAGGGCCATAGGTGCCAAAAAGATCATACCCGCGATGATCGGCTTTACCTCGATCAACTCAAAGCCTCGTAAAAGACCCAACTGAACTAAATATAAAAAGCAATAGAGCAGAATAAAGCGGAAAATCAGACCATTGTCGTGGCTTTGAAAAACCAGTTTGCGTATGGTTTGAAAATTAAACAAGACCCCTGCAATGGTAGAAAGAGCACTGGCCAAAACATAGTGCAGACCAAAGAGGATGAGGATTGCAAAAACACCATAACCAAAAAGAGTATTGATACCTCCAACAATTAAAAATCGAATAAAACGAATTTCAAGGAGGGCCTTCACTTTTTCAATCACGAGTTTTCTCTAATCAATTTAACCTTTTTCCTCATCAGAGTCAAAATTCAGGCGCTTTCGCTCGACAACTAAAGGCCTTTTTAACACCTGCGTATAGATATTCCCGATATATTCTCCAATGATCCCTAAAAAAATGAGATTCAAAGAGAAAAAGAAAAAAGTTCCCAGGATCAAAGGGGCAACCCCGATAGAAAAAGAATCCCAATACATTATTTTAGCCACACCGTAACCGATACCGATTAAAAAACTTAAGAAAGCCATAAAAAAGCCTGCAAAAATTCCAAACCGCAGGGGGACTTTTGAGTGATAGGTAATGCCTAAAAGGGCATTATCAACAAGGGAGTAAAAATTATTTTTAGAAAACCCACGTGCACGGCGCTCTTGGGTATATTCTAGTTGTTTACTGTTAAAGCCTAACTCACAAAGTTGACCACGAAAATAAGGGTAGGGGTCTTCGTATTTTCGTAGTTCTTTAATAATCAACCTATCATAAGCCCCAAAACCGTAGAAATTCTTAACCAAATCCACTTCTGCCAACTTACCGACAATCCAATAGTAAAGTTTGCGCACCATAAACATGGCCCATGTTTCTTTACTTTGGGTTTTAACACACATAACAATCTGGTTACCTTCTTCCCAAGCTTTAAGAATTTCAGGGATTTTTTCAGGGGGATCTTGCAGGTCAGCGACCATAAAAATTGTTACATCCCCTTCTGATTGCAAAATTCCATAAACAGGCGACCGGATATGCCCAAAGTTACGAGCATTAAAAATCACCTTAACATGGGAGTGCTTTTTTGCCAGTTCCTCTAAGATAAAAGGAGTCCTGTCAGTGGAAGCGTTATCAATAAAAATATATTCATGGGTGTAGCCATCCAAGTCTTCAAAGACCTTTTCCACACGTTCAAATAAAGCGGGTATGTTATCTTCTTCGTTATAAGAAGGTACAATCACTGTTGCAATTTTTTTTTGCTCAACCATTAAGATTACCGTTAAATCCTTAAGCTTTTATATCAATAGCAGCCAAGTATTCAGCTACTATTTCATATAGTTCATCATCAAAGGGAACCCCTTGCATTTCCATTTTTCCAAAATCTTTTAACACAGCGAGCTGCAACTTACCCTCAGAAACTTTTTTATCTCTCCGAGTCAAATCAACCAACTCTTTTGCATCTAGCCCTTGCACGCCTGAGAAAGAAAAATGCTTTTTAATGGTATCTTGGATTTCTAAATAAACATCTTGCGCAAGCCAGCCCTTTTTAAAGCTATAAAAGTTTACTAAATCTATCCCAAATACAACAGCTAACCCATGTACAACCTTGTGGTCTGTCATAGTTTCTAATGCATGACCAAAGGTATGGCCATAGTTCAAGTGTTTTCTTGGCCCTATTTCATACTCATCAATTTCAATGATTTTCTTTTTTGTGAGCAAGGATTTCTGCACTAACTCCAAACAAGTAGCGCTGGAAACTGAGCCTTGATCAAAGGCTGTTTTCATAAAACGAAAGCTCGCCTCTGAATTGATCAGTAACAACTTTAAGACTTCACCGTAGCCAGACATAACATCTCCAGGCGTTAAAGTCTGAATAAAGTCAGGACAAACTAAAACTTTGCCTGGCGAATGGAAAGAGCCGATCTGGTTTTTATAAGCACCCAAATTCAAACCATTTTTTGCGCCAATACAACTATCACCAATAGAAAGTAAGGTTGTTGGAACCAGCTGCCATTTCAAACCACGGTAATAAAGATGAGCTGCAAAACCAACAATATCTTGGATAATCCCGCCGCCGATGGCAAAAACTTCCGTTACTTTAGTAGCATTATTTTTTTGGAGAAACAGCAAAACCTCTTCTGCCCCCTTCAAGGTTTTATTATCCTCGTTGGCTTCAATAGTCATCAGGGGAACTTTAGCCGCTAAGCCCGCAAAAAAGCTTTCATAAAGATCGTAAACATTTTTATCTATGGCAACTAAGGCGCCTGCTGTTTTTTCAATCTGCTCAACAAGAGGCGCTAAGGTACTAAAAAAATCGACTGAATAATTCCCCTGATGGGATTTAATTGAAATAGAATCCATAATTTAAACCGAAAGGTATCCACCATCAATCACTAAAACTTGCCCAGTGAGATAGGTGTTTTGTTCTGAAATGAGAAAATTTATAAGACGAGCAATTTCTATTGGTTCGCCTAGGCGGCCAAGTGGTACATTTTGCTCAAGTACTTTTATCTGCTCTGGGCTATTATTAGCACTAGTCAATTCTGTTTTAAAAAACCCCGGGGCTATGGCATTGACTAACACTCCATAAGGCGCAAGCTCAATAGCGCTTGTTGTAGTTAGGCCATTCAGGGCAGCTTTAGAAGCTGTGTAAGGGGCTCTTTGCGCCTTAGAAATCAGACTAAAAATAGAGCTGATATTGATGATTCTCCCCCACTTTTTTGTTTTCATCTGCTCGCCAAAGTGTTGGGTCAGTAAAAAAGGGGCAGTAAGATTTATATCTTGTGTTCTTTGCCAGTGGCCCAATGATATGTCTTCAAGGGGGGAAATTATATTCTCCCCAGCATTGTTAATAAGGATGTCTGCTTGGGGGTTATTTTGGACTAGATAGTCTTGTATCCCTTTTGGATTTGTTAAATCCAACTCTTGTCTGCTTGGGGCAATGATCTTGTAGCCTGCCGACTCTAAAAAGGACTTTATTTCAGCACCGAGCCCTCTTGCGCCACCAGTAAGGAATACCGTTTTTTGGGCCAAGTTAATCCTTTCTTTTAAAGGGGATAGTATTCTTTTCAAAGAGATTAGCTTTAATTTCTTCAGGGCTTAAGAAAGGAAACATGTCTTCAAAGGAGGGAGAAACAATGGTTCCATCTTCACCCCTACGACTTGCAAGTTTAGGCTCAAAAGCTTGGTCTTCGTCAACAATCACATTGCAGACCACAGGGCCAGATTCACTCAATGCCCAGTCTAAGGCTTCATCTAAATTTTCTAACTCTACTTTCCTTGCAGGTATCCCATAGGCACCAGCCAAGGCAACAAAATCGGGATTATTGACACCTGAGGCAGGTGAAGAGCCAATCATGTTCCCTTTAAAAAAACCATTTTGCGTCTGCCTGATAGAAAGATAGCCCGCATTATTGAGGATAAATAGTTTCACAGGCAAATTATACTGTCTAACCGTTTGCAACTCTTGGATATTCATCTGCAAACTCCCATCGCCAGCGAGGCAGATGACACGCTTACTATCATGGGCCAAACAAGCGCCGATTGCAGCAGGTAGATCGTAACCCATAGAGGCATTACCTGAGTTACAAAAGAGGCGTTGCCCCAATTTGATTCTAACGGAATTAAAAGACATCACACAAGCGGAGCCATTACCCGTTACAACAACATCATCAGACTCTAGTTTCTCAAAAAGTTGCTCAACAAAGAAGTAAGGGTTTAGTTTTGTTGCGTCTCTGTGTTTATCTAATACCACTGGGTATTTAAGCCTCGTTTCACGGCCAGAGGTTAACCAGTTTTGGTCAATAGAAATGGGGTCTGCTTTTAGTTTCTGGCCTAACAAAGCCATAAATTCTTTTGCATCAGCAACAATAGGTAAGTCAGGGTTGCTTATGGGCTTTGCTAATTCAGCAGGATCGATATCCACCTGAACTTTAAGAGCATTTTTTGCGAAGGAATCCCAATTGTAACTCACCTGCCGAACATTTAAGCGGCACCCGATAGAAATCAACAAATCTGCATTTTGAATAGCAAAGTTACCACCTCGCTCGCCTAACGTCCCTGTTCTACCAAAATAGAGAGGGTTATCAGAATCAAACAGGTCAACTGCCGTCCATGAACTAACCGCTGGGATATTATTTTCTTGGGTCAAGTTATTTAACTCTTCTAAACCACCGGCAAGGCGAACACCTGAACCAGCAAGAATCAAGGGGCGTTTTGCTTTTTTCAAAAGTTCTAGAACCTGTGAGCAATCCTCTTCCAGCGTTGCATTTTTCACTTCTGCGTCGGCTGTAAAAGATCTGCAAGTTGCGGGGTCAATCTCAGCCGACTGAACATCCACAGGAACATCAATCCAAACAGGGCCTTTTCGCCCAGTAGTGGCTAAATGGAGCGCTTTTTCTAAATGGTAGCGAATTTCTGTTGGCTCATGGACCAAGACTGCATATTTAGTCAGGGGCTTTGCTAGAGAGATGATATCCACTTCTTGGTCACCTAACTGCCGTAGATCAGGTTGATCATAACTGGCCATACAGGTTTCTTTTTTAACCTGCCCGGAAACAACCAACATGGGCATTGAATCGGTCCAAGCGCCAAAAACCCCGTTGAGAGCATTGATCCCACCTGGGCCTGTAGTGACATTGATAATAGAAAGCTCATGAGAAACACGAGAATAACCTTCTGCCGCGATGCTACAACCTTGTTCATGCTGGTTACAGATGTACTTTAATCGGGTTTCCTTTGCAATTGCATCGTTCAGGAACATGGCACCGCCACCTGTGACCAAAAATACATACTTATGGCCTAAATCGGCTAAAGTGGAAAAAATATAATCCGCAACTCTCATGTTTTTAAAAAAAAGAAATTTATATAGTCTTAAGTTGCAAGCTCAGGTGAGCCTACAACTAAGTATGGTGATCGTTTAGGCCAGTATGATTAGGCGTCTAAACGTTTTTGAAGCATTACGATACGATTAGCATCTTCTGTTGCGGCACGAGAGTAAAATCTTTGCTTGCTTTGTAGCCAAAGTAATTCAAATTCAACTGCCTTCAATATCGCCTTTTCTCCGTACTTTACCGAATCAGCGCTAAAAACAATTTTACGAGTTTCATACTTATCGATCAACTTTTCATCAACCAATCGCTGGACATTTGGCAAGGCTTCAGTGGAAATACCACCGCCCATTGCACAGCGCAACCCCTTGGCTCTGGCTTTGGTAAAAGCAGTGTGGCAAAGCTGAAAAACTTCTTCACTTTCGATATAGTCTCTACCTTTATATAAAGAACCAGTTAAATCTACTCTACCAATGGTCATACCATCTAGGAAACTGATGTCCTCTAGAGCCAACATGTCGTCTAGATTATTACAGGCAGTTATTGTCTCAAGGTTGAATGAGCAAGAAAGCTCTTCACGATTGTCTTCTGGGATGAAGGTCTTGATTGCAGAAAGGTATTTTTGCAACGCAAACGGAGTTTCTGCCATAGGAGCATTTAACCCCTGAACCCCTAAAGATAAACCAATATAAATATCCGTAATGGCTTCTACGCCACCAATTTTTAAAAGAACGGGCAGACCTGCACTAGCGGTCACGTCTTTTAAACGCATCATTTCGTCCACCCTGCTGCCTTCAGCCTCAAACTCAGCTTTAATTTCAATAACCCCGAAGTCTTCTTTCAGTTCTTTAAGTACGGAGATAATTTTCTTTTCGATTACATTCATAAAGGCTCTTTTGGTGAGAGTAAATTTTTGCTAAAATTTAGTTTTTATCAAGATTTCAATATTATCTGAAAAACAAGATTTGAGCAATAAGAGAATTATATAATGGCCCTATAGACTCTTTTACTATTCGACTTGACGAGTTTTTCAACTTTCCTCTGCCAACAAGACCAGCAATTTCTCTTTTTAAAAATGACTCGACTAGCACTAAAATTTAGTGAAAACTAAAATAATCCTACATTTTTAGCACAGCCAACCAGCTATAACCCTTAAGCAGCCCTATGAAATTAGATCTTCATGAAATTTTAAAAGAACAGTTAACTGACCTTTGGCGGGGGTGGGAAGAATCCTCTATTTTTATCTCAGGGGGAACGGGTTTTTTTGGGAAATGGCTGTTAGAAAGTCACCTCTGGTTGGGGTCTGAACTGGGCTTAAAAACACAGGTGACCGTGCTTTCTCGAAACCCTGAGGCCTTTTTAAAAGCACACCCACAGTTTAAACATCCCTCCATTGCCTTTATACAGGGTGATGTTAGGCAAGAGGTAAGCTCAACAAAATCATTTGATTTAGTGATCCACGCCGCCACAGAAGCCAGCGCCAAGCTCAACGCAGAAGACCCTATGCTGATGATGGATGTAATTTTAGAGGGAACCAGGAACATCTTAGATTTTGCTGCAAAGAATAAAGCAAAAAAATTCCTAAATGTAAGCTCAGGAGCTGTCTACGGGGAACAACCCCAAGAAATCAACTTGATTCCTGAAACTTACCAAGGCGCGCCCGACCCTACAAACCTCACCACTGCCTATGGCAATGGCAAACGGACCTCAGAGCTTTTTGGCTTTATTGCGGCGAAACAACATTCCTTTGATTGCGTGTCTGCCCGTGGTTTTGCCTTTGTAGGCCCCTATTTACCACTAGACACCCACTTTGCTGTAGGGAACTTTATTGGCGATAGCCTGAAAGAAAAGCCCATTGTAATTAAGGGTGACGGCCTTGCACAGCGGTCTTATTTATATGGGGAGGATTTAGCTATTTGGCTATGGACTCTATTGCTACAAGGAGCGACAGGTGAAGCCTATAACCTTGGGTCTGACCAAGGGGTGAGCATCACAGAACTAGCAACTTTGGTTTCAGAGTCAGCACCTGTAAAATTACCAATTGAAGGGCCACTTGCCAAAGCAAATGGTGACTTTCGACATAAATATTTGCCCAGCATTGAAAAGGCTAGGGTCTTAGGGCTGGATGTTTGGACCCCTTTGGACCTCGCCGTAGAAAAAACCTACGCTTGGCACAAAGAGCAAAATTAAAAAATCAAGCGCCTAACCGAAGAAGAAAGCTCCTTTGTTGTTACTATTTTAGAACCTCTTTGAAGATTGCAGCAACCAACCCAACATGACCTAAAGATTTAATCTAAATCGAGATATAACAAAATAGGGAAGTGAGAATTAGGCTACTAGGGTTACGGCCAATTCACTCTTAGTTGTTGGATTTGTAAATCTTCACTCCAAGGCAAAGAAAAGAGGCTTTTTTGTCTACGTTAGAAGCCTCTGCCGCTTAAAGCTTACTTACCAAACCTTAGTTTGATCAAGGTACTGGCATAAGAAAAGATAAAGGTGACCAGATTTCTTTTGGTTTCACCATGAACCCGCTCTCGAAAATGAAAAGGGATTTCTTTGACCTTTACCTTTTTGATGCGGTTCAATTTTACCATAATCTCTTCGATAATATCAAAGTTGGTGCAGTAAAGTGTCAAGTCCCGAAGGGGGGCTGTATGGTAGAGCTTAAAACTATTGGAAATATCGTAAGCATCTAAGTTTAATACAATTCGGTAAGTAAGATTCAAGGTTTTACTCATCAAACCTAAGACGGCATTATTGTCTGTTGATCCCCCACCAACATAGCGAGAAGCCGCAACGATATCATAGTCATTTCTGTGGGAAAAAAGCTCGGGGATTAAATTTGGATCATGGGAGCCATCACCATCCATAAAGAGCAAAAATTCACCTTCAGCCTTGGCAATTGCGGTGGTTACAGCTGCCGAATAGGTATCGCCACCGTCTCGGTTAATGTATCTAACGCCATTCTCTTTACAGACATCAGGAGTCTCATCTCTAGCCTCAGGGGTATCTACAATTAGGATTTCGTAATTTGGGATATCCTTTAAGGCCTCTTTTAACTGGGGTAGCAAAAACTTTAAGTTTTCCGCTTCTAGGTATGAGGGGATAGCTACAGTAAGTTGGATTTGATTGCTCATATATTTATTCCTTAAGGCTCTGTAGCCAAGTTACCATTTTTCTGATGCCTTCTTCTGAAGTCACCTGCGGTTCCCATTTGAGTAATTTTTTAGCTTTGGTTAAATCGGCCACAAAGACCCTTTGGTCAGATTCTCTTGCAGGCAACTTGTCATATTTTAAAGGCACACCAACAATCTTCTCTAACAGGGCAAAAAGCTCAAGCAAAGAAAGCGATTGGGGCATTCCGCCGCCAATATTGAAGGCGCTTCCCTTAGGAACATCTTCTGTTAAGGCCGAAAAATAAAGCCTCTTCATGTCTTCAGCGTGAAGTACGTCACGCACCTGCTTGCCTGTGCCTGAGATGGTAAATGGGGTTGTACTGCCAGCGGCAGCTTCAATAGCCTTCTGGCAAAACCAACCGATCCAACCTTGGTCGTAGGTTGCAAATTGACGACCGCCGTACATACTAGAATGACGAAAAACAATGGTTTTAAGGCCAAATATCCTAGCATAATCTAACATATACTGATCCGCAGCACCTTTCGAGCAACCATAAGGGGAGTGAAACTCCAAAGTGGTTTCTTCATCAAAGCCATTGGTTTTATCAATACAATCGTATCTCGTTGCTAACTCTTGGTATTGGTATTGTTCCAAATCCCCATAAACCTTGTTACTAGAAGAGTAAACCACTTTGGCCTCAGGGCAATGTGCCCTTACAGCTTCTAATAAATTAAAGGTCCCCAGCACGTTTATTTCGAAGTCCAAACGTGGGTTAGCGATAGAAGTTGTCATGGCTACTTGACCAGCTAAATGGAATATAGCTTCTGGTTTAAAGGACTCAATAACTCGAGTAATATCGTTGGTATTCCTAATGTCTCCATTAACAAACTGGAAATCTCCACTTTTACGCAGCCAAGCCAAATTAAGCACCGAGCCTTCACGAGAAAGGTTATCAAATACTAAAATTTCATGGCCTTGCTCCAAGGCATCTACCGCAAGGTTGCTGCCTAAAAAACCACATCCACCAGTTATTAAGAGTTTCATTTGTCCTTTTCAAATTCAATTGTTTTTAAAATTCCACTTTCTAGAGTATATTTTGGCTTCCAGCCTAGTGCTTGTAGGGGCCTTGTATCTGCCTCACAAAACATAAATTCATTTTTCCTGTAGGGCATGGCTCCAAAATCCAACCTAGTATTAGATTTAGATAATTTTTTAACCAGTTCTACAAAGTTTTTTACCTTAATGGCCTTGCCTAAACCAAGCTGAAAAGTAGAATAATCAGATGGTAGTGAATTCCCTGTTTTAAGTAAAACCAAATAGGCACTAACAACATCTTCAATATAAATAAAATCTCTTTCCTGCTCCCCTTGGGTAAGGTCTAATTTTTCTGCATTATTCAAGCATTCTTTAATTACGTAGTTGGTAAAGGTGGTTTCAGAGTCCCCTTGGCCAAACATATGCTCAATTTGCACGTCAATAAAGGTAATGAGTTTACGTTTTGCATAATGTTCCCCCCACTCAGAAAACTGCTTTTTTGATAAACTGTAAGAGTTAAAATTTCTAGGCAGTAGGCTATCACTGTTGATAAAAAGAGGAATTTTATGCTCCGCCGCTGCTTCTAAAAGTTGAAAAGCAAAATATGTATTAGTTTCAAAAACCCGCAACTCCCCTTCATTTTTGCGGCCGTAACAGGTTGCCGTATGGATAAGGGCATCAAATCTGGGGGTCTCGCTCAAAAATGTCTGTAGGTCTGTTTTATCCAGATCCACCATTTGGATTTGATCAACAATAGTCCCTATTAGCTTCAAATTGGAAGTAGACCTTTTTAAAATAGTAAGGTCGTAACCCTCAGACACTAATCTAATAGCAAGCGAACTGCCCAAAAAGCCAGTGG
>JASJGK010000099.1:0-6833 GCA_033791585.1 SAR324 cluster bacterium | reverse complement strand
CTAGCCATGAATTTTGTTGAAAGTTAGGGACCGGTAGCAGGGATATTTCACTCGTTACATTCCCCTCTGGCACAAAAGAGTTAAGCGAATACTTGGAGCTTACCTAAGAGAAATAAGCCCTAAACTTGAAAAATTAGCAGCACGACCTTAGGAGAGGGGGCTAAAAATTATACCCTAAAAATTTCCACCCAGCAATATGGGCGAAGCATTGGGCATCTAAAAGGAAAGGCTTAAGGGGCGGCACGGCGAGGAATAAAGAAAAAATACTTGAAGCTGTTAAGCGTAAAAGAAGGAATTTGGGGGAGTGGAGGCGAAAAAAAGAGGGGGAAACCCTGAAAGATCAGGGTTAAGAAGTGGGTAACCAAAAGGAAGGCGGCTTTTGTCCATATGTAAGCGACAAATCGCTTAGGGAAACTTACTCGCTACGCGAATAACTAGATTAGATAGACCTAGAAAAAACCGAAGGTTACTCAATAACCTTTGGCACCTTAAAAAAACCATTTTCCATATGTGGGGAAAAATCTTCAGGTTTCACAGGGGAAACAACATTTTTATCAGGTCGATATAGCACCTGCTCTGATTCATCTTTACCCGCAAGTTCACCAGTGATTTCAACTTCTTCAAGCGTTGCAATATAACCAAGCACATCTTTAAACTTCTGCCCCACAACCCTTTCTTCTTCTTCGGTTAGCTTCAAACGGGCTAGTTTTGCTACTTTTTGTACGTCGATTTCTTCACTCATTGGGCCAATATTCTAAGGTAGTTAGATTAAAATTTCTGCTTCTAGCTTTAATTTAAAGCCAGATGTTTCATAGACTCTTTTTTTAACGTGATCCACCAACTTTGCCAAGTCATCAATTTTTTGACCGTCAATATTTTCTAAAAAATTTGCGTGTTTCTCACTCATTTTAAAACCACCTAGCCCAAACCCTTTGAGGCCTGCTTGGTCGATCAACCTGCCCGCTGCCTCCCCCTCGGGGTTGGCAAATAGGCTGCCACAGTTGTTGCTCTTTGTTGGTTGGCTATTTGTTCTGTGGGTTTTAAAGCCATCTTCTTTGATTTTAATGTCTGAAAGGGCACCCTTAGCCAATTTCAAGCCTGCTCTCATCACCACGACAGGCATTTTTTTTAGTAAGCTCGTTCGGTAGCCCATTCGCAAGTCTTCAGGGTGGTATTTAAAAACCTCGCCCTCTAGATCCATCACCTCTATCCACTCACAAGAATCAGCAATTTCTGACCCGTGAGCGCCTGCATTCATACGGATAGCGCCACCTAAGCTGCCTGGGATGGTAGACAAAAACTCCAACCCTGTTAATGACTCTTCTCTCGCCCTTCGAGCTATAGCAAAGTCACCTGCCCCTGCACCGCAGTTCATTTGCTCACCTGAAACCTCAATTTTATCAAAGTCACCGCCTAGGGTAATAACCAAGCCCTTAAAACCAACGTCTGAAACAATCAGATTTGTACCTCGCCCCAGCAAAAACCAAGGGAGGTTATTGGCCTTGATATAGCCTAATAAGGCTTTCAGCTCAGTGGTATTACTAGCTGTGGCCAAAATGCTCGCAGGCCCGCCAAACTTGAGGGAGGTTTTACCGCTCATAAGCACATTGTACTTGAGCGGAATCTGTAAGGGAGGGAGGGAATCTACCATGCTGGCTCTAATAGATTTGGTTTTTTAACAGGTCTGCAGTCTCTTCTCTTTTTCTAATCAACTTGGCCTCCCCAGTTGCAGTAATCAAAACTTCCGCAGGCCTACACATACTGTTATAATTACTAGCCATTGCGTAACCATAAGCACCTGTATCCCGCACCAGTAACAAATCACCAACCTTGCATTTGGCCAGTTCCCGATCTTTTCCCAAGTTATCACCTGATTCACAGACGTTACCTGTAACATTGTAGGTCACTTTTTCACCCTGTAAACCTGTGGCCTTAATGATCTCATGGTAGGCCTGATAAAACTCAGGTCGCAAGAGGAAATTAAAACCTAGATTGGTGCCTGCAAAGTGGACCCCTGAATTGGTTTTTACTGACTGAACCTCGGCCAAGCAAGCGCCTGATTCCGCCACCACAAAGCGACCTGGCTCCATGGCAAAGGTTGGGGCTCGGCCTGTGTCTGACATCCAATCCTTTAAGATTTTGCTAAACTTTTCACTAAAGTCGGCAAAGGGAAAGGGTTGCTCGGTTTCTCGATCGTAAGCCACACCGATGCCACCACCAAAATCAATATACTCGATGTCTGGGTAGGATTTAGCTATTTCTAACAACTGCTCAATGGCATTCAAGTAGGGCGTAGAATCTAAAAACAAGCTGCCAATATGCACCATAAACCCCGTGACCTTGCAGCCTTGGGCTTTCGCTAAAATTATAGCCTCATCTAACAGGCTCAAATCAATGCCAAATTTTACCTTACCTGCTGTTACCACCTTTTCATGGTGACCTGCACCTGTCCCCACTCCAGGGTTCAGGCGGATGTAAAAATTAGTATTTGGGGCAATTTTGCAAAAGCGTTCTACTTGGTCCAAAGAATCCAAACAGCATTTAATGCCCTCGCCAGTTACAGCCTTAATATCCGACTCTTTTAGGTTATTGCCTAAAAATAGAATCTCGCTTGCCTCAAAACCAGCCTCTTTTTCTAAAGCCAACTCACCTAAACTCATGGCATCAATCTTCAAGCCTTCCGACTTGATGATTTTTAATAGGGCTATGTTCGTGTTCGCTTTAGCAGAATAAAAGACTTCAAAATTTGGCAGATCCACCATAGATTTTAGGGCCTGGCAATTTTTACGGATGGTCTTTTCATCGTAGATATATAGGGGTGTCCCAAAATCCTCAGCCAACTTAGTGGCTGGGATTCCAGAAAAAGAGACCGAATTTCCTTTTACTTCAAACATATTAATCTAGGTAGCTTTCTACTAATTCTTTAAAGTTGCCGTTAAAGCGTGGGCCAACCTGCCCAACCACGATAGAGGCTGCAACCGAACCTAAGTCCCCTGCTTTTTCTGGTAAATATCCGTTTGTAACACCATAGAGGTAACCGGCAGCAAAGGCATCACCAGCACCTGTGGTATCCACTGCTTCTGTTGGTACAGGCTCAATATGAAAAAGTTCACCATCATCCCAAATCACAGCGCCTCTAGCGCCTAAGGTAAAGGCTACATGGGTGATTTTTGACCCTAGTTTACGTAAAGATTCCATAGCGTCGTCAAGACCAGTCATGGAGTTTCCTTCGGTTTCATTGCAAAAAAGTAAATCCACATAGTTGTCGCATAAATTTTGGAAGGCTTCTTTATTTCGCTCCACACAAAAGGCATCGGATAGACTTAAGGCGATTTTTACGCCATTGGCTTTTGCGTGTTCCACAGCCTTCATCACTGCTTCCTGCTGGCTTGGGGTATCCCAAAGGTAGCCTTCAATGTATAAATATTCTGACTCAGCTAGAGCATCTAAATCAATCTGCTCGGCTTTTAGGTCCTGACACTTTCCTAAGTGAGTGTTCATACTTCGCTCGGCATCTGGGGTTACTAAGATCACGGTAGAACCAGTCACACCCTCTTCTTGGGCCAAGTAACTTGTCACACCCTCTGCCTCTAGTTGGGCTTTGTAAGTATCACCAAATTTGTCAGTCCCAGCATTGCCGCAAAAAGTGGCCTTGCCACCAAGTTGAGCTACCATCACCATAGAATTGGCGCAAGAACCACCAAGGGCCTCGGTTGCCTTAAACGCGCTGCAACCTTCTAAGATTTCAGCCTGTCTGGCCGCATCCACTAAGTTCATGCTGCCTTTGGGCACGTTTAACTTGCCCATAATCTCTTCTGGTACCTGTAAAATCACATCAATTAGGGGGTTACCTAGTCCGAATACATTGTATTTCATTTGATTCCTTTGCTTTTTTTAATCAGTTTATTTAATTTGATTGCTCAAAGTGTTAGTTTATATTGTTCTAGTTGTTCTTCGCAAAAAGCGACGTTTTCCATCATCTTTTTTTGAAAGTCTTTAGCCGTCTGCTCTTGCTCGGACTTAGTTAGTTTTTCAGGGACGTAAAAAGGGTCGCCTAGGGTGATAATAATCTTGGAAAAAAACTTGGGCAGTGTCTGTTGGTCCCATGTTTTTTTCAAAAGCCAAGGCTTTGTATATTCTATGTGTAGTGGCACCAAAGGCCTGCCTGTCTTTTGAGCGAAGGCAATTGCCCCTGGCTCTAACTGGTACATTGGCCCTCTTGGCCCATCTGGGGTAATGGCCCCCATTTGGCCCGCCTTAATGCGTTTGATCATTTTAAGTAAGGCTCTAGCCCCACCGCCGCTGCTGCTACCACGCTCCACATCGTTGCCAAGCTTGATAACCACCTTACTCACCCACTCGCCTTCGTTACTAGGGGAAACCATAACTACTAGGCCGTAGTTTCGAAGTAGGTAATTGGCCGTGCCGACATTTTTATGCCAGAGAGAGAAAATCCAGTTTTCTCCTTTTTCCTCAAGGCCATCCAGCTTTTCTCGCCCAAACCAAATGGGTTTACAGGTCATACCAATAGTTAAAAGCATCCAACGGATTAACGTAGGTGCAACCCAGTAAAGAAACCTTTTTTTTAAAGACGAGCTGTTAGCCATTCGTTATTACAGCCAGTTATTGCAGTTAATTATTACTATGGAGTTCCTCATTTAGAGCAATGGCCTTTTTGTTGGTTAGGCACTCTATTGCTCCACTGATTGAGTTGCGTCTAAAAAGCAGGTCGTTCATCCCAGCCAGCTCACCAGCCTTAACCTTTTTGACCTCTTTACCTTGATCATCCAACACAGAAACCTTACTACCGCCTGTTACGTAAAGACCAGCTTCAACAGTGCAGCGATCACCAAGAGGGATGCCCACACCAGCGTTAGCGCCTACTAGGCAATTTTCACCAAGAGAAATAATTACCGAGTTACCACCTGAAAGAGTGCCCATGGTGCTTGCGCCACCACCAATATCTGTCCCCTTGCCAACGACCACACCTGCGGAAATTCGGCCTTCGATCATGCCTGTGCCTAAAGTCCCAGCGTTGAAGTTTACAAAGCCTTCATGCATCACAGTGGTGCCTTCACCAAGGTAAGCACCTAGCCTAATTCTGGAAGCATCGCCAATCCTCACACCTGCAGGCACAACGTAATCGGTCATTTGAGGGAATTTATCCACCGACTTCACAGCAATAAACTTCCCTTGTCCACGAGCTTCGGCAACACGGCCTTTTAGTTCGCTCAGATCAATGGGGCCTAGGTTTGTCCAAGCAACATTGGGTAGTTTTCCAAAAATGCCTTCTAAACTAATGCTGTGAGGCTTTACCAATCTGTGGCTTAATAAATGTAGATGTAGATATATTTCTGGAACTGTCTCAGGTGGCTTTTGCAACTCTGAGATCACCAAAACAATAGGCTGGACCGAAGACATCCACTCCATACCCTGGTATAACCAAGATTTTGTTTCTGGGTGTTTATCTAATCTATCAATCAAATCGTTTAAATCCTGACTAAATAACTCAACGGTAGCATTTTGCCCCTCTGCTGATAAAGTTACAGCCCTTAAGTCTGCAAGTAAGGCATCTGTTGGGTTCAACATAGGAAAGGGGTAATAGGCTTCAAGCCAGTCTCCATTGTTGTTTTTTGAGGCGATACCAAAGCCGATGGCTACTTTATTTTCAGACATGAGAATTTTAGGACGAGGTTAAGTGTAAATTAGTGGGGGCTTAAATCTGTAGAGCTTAATATATGCCCCTAATCTATTTAAAGTAATAAAAAAAAAGGCCAAGGGCAAGTAGATTGCCACTTTCACCTTGATTAAAAACCAGCTACATTCAAGAAAAAGAAAAAAAGGAGAACCCGTGAGTGATAATTGTATTTTTTGTAAGATTGCCGCAAAAGGAATCCCAGCGAAGGTGATTTTTGAGGATGACGATCTATTGGCCTTTTTAGACTTAGAGCCACAAGCACCCTTTCATGCTTTGGTGATCCCTAAAAAGCATATTGTGAACTTGGATGATGCTAGTGAGGCCGATGGAGTGCTTTTAGGTAAGATCCTGCTCAAGTGTGCGGCTATTGCTAAAGAACAGGGCCTGGAGGGTTACAGGGTTGTTACAAATAACAATGAGATTGCAGGCCAGTCTGTATTCCATATCCATTTTCATATTTTAGGCGGTAGGCGAATGACTTGGCCACCGGGTTAATCGCAAAGCGATTAAGTTTCCCTAAAGGCTTTAGCCTTTGCACATAGTTAGGATTTACATATTGCAGCTTGCAGCAACCAACAAGTCACTTTTGGAGCTTTACAGCAAAAGTCGGTAGTATTTGGACTTGAGTGGGCTTTACAAAAATTGGATTTTTCTTAAGCGGAAACAGACTCTATATAAATAAAAACTATTTGGAAGGCACAAAATGCAAAGAGGTAGCTTGACAGGGCATTTGTTAAAGGCATAATTTACAGATACGCCGAGTTGGTGAAATTGGTAGACACGCTGGATTCAAAATCCAGTGACGCAAGTCATGCCGGTTCGATTCCGGCACTCGGTACCACCGCCCTTGGGCGGAGGAAAAAAAGCCCTCATCTATTTTTTTAGATGGGGGCTTTTTGCGTTTGGAGCTTTTTCCTTTTGATTCCCCCAGTTTAATTTATTTTAAACTGGGGGCTTTTTTCGTTTTTGAGCTAGGCAACCTTGGAGCGAAAACTGTAGGTTAATAATTCAAACCCTCCCTTTTTAAGCTATTCAGAAATCATAATTTTTTACTACATTTGATCTATATAATTCATACAAAAATATTAAGGCCAATTCTATGTTCGAACAAGTTTTTAAAAATATCGACAACACC
>JASJGK010000098.1:0-4291 GCA_033791585.1 SAR324 cluster bacterium | reverse complement strand
CATTTGGAACATAAGTTATATTTCCTTGTTGAGGAGTAGCAGTATTAAAAGAAGTAGGAGTTGTTGGAGTTGCTGTACCATTGGCAGCTTGAGTTAAAGCAACGTGTTACTGACATTCAAAAAAACTCAAAGTCAGCTGGTATGTCTAAATGGGCCGCAAAGTTTGCTGGTGGTGGCAGTGAGCAGATTAGTGGTCAGTCTCTGGCAAAACACGCCAAGGGGAACTCGTGCAAACATTATGTAAAGGCCTTAAATGAAGACCCAACCAATGCCACCTTGCGAAGTAAATTGGTTGCTACAATTAGTGACCAGTTAGAGGACCCAGCACCAGAGATTCAATTGGAAATGATGTTGCAAGCGAGCGTTGCACAACAGTTGGGCGCTTTTAACATCGATAATATTCGCATCGCTTTAAAGGCGGAAGAATCCTATTTAAAAATGTTGCAAGGTCTTTGTCGGTTCCAAGGTGATAACAAAAAAAAGCACGCCATCGGGTTAAAAAAAGGTGGTGGGTCCGCTGCTGAAATAGCAATTTTAGCATCGGAATCAAAAACTTTAATAGCCAACTGCAATACAATAGGGTTTTACCTTGAGCAAAAGACAGAATTAGAGCGATTGACCCAGTCTAGGCAGCGTATCAGTATCTATAAAGATATGAAAACGCCCCCTGCTGAAATCTGTTTTAGGGGCATTTACAAATTGCCAGCTATCGAAAAACTGGCCTTTGATAAGGGCGGAGAGTGGGCGGAATTTTGCGATAACGCAGCACCCTTAGTGGAGCATATGAGGTTTCATAGTTTGCTTGCCCCCACAGCCTGTAATTTTCACCAAATGTTTTTGAAAGTAAAAAAACAAGAGGTTTTAGGATATCTTTTAAAAGGGAGGCTTGAGATTTCGCAGTTGATGCTTTCTTTGGCCCACTTCAGGGGCTTGGGGCAACCAGAATTGCAGCAAAAGGCCAAGGAGGGATTTAAAACAGCTATGCATAGCTATGGTGCGGCCCTTAAAGCCACAGGTGGGTCTTACGACGCCCATCCAGGGGGCATTGCGGCCCTTATTGAATGGTCTAGATTTATGCTCTATTTTATTGATGACCTCGCCCCTAATCTGGGCATGGATTTACCTCGTGGTTGGGCTGGTGACAATCTTGAACGTGCAAAGTTGATGTTGAAGCAATCGGGTAGTCAGGATGACGAGATAACTCAATTGCTGGGCGTTTTTGGCAATCGGTCCTAATTTTCCATATTTATTCTCTGTTTGAACCTTCCCTCCTAAATATTTTCCTTTAAAATAGCTCTATCTGGGCCACTTTCTTTCTTTTAAAGAATATAGTTTCCGTTGGTTTTTGCTACAATAGGCCATGTCGGTTAAATATACCCAAAACCCGTTTTAAAGGCAAAAAGCCACCTTTCGCGAGCCAATGGTAATAGCATCTTATAAAACTGGTCTTTAAAGGCTCGGGAGACATGTTAAAAATTAACAATGAGTCAAAATTAGAAAAAAAATAAGAAGACGTGGGAAAAGGAAAAAACCGATGCAAAGACTTTAGAAATTAAATATTTGCAAGGTACATAATTGAACGGTGTTTAACTGAGAAGCTATACTTTGCAAAGGAGGCTTGTTCCCGTTGCCGCCCCCAAAGACCCTTGCACATCTGAGGTTTGCGCAAAAGCCCATAGAGGGGGCGACTGGCCCTAGTAAACTAGGGTCTGGGAAAAAAAATTAAATCATAATCTAAGGGACACTTAGTAGTTTTAGGCCTCCTTTTTCCTTCGATCTACAGTAAATAAAATCACTAATAGGAGAAAAGTGGCTCTATTTGACCATAGGGTGAATGGTTTATATTGAACTTTAAACATACGGTATTGTATCCTATTTATCTTTTTTAAATTTATTTAGAACCTAAAGACCAGAGTTGGCAGCAAATTCCCTAACAACCCAAAACTTTCCCCCTCCCACTTTGGTGCCTCTATACTCTATAACCAAATCCCTGTAGCCGCCTCAATTGGCAACTGGAATATTCATTTTACCAAAGACCAAGAAGGGCAGACCGTCAAGAAAAGCATTTGGCAACACTTTAGCTCTGTTACCTTGGTTAGTTAGTCTGCTGCCTCGACCATGGAATTAGTACTGAGCCAAATTTTCAAAGTTAAGAGGCCCTAACTGTATTTTGTAACCAGTGCCCTTTTGCTATTACAAGCTAATAACTAGGCGGTAATCTTAGATCTAGATTAGGGTAATTTGGGGTAGGGTTCAATAATATTAGGCGGACAAGGAGGGGCATTGAGGGACAAATCGGGACAAATTTATTAGGGTACATTCTAATATACTAATTTTATGGGAGAATTGTTTATGTGTTTTTTAGAATTGCCTTTCCTTACCCTTTTTATAGCCTGACTATTTTTACTTTAATTGATCAAAGTCAGAAAACTCACCTGCAATTTAACCTTGCCAACAAAGTTTTGACCACTAAGGTAACGGCCACTGATACTCACCCTTTTAGAGGAACACTAGAAGTGAAGATAGAGCAAAAAGTTGAATTAAAATAGGGATAAAACTTGAAGGTGCGCAAAATTATGTAAGCCTTGTCGCAAGTTCTTAGGTGAGGGGTGACTGGGGAGCCTCTGCCTTTTGGATAATCAGGTCAACCATTTCGATTTCACACTTTTTTCCCATAACCTCGTTTATTTGTCGAATGGCAGAAGGACTGGTAATGTTGATCTCTGTGATAAATCCGCCGATCACATCCAAGCCCACAAAGAGGATTTTTTCTCTTTGCAAGGTCGGTTTGATGGCTTCAATAATCTCTAAATCTCGGGCGCTAAGTTCCGTCGCTTCGCAAAGGGCACCTTGGTGGATATTGGCTAAATAAGAGCCTTCCTTAGGCACGCGATTCACCCATCCGATTGGTTCACCGTCGGCCAAATAGATTCGTTTGTCCCCTTGGGCAACATCTTCTAAAAAGGCTTGTAAGGTCAACCATTTTGGCTGGTTTCCTAGGCTAAGTATTTCTTTTAATGTTTCTTCCCAATTTTTATCTTTAGTCTGAATTTTAACGATTCCACGACCAGAACACTCGTCTAGGGGCTTAATGATAACGCTACCATGCTCCAAAATAAAACGGCTCAAATGGCCAAAGTCTTGGGAGGTTATGCTTGGGGGAGTCAGCTCGGGCCAAAGCAGGCCAAAGAGCTTTTCATTGAACTTCTGCAAGGCTTGTGGTGGGTTAACCTGTAATAAGCTGGCAGGTAAAAAATCCAAAAGCAGAGTCATTTGCAAAAAATGCAGGTCAAAGGGTGGGTCTTTACGGTTGATAAAGGCTGCGAAAGACTCAGGGGTGTAAAGCTTTTTTTCACCTAAAGAAAAGGGGTGAACCGATACTACTTCTTGGCCGTAAATATGAAGTTGGTTATGACTTAAAACGAGATCCTTAGGCTCTACCCAGAGCGATTTTCGCCCTTGAAGCTGTAACTGTTCGATCAAGAGTAGAGAAGTCTCAGTCTCAAAGTTAAGGCTTTCAAAGGGGTCCATCAAAAAGACATAATATTTGTTTTCCATTCCTTTTGTATCTTTTAAGGTGTTGCAGGCAATTTGAATGGAATGAGTATGACTGATGAAAACATCAAAAACAACTAGGTATTATCTAGCTGGTTTTATAGGCTTTTTAATGTGGATCTAAGGGGAACCCTATACTGAAGGTGGTGCCTGTGCCTTCGGTGCTGTCCACTTCAATAATGCCATGCATTTTTTCAACTAAATTTTTGGTGATATGCATTCCTAAACCAGTGCTTTTTTCCCCTTGGGTCCCCTTTTGCCCAGCTTTGGTAAATTTGTCGAAAACTAAATGAAGTTTATCCTTTGGAATACCAATACCAAAATCTTGGAAGGAAAGTGTTACCAGTTTTGGGTTGGGGCTAGAAATGGTTATTTTAACACTAGCGCCCTCATGTGAAAATTTGATGGCGTTTGAAACCAAATTATTGACCACTCTTTTCATGGCACCAGCATTAATATAAACTTCAATTGGAGAGCCTTGGGACATATCTACAAAGTCTAAACTTATATGTTTAAATACCGCTGAAGGCTCTAAATTAACAAGGCTAGAGGTCAAAATTTTATTTAAATCCGTTTTTTTCAGAGTTAGGGACTCTTCAACCTGTAATCTTGCAACATCTAAAAGCTCATTCATCAGGTTTAAAAGATAGTCCCCTGATTGCTGTATGCGAGACGCAAAATCGCCTCTTTCTTCTTGGCTAAGATCAGAGTCTTCTAAAAGTTCGGCAAAGCCTAA
>JASJGK010000097.1:0-5650 GCA_033791585.1 SAR324 cluster bacterium | reverse complement strand
AAATAAACAGCCATGTTTGCTTGGGAGCCTGAGTGAGGCTGTACATTAGCATGATCAGCACCAAAAATTTCTAAGGCACGGTCTATAGCCAATTGCTCACTTAAATCAACATGTTCGCAGCCACCATAGTAACGCTTTCCAGGGTAACCTTCAGCATATTTATTGGTTAGTACACTGCCAGTAGCTTCAAGTACACGGGAAGAAACAATGTTCTCGCTGGCAATCAATTCCAGCTTGTCAATTTGTCTATGGTGCTCTAAATCAATTGCATTTTGTAACTCTGGATCAAAGGCTTTTATATCTTTCATGGGATTGTAACTGTTAGGGTGTCTGAAACGGCTTTTTTTTTAAGGGAATTTTTCCTGTAAGTTCATTTTTAACTGAGCGCCCAAAATTTGGCAAGCAGACAAATTGAATAAGATCTATAAATTCTAAAGGATTGAATTTTTTTCCCTTTTAAAAATACTAATCATTTATTGGTTAAGTTCTTTACAATATTCCTATATAAATATATACAATTATGTAAATCTAAAGCCAAGATAAAATATGATCTCTAATTCAACCATTAAAACTGCATTTTTCTCTTTATCCATGGGATTAATTGCTCTTGCCCTACTTTCTGCCTTCGTTCTTAAAGGTGGCTTTACCCAATTTTTCATCTTGACCTTAGTCCTTGTGGCTGCGCTAATTCCTACACTTTTAAGTGGAATGCAGGGTAGTGACAACAAGACGAATCAAACTCAGGCTGTCACCCAACTTTTTGAAGACTTTCAAAGAGGGAAGATCAGTGAAGATCACTTTCCAGATTATTTAAAAGCTTTGAATGAAATAGGAAAGACATTACATGTAGAAATTATTGCTATTTCCAATGCTAAAAATGATATGTCAGAGGCACTAGAAAAAGGGGACTTAGTCGCAGCAAAGGCAACCCCATTTGGTGCCCAGTTTGCAAGTTGTATTGGTGGTCTGCAGAAGATGATTGGTGATTTACTCAATAATAACAGTGAAATGGCAGAATTTTATTCTATGTTCCAAGGGTCAAGTGAATTGTTGAAAGGCGTTGCGGCAGAACAATCCAGTAACTTATCTCACATGAATAGCAATTTTGAAAAGGTGATGAGCCAGTTAATGGAGAACATCGAAAGTCTCTCTGCTGCAGTTTCTGGTGCAAAAATTAGCTCTTCGCAACTACATGGAGTAGGTAGCTCTATTGGCGATGCCATGACCCAGATGGACCAAATCATCAAATCTATTTCTGTGATCAACGATATTGCAGAGCAAACAAATCTTCTTTCTTTAAATGCTGCAATCGAGGCCGCTAAAGCGGGCGAGTATGGAAAGGGTTTTGCGGTGGTTGCAGATGAGGTTCGTGCTCTGGCAGGTAGAGCCGATACTGGTGCTAGAAAAATACATGAGCTTTCTCAAAAGGGACAAGTTGTGGGTAAACAGGCCCAAGAACAGCTAGAAGGTGTGGTGAAAGATGCTATGAATTCTGCTGTTAAGCTAGAGGGTGTCTACGAGGGTAGTGTAAAACAAACCAAAGAATTGCAGGCCATTGCAGGCGAGATCCAAGCCTTGACAAATGCCATTGATGGGATTGAAAAAGCCGCTTCTGACTTAGAAAACAACACCGATGATTTGGCCATGCAGATTGCAGAGGCGCGTGGCCAACTGCAAAAATACACATACTAGCTGCAAACTTTTATTGCCGAAGGCCTATCTCGAAATAATAAGGGCTATAAGACAAGGATAAATCGTCCTTTTTTTAGAGGTTTAGTTTTCTTCGATCATATTAAGGCGATCTTGGTGGCGGCCACCTGCAAAGGGAGTGTCTAACCAAGTTTGGACAATCTTCAAGGCTAAATCTTCACTCAATACCCTAGCACCTAAAACCAAAAGATTAGAATCATTGTGTTCCCTGGCCATAGAAGCAGTGGATTCATCGTGACATAAGGTCCCTCTAACACCCTTAAACCGATTGGCGGTTATAGACATGCCAATGCCCGTTCCACAGATCAAAATCCCCCTTTTTACCCTGTTTTCGGCTACAAGGCTGGCCACTCGTTTACCAATTTGCGGGTAATGGACAGAAGATTCATCATAACAACCTTCATCTTGTGGGACAAAGCCATGGTTTTTTAAAAGTTCTATGATCTTGGCCTTTAAGGTAAAGCCTGCATGATCAGAACCAATGGGGATAATTTCAGACGTCATGGTAGTTTTCAAGGATTAAATTTTATAGATAGGACTAGCGACAACACAATTTAAATGCTATCTCCTAATGAATAATTTAGGCAAGTAGGGCTTTTTTGTTTTGCAGTAAACACCCATAAAATTAGATACTTGTAGCTCTCAAAAAATCAGGATTAAAATAATGGCAAAATGCGCCAAGTGCAATGGTACTCAAATCGAAACCTTCCCCGAAGGGTGGTTTACAATGGCCAAAAGGTGTGACCGTTGTTTTAACCATTGTCAAAAATGCGGTGGTGATGGCGTAATCTTCACCAAAGATGACGCAGGCCGAGAGTACCAGGAAACATGTAGTTGCAAGGATATTGATTTTAAAATCCAGCTCTTTAATCAAACTGAAATTCCTGCGCAATTTTTTGATTGCACCTTGAGTAACTTCCAAACTTTACATAATGATTCCTTGGCCGAAGCCTTACACATGGCTAAGGCTAGCCCTAAAAACTTTAAAAAAGGCCATTGGAAGGGCCTTTTATTTATGGGCGGGGTTGGTGTGGGTAAAACTCGATTGGTTTCATCTTTACTAAGAGAATACACCCTTAACTATGGAATAAGCTGTTTATTTAGGGAATTTACAGCCCTTTTGAGCGAAGTAAAAAGTGGCTATGATAAGGGAATAAGTGAAGCACAGCTTTTAGAGCGCCTTTCTAAGGTAGAAATTTTAGTGATCGATGAACTGGGCAAGGGAAGGAAAAGCGATTGGGAAATCCAGATCTTAGATCAGATTATTTCTTTAAGATACAATATGCAAAAAACTACTTATTTCACAACAAACTACACCAATAAAAAGTCTACAAGTTACCAAGATGCTAGCCCTTTAAAAAGTGAAGTTATAAAGGTGGAAACACTAAAGGAAAGGGTTATGGGTCGTGTTTATTCTAGGCTACAAGAGATGAGTGATTTTGTGGTGATTGAAGCTAATGACTACAGGCAGGGGAACTAGGGAGTGCCTTAATGGCTTTTTGTAGCCTTAATTTTCAGAACCTTTATATTTTGCCGATTTAAAATTACCCGCCACGCTGAAATTTACTGATATTAGATTCCAATCGTTCCAACATTTCATTTACTTCTTCTTTGTTCATCAAGATATTTGATCGATCAGGCATTACAGCAAATACATATTTCATGTACTCTGGCAGTAAATGCAAAAGAAGATTGTTTTCAGGCTGCCTAATCTGCTTGGAAATAAAACTATTCATCTGAGAGCCAGACATTTTTCTAAAGATCGGTGTGTAAAGGCCTACATCTTCTTCTAATTCTGCCGTTACATCCTTTGGGTAAAAGGGTAAGAACACTAACCTGCTGCAAAACAACTTGGCAAAACCAAACATCATGGCTGCTGCCAACAGAGATTCCAAAATACTCAACTCCACCATTTGCAAATAAGCGGCGCCTATGCCTGTGATGCCCAACATAAACCCCATAATCTCTAGGGTTACACGCACCTTTTCTACGGCTAAATATTTAAAGTTGTAACGTTTTTCGACCCAATACAAATATAACCCATGGTTATAGGGTTTGGCCGCTTGGATAACTTCTTCTGCACTAGCTTCTCTTTCTTTTAGCTCTTTTTCTAGCTGTTTTTTCTTGTCTAGAGCGAATCTGTTCATGATATCTTGGATTACATAACGCCTTGTAGACCGCATGCGGTCTGCTAAAACCAAGATAAATTCATTCGGGTTTTTCTGGTTTAACGTATCGGAGCGGAAATCTCCACGCATAGAGATGTAATCGACAACGTCATCATAAAGCTTTTTGGGATTAAAGTTAGATTCATCTTCAACCTTTTGCCCCCTAGGTAATTTCTTTTTCTTTTCGGCCTCTTCTTTTTTCTTAAGGTCGCGAGTCATTTCGATGCGGATCATCTGGGTAAAAATTTCCGTAATCGAATCATACAGCTCACTGGAAATCTTCATCATTTGAATGAAACATTCCCCGATGATCTTGGCAAAGTAGGAGAAGGTTTTACCTGAATCTTCGTCAGTCCAAAGTTCTTTAATGTTTCTTAAATGACCACTGGCACAGGATTGAACCACACTTGTTACATAATCTTCATATTCTCGGTGTTCATCTTGGCCCCAAATAAGAGAAACCCAAACTTTTGCAGCATATCTTTGAGTGTCTTTATTTTCGAGTAGAATTTCTAAGGATTCAAGAAGGTGCCCGTGGATCTCGGGGTCCTTCATGTTACGGTAGACAAGATCCGCTACTCTAGAGTTAGCCACGTGATCATCCATCTCTCTTTCGTTGATGGTAGTGATTCTTGTGGCAAGTCTTAGAGAGAAATCCTTAGGTAAGAGGCTTAACTTCTTCTTCTTTTCTGCAGCTTTCTTTTTGCTAGCATCTTCTACAGCCTTTTGTTCGGCCTTTTCCTCGTCACTTAGTTCTTCGGCTTCTGTTTCAACTTCAACAGACGCAGATTCATCTTCTATTGGCGGTTTCTCTTCAGTTTCTACGGGTGAGTCTTGGTTTTCTTCCATGTCTTTTGCAAAAGTTTTGAGCTAAGAATCTGCTTAGAGCGCTTTATACTCTTAAATAAATACGTTACTTTGGTTTTTTACCTTGGTACCCTATGTTAAATGCAACCCTAATGCCTTATGGTTAAAAGTATAGAATATTTTTAGTGAAAATGTCTTTAAAAATTAAACTGTACCAGCAAATAAGAATGTTTTTTTGTTTGATCTTGAAAAAGGTAAAAATCAGCTATTAAAAGTAAGAAAAATTTGTTAATCTGATTGAAAACTAACTTTATGAAATTAGGACAAAAAATGACTATTAAGATTGGGATCAACGGTTTTGGCCGTATTGGGCGTTTAGCTTTTCGTGTGATGACAACGAGAAAAGACATCCAAGTTGTAGGTATTAATGATTTAATTGATATTGATTACATGGCCTATATGTTAAAATATGATTCTAGCCATGGAAGATTTGACGGTGAAGTAGAGGTAAAAGATGGCTCTTTGATCGTCAATGGCAACAAAATCCGCGTCTCAGCTGAGCGTGACCCTGCTAATTTAAAGTGGGACGAAATTGGTGCTGATTATGTTTTAGAAGCAACAGGCCTTTTTACGACCCTAGAAAAAGCGGGTTTACATAGAAAAGCTGGAGCTAAGCATGTTGTTATCTCTGCACCTTCTGCTGATGCACCTATGTTTGTTATGGGTGTAAACCAAGAAAAATACACAAATGACATGGATATAGTTTCAAATGCATCTTGTACAACCAACTGTTTGGCTCCTGTGGTCAAGGTTTTGCATGACAATTTCACTATCGTTGAAGGCTTGATGACTACAGTTCACGCTACAACAGCCACACAAAAGACGGTAGACGGTCCCTCAATGAAAGATTGGAGAGGCGGTCGTGGTGCAGGACAAAACATTATTCCTTCATCAACTGGCGCTGC
>JASJGK010000096.1:0-4499 GCA_033791585.1 SAR324 cluster bacterium | reverse complement strand
TCAACTTCACCTATCAGCCTTTCTTCAATCAACTCTATTTTAGCAGAAGCTGAGGTAAGAAATACTGCCCAAGCTTTTAAGGCAATTTGGATTTGTCTGCGCAACTCTTCCATTTCTACTTTCCATTCACTTCCTGCAAATTGTGGCCAGGTATCCTGTAAAATTTGCTGCAACAGTTCCTTAGTTAAGCCTTCGGGAAAATTCTTCTCAGGATTTTTAGAGCCAAAGTAGATTTCAAAAACACGATGGGCAATGCTACCTTGCACGGCAACATCAAGATCCATTGGTGACCAGTCTTGAGGCAGAGCATCTAGTTTTCCTAAAGCCCAACTCAATGGGGAGAGCATCATAGTGTCAATGCTAGAGGGAGAAAGGCTACCACCAACCTCTTTGAGGATATCAAAGCCTAAATTGAGGTCTTGCGCCTCGATCTCAGCTCTTGGCTTTATGGGCAACTTTTTTTGAATTTCAAGCCCAGGAAGCTCTTTTCTGTCGTTAGGCATTTCCAAATCTAATAAAAGCTGTGTCGGTTCTTTGATGTTGCTAAAAAGCTGAGCCATATAGGTTAAACTGGTGGAGGCTTGGACAGGATCACCAGACATACTACGCTTTGGCAGGGAGATAAAAAGGCTTTTATTGACCATTTTAAACTGGCGAATGAGTCTTTGTCTGTTTTCTTCAAGTTGTTGCCTTGGGGATTGAAAAACGAGGCCTGCTACCTCTATGAGCTGAACTAATTCAGCCTCACGAAAGACTGCTGAGCGGTAACTACTAGAAGGAAAACTACCTTCAGTGAAACCGCAGCAAAAAAGGATGTCTACTTCTCGCCATGGTTCTTTATCCTCATACCAAATTGTAACCCCTTCTTGACTCCAGTATTCCTTGCTTTGTTCAACTCTACTTGGTGCAGCTTGAGCAAGTAGCAAATCCCAGAGAACCGCCCCTTCTTGTGGCAAACTTGAAAGAAGCTGATTAGTCATTTTAGAAAAAGACTTTTCTTTGAGGTTTGTAATGGTTCCTAAGGTTTTTAATCCTGTTCTTAAATCTTCAAGATTTTTGATACCTTTTTTTATGATGCTGCAAACTTTCGAAAGATTTTTATGTTTCTTATCCAACCAATCAAATCTAAAATTTCCGTAGGCTTCCAGAGCTAATTCGTGGCCTAGCTCAGGCGGAATATTTAAGCCTGAGGCCGTGAAAAAAGCAGCTACCGCCATGGGGTCTGCAGGCTTGTTGCAACTTTTCAAAAAGTAGTAAATCACTTCTTCTACTTCATTCTGCAAGGAATCGTGTCTCTGTAATCCAGAGAAGGGGATATTTAGCTTAGAAAATACCGTTTCGACCAAGGAGCTATAAACGGGGTCACTTGGTAATAACAGGCCTACAGTCTTTGGTTTGACTTTCGAATTTTTCTTAAAGTTAGTTTGAATCAAGCCCGCTATGACCTCAATTTCCTCTAATGGGTCCCTTGCCCTAAAAAAATGTAATCCCTGCTTTTTATAAGGAATGGGCGAAACTTTTGTTTGAAATAGGCCCTCTTGTATTTGAGATAATTCTGGCTGATTTCCCTGCGGTTTATAATTGCTGTAGGATTCCCCTATTTCCACCAAATGTTGTAGCTGTGGAGTTGCTGCATCTTGAGTCAACTTTACAAACAAAGCCTCTTGCCAAGGGTCAAGAGTGACCCCAGTAAAGTTATAAGGTAAGATCAGCCTTAAAGCCTGATTAGCATCTTGATTAAGCAGTTCTTTTGTTTGCTGTAAGTCCGCTGGTAAAGAGCCTTCACCAAGGGATTTTGCAAGTTCTTGAATATCTTTAATGCGGCTGACTACTCTGTCCGTAAGCCCTTTGATTGTAATCTTATCAATCGAATGTAAGGGACCTAAGCCGATTAAAAGCTTATGGTAGGCATTTGCTATTTCTTGAGATACTCCATCTAAATCAACTTTGATACTTTTAGCCCAAAATGTTTTTTCTTGGCTCAGGGCCGCAACCTTTAACCTTTCAATAAAGTCATTTGGTGCTGGCAGCAACAGATAATCCTCTGTGGCCTTTTGCAGTAGCTCATTCCAAGTCCCAACCAGAATTTTAGTTGAAGGGTGCTTGGTAGCTATTTCTCGGCGAAGCCTTCTGGAAGCATAAGCATCGGATGTCAGAATATAGTGAATGACTGAATGATTCATGGGGGGCACAGTGCTGTTGATGGGTTAGTTAATTCATTGGTAAAAGCAATTGCTGCAATCACTTTATCAAGGAGTAATTTTATTTTTCGGTCTAACTCGCTCCCCTCGCTGAAGTTTGCTGGGGCAAAGAAATTGACACGTTTTGCTTTTAATAGGGTTTCGCAAACATCTTTCGCTTTTTCATCTACGGGACGATGAACAGCAACGGCGTGGCCACCATTGTGTTTGACTACAGCCATACTGGGCACGTCAGTCAGACCATCTCCAATATAAATGATATTAGAAAAAGGAATAGGCCTTTCATCATAAGGCATGTGGCTATTAATATCTTCTCTGATATCTAGTTTCCCTTTGTTGATTCTAAAAATAAATTGTGTCTTGCTCGTGTCAGTGATGAGTAGCTTTGGAAAGGTTGCTTGGTTATGGTGATCGTAGTGATATTCTGAAGCATAGATTTTTTCAAACCGATTAGCGATAGAGACACCCTCTAAAATTTCTTTATTGCCTGCGGAGATGATGTAGTGAGCGACTTGAGCAAGTCCTTGACTTCGTTCTTGGATGTAACCCTCAATTCGGCAAAACCAAGATTCAACCCCTTCAAAATACTCAATCTGCTTACCCATTTCAACAAAGTCTTGTCTCCCAATATGCACTTGTGCCTTTTCAGCTTCTTCAAGTAGAAGGCGCATATAGACAAGCATGGGTTCCGACTCAGAGCTTTTAGCTTCTAGCCCAACTTTCTTCCAAAAGTCTTCAGGAGAAATTCCAAGTTTTGGTAAAATGGTATATTCTTGCATCGGCTTAGGCGATAAGGTACCGTCAAAGTCGTAAATCAGAGCAATTTTGTTTTTAGCTTTTTGCATTATTTAGTATTCTTCTTTTTGCTATATATTTGAGCTAAACCTTCAACTTGTTTAATAAACTCAAGCCTCAAACTTTCTGGCTTTAAAACCTCAACTTGCGAACCAAAACCCATAATCCACCAACGAATTGCATTGGTGTTTGGAACGGTTGCCTTGATAAAGGTGCTATCCCCCTTTGTAGTGAAGGTCTGGTCTAAGGAAAGTGGCGTTTCTTCAAGGTGCAAGGCTGCAGGCGAATCGAACTTTAACTCGATCGTAATTGCCTCATTGGTCACAGGGTAGTGGAAGAAGTTTCTGGCCATATAATCATCCAGGTTAAAACCTGTTGGTACTAATCTCGTAGTATCTGTCGTTTCTACCTTTTTGATTCGATGCAACGCAATATGGCGAATGTCATCATAGCCTAAGAAAGTACAGATGGCATAAACATTTTCTTGCCGAAAGACTAGCCCCAAGGGATTAATAGTATATTTCTTTGCTCTCGGTTTGCCCTTTGCACGGTAAAGAATTTCACACTGATACTCTTTAAGGAGTCCCTGATACATCCCATCTAGCACTTCGATTGGAATAGGGGCTGGAATCAAGGTGTGCCCCTGGGGAATCAAATGAACTTTATCAGTTAACCTTGCCCAACTTGTCGAATCAACGTGCGAAAGGATGGTCTTCGCTCTTTGAAAATGAGGGTCTAAGTAATTGAATACAGCAGGAGGTATCATGTCTGACAAAAACTCTTCCACTAGATGAAATGTAAATGCTGTCAAAGGCGACATTTCGGGCATATCAAATAGATTTGCATCTTCCATCCATGACCACGCTTGCACTCGACTCCCTTCTACAGAGTTTGTGACCAGAGGAAACTGTTCGCTATATTTGTTGAGGTCCCTTTGGATTGTTCTCAATGTAGTTTGATAGCCCTGGTCTGTTAGTTTATCAAGGATACGATCTGTTGTAATATATGTAGGAGCTCTAGGTATCATCCTTAGCATAACGAGGTTACGCATGATGGTACTAGTATTATTTTCGGGCATTTGGAGGCTATTCATAGAAGGTGTAAGATTCGCATTATAATAATAGTAACAAAAGCATTCCTATTTGTAAATTTTATTAGAGACGATCACTGTCGCAATCTAAAAACGAATTTGTTTCTAAGCCATTGATTTTAGAAAATGCTGAAATTTTACTTGTTATCCAGACTAAAAATCTTACTATATTTCTTTGTCACAGGTAGGTTTTCCACAGGCAGAGCAAACAAAAAACTAAACTTTTTTAAGTTAAAAAGTTAACATAAACAGCCTGACAAAACTTATTGAACCAATGGAAAAGTTATTCTCAAATAGTAACATTCACACTATTAAAGGATATCAGGTTAAAAGAGCCAGGTAGTGTCGTTTTATTTTTGATCAAAAAAGACATCAAATGTCTTTACTGAGGGGTAATGTAAAATCAAATATAA
>JASJGK010000095.1:0-12996 GCA_033791585.1 SAR324 cluster bacterium | reverse complement strand
CTAAAGCCAAAGCTCATTTGAAGTGAAGCCTTAATCACTCGCATTTGGCAGAAAATACAAGGGAATTTTCCCTTTTTTTCTGGTTTTTAAGAAGTGCAGAAATTGGCTACTTTGTCATTTGACTGAGACCCCTTTGGCCTTACCCAATTCCTTTGAAAAGACTTGTAAATCGCAACTGGATTGTTAGATTTCCCCCCTTTTTTTGATTGCTAGAAAAAGAAAGTTAGAAAGGTGAGAGCTAGGTAAGTGAAGTCTGTTTTTTTATAAACTCAGAGTTTTTGCTCATTCTTTTTTTTAGGGTGGGAAAAACATCATTGCGATATGCGTAAACTTTTAACCTTACCCTCACAGGGTCATTCGTCTCAACTTTAGAGGTTCTGGAAAGTTTCTTTAAATCAGCTCCAAATTTTTGCTTATGGTTTTTTGACAGGGCACTTTGCACCTATAGGCAAAGTGTTCTGTCCAAAAAAAGAAAAGACTGTAGAAGGTAGCACCTCCCGAATAGGTTTCATGAAGATACAAGTCTAAATAACTGTCCTCAGAAAATCAGAAGAACAATTCTGCCGAAAAATCCCATAAAACAAGAACCTTGAGCCAGTAGTGGGAGCGCATGTGAGTTGTTGGCAAGCGACTAAGGTTTAGGCGAATTTTGGCAAAGGTCACGGGGGAACTTGGGCCTAATTTCAGAGAAGGAAAAAATTATCTGTAGAAGTAATAGCCAAAACTAGAGCCTTAAAACCCGCCTATTCTTGGGGAGTAAAAACAAATCCCGGGCGAAGTGAAGCCATGATGTCGACCAGCCAACGGCGAATGCCCATAGGGATGGCCTTGTTTTTTCTGAATTCTGCAAACTGAACATAGTAGTCACTTTGGTACTTGATAATGACTCCATCACGATAGGTAAATCGCACTAAAAATTCATCAATCTCAAAGGGAACACCTGGATTTTCTCGCTTTTTAATGGTCAGAAAAAAGGAATCTTCTGTGTCTTTCTCAGCGTAAATTTGCAAATTATCACTTGAATGGCCGCAGACCACGGTTTTAGGAGAATTTTTGCAAAGGTCATGGGAGAACTTTTCATATTCCAAAAAAGGAATAAAATTGTCTATGGGACTTTTTGCCAAGGCTACAGGCGCTAAAATCATAGAGCCTAAGCATTCAAATAAAATGACGAGAAAAGATAAATATACTTTCATAGGCCTGGAGGGTTTTTTCTTCTAGCCTAAAAGTCTGCAAAGCTAGGGGCAAGTAAAAAAGTACTGCACGAGAAAATAATCTATAAAAAACGATGAATAAGGCCGTTTAATGTTGGGCAAAGGGATTGTTAATTTGAATGTGCCTTTTCTATTTTAGGCATTCAGCGCCGTGGCAAGTGTAACCATTTAATCATCGTCGCCGCTATCACCACTGTCTAGCCATTCGGCACCGTGGCAAGAATAGCATGAGGAGGCATTTCCGCCTGTGAGATCTGCACCATGGCACTGGTCGCAATTGCCCACAGGGCTTTCTTTATTCGGGTCGTGGAGGTAGCCATCTTCACTATCTGTATGGTTGCTGGTTATACTGCCCTCCCCATTCCAGCGTTCGCCGTGGCAAGAGTAGCAAGAAGTAGAGGCCACCTCACCTCCTGTTAGGTCTGTCCCGTGGCAACTGATGCAGCTTGTTTCAGGTGTGAATAATCCAGTGCTATGGTATATCCCGTCATTGTTAACCGTGTGGCTGGATGAGACTGTCCCGCCGCCTGTGTTCCAAATTTTCCCGTGGCAGGTCGTGCAAGAAGGAGCAACGGTATTCCCTTTTAAATTAGACCCATGGCAGGTAGAAGACGAACAACTGGCTAGGGGGGTAAATAACCCCTCACCATGGGGTTTCCCCAAAATGCTATTGGTGTGGATAGGGGATGCAAACAGAGAGGGAGTGGTATCGTTGGTGTCATCTTGGGTGACAGCTTGGCAAGCTTGCAGAGTCAAAAGCAAAAAAGAAAACAATAAAAGACGAAACATAAAACCACCGTTTAAATTTTTCCTAATTTTAAATGATCTAAGGCTAAAAGATCAAGATTATGAATAAAACTTAATCGGAGAGGGAATGGGAAAATTAAGGGAATTGAATTTAAAACTTTAGGGAAGGATACTAGGCAAGAAAATATCAGCCTTAAGGGTGTAAGGCGTGCACTTTTTCTAAAAACTCTAGGCAGGTCACAAATTTAAAAAAAATTAGGGCAAGGTACAAGCTCTTGGTTGACTTTGGTTTTGTTTAACCCCCAGTCTTTTCGAACGAGGTCATAGCGGCCTTTTCTACAGGCGAATTCGGTTCTGCGGCCTAAGTTTGGGGATTTATCCATCCCAACCCTTATGGGCGTTCCGTAGGTATCTAACCAGTCTAGCTTGCGTTTTGTAGCGGCACTGAGTTCAGGTAGGGTGTTTCTTGCAGGTCTATGCTGCCCATAGAGGGAGCTTGCAAAAGTAAAAAAAATAAAAAATATTAGGAGGTTAGCCCCAGAACATTTGTAAACCATGCCATAACTCTTCATCAAAGGAATCGGAAAATTGGCAACCAACCTTAACCTGGTCACCTACAGGATTCACCCCACGAATTACTAACTTTAATTCTAATAGGATGTTATCTGGTTGAAAGGGGTCTGTAATGCCAGCCTGAACATCCCCAATTTCAGTAAATTCGGGGCCTGCAATAAAGCTCAAACCACCTTTGGAATAATCAAAAAGTTTATAGTTTTTTCGCCCCGCTAAGCCGATTATAGATATCATACCATCTGCTTTCACCCGCTCGAAAGTTCGAAGAACGGTAGCTGAATTTTCTTGGGCAATTTCTGATTCTTCATCTTCAGAAATAAGTGTAACTAATACCTCAGTACCCTCAGCAATATTAGGGCTTTTACCAGAAATAATAATTTCGCCTTTTTCGAATTTTCCTTTTACTGTAAGCATGCTAAATTACCTTAAATGTTTTTTTAAACTTAAAGGGCTTTGCGCCTAAGATCAAGAGAATTGAATGCCTTTATTTGAGTACTCCTGCAAAAGTTGCAGCCATAATTTTACTGAATTACGAAAAATTGCCGAGAAAGACGACGATATAAAATGCCCTAGTTGTGCCAATAGCAAAGCTACAAGGACTATTTCAACTTTTAGTTTTGGAGGTGCCAAGGCGGCTTCAAATGATGCCGGTTGTGCAAAAATGGGAGGCTGCCCAAATGCAAGCAAAGCTTGCACAGCAGGCGGGTAGTTTTTTTGAACTCTAATTGTGAACCTCTATTGCCCTAATAGGATAGTCGTGGTTCTAGAGCTTACTCAGCAGGTTCTTCTGCACCTGGTTTTGCTCTTAGATTGGTTCTAAGTGCGACCATGCGAATCAACTCAACCGATATCTTTGTTCCCAATTTTTTAATTTTTACTAGCTGGGCATCCACAACTTTTGCATGGTGACCATCAGAGCAATAACGTCTGATCCAGTTGTTACAGTGTTCTGAACTATCTAGTGTTACTTCTCCATCTGCGGCAAATGCAGCTGGTGTGCTGAGCATTGATGCTGCTAGAAGTATGAGCAAAGTCCGTTTCATTAGTATCTCCAAGTTAGGGCTTTTATGCTAAATTAATTTTGTCTTTATATCGGGCTAAAATGCAAAAAAGTTGCCAAAGTAAATGGCAAGTAATTTTAATCGCTTTTAACCAGTAAAACCTTTGATAGATTAACTTAGGCAGGGGATAATTCCCTTTAAGAAGCTAAAAAAAGGCGGTTTTATTTTGACTCCCTTTAAATGGGGCTGAGGAGACAAGGGCTTTTTTTAAAAACCTAGTTGATTGCTAGGCTTTTTATTTTTTTACTATTACTGTGAAGGCTGTGATGTTGGTCTCGTGCCTTGGGCAACCATTCTAATACGTTGCAAGGTAATAGGTAAGCCTCTTTTTTTAATTTCTAAAAGCTTATTGTCAACCAGTTGGGCATGGTTTCCTGATTCACAATAGTGCCTTGCCCAGTTGTTACACTGCTCAAAGATATCCAGGGTTACTCCATCTTCAGCCATTGCTGATGGTACGCTAAAAGTGATGGCTGCAATTAGGGTGAGCAAAGTCCGTTTCATTTATATCTCCTGCTTAAGGTCGCCGGTTTGCTTGGTAGTTTTTTATAAGAGTATTAATGCAAAGAAGTTGCCAAAGTAAATTTGGTAGAAAATAATTCTTTATTTGGCCTTGTGGCAGGCAACAAAATGCCCTTCTCCTCGCTCTAAAAATAGGGGTGCGCTCCTTTTGCATTCCTCGTCAGCCATGGGGCATCGAGGATGAAAATTACAGCCTGTAGGCAGATGAATGGGGCTGGGGATCTCCCCTAAAATGGCATTAAAATTTGTTTTTTGAGTGGGGTCAGCTTTAGGCACAGCGCTCAGTAAAGCTTGGGTATAGGGGTGCCGTGGATTGCTGCTAATCTGCTCTTTGCTTGCTTTTTCGACAATTTCGCCCAGGTACATCACTGCGATTTCGTGGGAAATAAAAAAGATTACATGGATATCGTGAGCGATAAATAGATAGCTGAGATCCAATTCATCTTGCAAGTCTTTCATCAAGTTTAAGATCTGGGCTTGGATGGAAACATCTAGAGCGCTGACAGGCTCATCGGCAATGATCAACTTTGGGCTTAAGGCTAAGGCCCGAGCAATCCCAATCCGTTGCCTTTGGCCTCCGCTAAATTCGTGGGGATATTGGTGTTTGATCTTATTTGAAAGGCCAACTAAATCTAAGAGTTGGTCGAGCCTTTGTTGCATGTCACCTTTACTCAAGGAGCTATTGATAACTAGCGGCTCTAAGATGATATCTTCTACCGACATGCGAGAGTTTAAAGAATCGGCAGGGTCTTGGAAGACCATCTGCATCTTGGTTCTGGTTTCTAAAAGTTCTTTGTGGTTTAGGCCTGTCAGTTCTTTGCCATCAAATAATATGCTGCCCGAATTTGGCTCAATTAAGCGCATGACCAAACGGCCTAAGGTAGACTTACCACTACCTGACTCCCCAACTAAACCTAAAGTCTGCTGGCTCTGGATATCTAAACTGACATCACTAACGGCATGAACATATTCTTTTGTCTGGAGAAAAATCCCACCCTTGACGGGGAACTTTTTTACTAGACCTTCCACCCTCAAAAGGGGGTTGTTTGTTGCCATTTTCATTTGGTACCCTCTGGGAAAAAACAGGCTACCTTGTGTTGGCTATTGAAGGGGCCTTGATCCAATTTCTTTGAGCTTAGCTCTGTTAGGGGTGGCATATTTTCTAAACAATAGTCAGTGGCCTTAGGGCAACGGTTGTGAAAGGGGCAACCCTTTGGGAAATTGCCAATGGTGGGCACAAGCCCATCAATGGTGGAAAGTCTGTTTGTATTGTTATCTGTTAAACTTTGGATGGAAGACATCAGGCCAGTTGTGTAAGGATGCTGTGGGTTTTGAAAGAGGTCTAATATTTTGGCTTCCTCCACAATGCACCCGCCATACATGACCAACACTCGATCACAAACTTGGGCCACTACCCCTAAATCATGTGTGATCAGAATTAAACCCATGCCTCGCTCACGGCGTAAATCATCCAAAAGACCCAAGATCTGTGCCTGTATGGTAACGTCCAGGGCTGTGGTAGGCTCATCGGCAATTAAAATTTCAGGGTCGCCGCCTAAAGCCATGGCAATCATAATTCGTTGTTTCATCCCCCCTGAAAGCTGATGAGGATAGGCTTTTAGCCTGCTTTTTCCATCTGAAATGCCTACTTTATCGAGCAGGGCCAAAGCTTTTAGATTGGCCTCGGTTTGCGTCATGCCTCTGTGTACCATAGCCTCTGTTAGCTGCAACCCTATGGGTAATACAGGGTTCAAAGAGGTCATTGGGTCTTGGAAAACCATGGCCAGCTTGGTACCTCGGTAGGGCCGAAACTCTTCAGGAGTTAGGCTAAGTAGGTCTGTACCTTCATATAAAATCTGGCCTGAGGTAATTTTACCCCTGGGGCCAGGGATCAAACGCATCAAAGAAAGGCTGGTTACTGTCTTCCCACAGCCCGATTCACCAATGATCCCCAAAGATTCGCCTTTGTTTACATGAAAGGAGACATCCTGCACCACTGGCTGCCACTGGTCTTTGATTTTGAAGCTTGTTTGTAGATTTTTTATGTAAAGCAACTTATAATTTCCTTAAAAGATATTCCCAAAGGTTTTCCATGTCTGATTTAACAGCCCAACTTGATCATTTTATGGAGGATGCACTCAAGGAGAAAGTTTTTCCCGGTGCTTCTGTCCTCTTCGCTCAAGATAGCGAGATTATAATCAACAAAGCCTATGGTGTCATTAGCCAAGATGACCAAAACCCTGTGACCAAGGAACATTACTATGATTTAGCAAGTATTTCTAAACCAGTGGTAACGGCTACCGTATTGCTGCATCTGATTGGAGAGGGGAAACTTTTTTTACAGCAAAGGTTGGTAGAGTTTTTTCCCAGCTTTGGTCGGACAAGCACAAAAAGGCTAACCCTGATGGATTTAGTAACCCACAGGTCGGGTTTTGCCCCCACTTTGCCTTTGTTTGAACCTGATTTTAGTCCAGATATCGCTCTAAAAAAATTACTGGAAATTTCTCCCATTGCCACGCCTGGCACCAAAGTAATCTATTCTTGTTTGAATTATTTGCTTTTATCCCAAGTGATCAAGAAGGTAACGGGGACCTCTGTGCAAGAGTTTTTCTCAGAAAATTTTCTTAACCCCTTGCAGCTTGAAGAACTTAGTTTTAATCCTTTGGATGAAAAATCAATTCCCACTAGCTACTGCACCCATAGAAAAAGACTATTGCAAGGTCAGGTTCACGATGAAAACTCAGGGGTCTTTGGGGCCGACGGTGGCAACTCTGGCCTCTTTGGGACAGCCTTAGGGCTTTATAAGTTCGTATCTAAACTCTTTGATACCCAAGCTGATGCAGGGCCTGAACTCTTGACCCCTCACTTGCGAAAAATATTGTTGCAAAACCATAACCCCGAAACCTTACTCCCAAGGGCCATAGGCTGGGATATTCGCAATGATATCGGTTACCAAAGTGCTGGGGACTTGATGCCGAAGGGCAGCTTTGGCCATTTAGGTTTCACAGGCACCTCTTGCTGGTTTCACCCAAAAAAAGGTTTAATCGTAATTTTATTGACCAACCGAATTAACTTTGGTCACGATGCGACTCAAGAAAAAATTAGGCAATTTCGACCTAAATTCCACAATTTACTCCTCAGCCACCTTTAATGTCTTCAGAATACAGCAAGCAACTCTCCGATTTACGAGCCCTCGCTCACAGACAACCAAAAAATGCCTCGGTCCAGTTGGAATTGGGCCAGTGTTTATTTGAAACAGGTAAAAAGGAAGAGGCCCTAGAGCATTTTGAACAGGCTCGACTTTTAAAGCCGAACTTGGCTGAACCCTATTTGATGGTGGGTCTTTGTTTGCAGGGGTTGAAGCGCCATGCCGAGGCAGTGCAAGAATTTTTACATGCTGTGGAGATTGAACCTAAAAACCTAGAGGCGTGGTCTGCTTTAGGTACCATTGAAATGGAAAGAGAGCGGCCGATTCAAGCTGTGACGGCTTGGAACGAGGTTTGTATTTTAAGCCCTAGTTTTAAAGGTGGCTGGGTCAATAAAGGCCTTTCTTATTTTGATCTAAAAGATTTAACCAGCGCCCAAAAAAGCTTCGAAGAAGCCTTGAAAATCGAACGAGATGCCTTAACTTTAGAATATTTAGGCTTGACCTTGGCTGGGCAGCACCATTTTACCGAGGCCCAAGAAGCTTACCAAGAGGCTTTAGCTTTGGACGGGTCTGCTGCTAGTACTTGGTGTAACTATGGTAACTGTCTTTCTTCCATGCAGCTTTTTAAAGATGCAGAGGATGCCTTTAAAAAGGCCTTAACTCTAGAGCCTGACAATGCAGATTTCCTATTTAATTTAGGTGAGTTTTTATTTTTCTATGCTTCTAAAACCGAAGCCCTAGCCCCTTTGCAAGCGGCGTGGAAACTCAACCCTGAAGACAAAGAAGTTTTATTGCTATTAGCCAAAGCTTTAGAAGACAACTATCCAAAAGAGGCCATGGGGGCCTTTGAGAGTTTGATAAATTTAGGTGTGACCAGCCCTCAGGTTGTGTTGCCCCTTGCTAAATTATATGAAGCCAATAATTTGCCTGATAAAGAACAGGAAATTCGCAAAATTTTTAGTAAAAGCAACCCCTACGATATGGAAAATAATTTTTCCATAGCTAAGATAAAACTCAAGCAGGGGAAGCCTGAGGCAGCATTTACTCTTCTGAAACAGTGTTTGCGAATTTCTGGCTCTGACTACAAAACTTGGTTTAAACTCTCCCAATCCTTTCGTCTGGAAGAAAAGCTTGCAGAAGAATTTGAATGTTTAGAGCAGGCTATTAAAGGCAAGGCTGACTTTTTAGAAGCTTGGCGCAGGCTGGGGCAGATTGGTTTTGAAGGCGGTTTTGTAACTAATTCCCTGGCTTACTTTGAAAAGGCCAGTGAGGTGCTGACCAACGATTTTGATCTTGTATTTCAGGTATATAAAAAGCTGCTGCAAAATTTAGAAGCGCCAAAGGCTTTGCCTCTATTGGTTCATCTTTTTAATCTTGTTAATATCTCCCCCAGTCTTTGGGCTGAAATTACCAAAATTACCAAAAAAGCACAGGCTCTACCTCAAATGGTAGCTTATATTAAAGAGCAGATTATAACCTCGCCACCTCATTTGGAATGGGTAAGGAGTTTTGGGCCAATCTTTGGGAATCATGGTTTTAAATCTGAAGCTGAGGAAATCTACATATACTATTTAAAGCAGGTAGAAGGGCAGCCAGATATTATTGAACTTTTAGGGCTACACTACCTTGACCAAGGTGTTTTGAGTCCCGCTAAAAAATACATCAGTAAAGGTTTAAAAAAGTATCCAAAAAACTATGGGTTGCTCAATGCAATGGCTGAGTACCACCATAAAAAACATGAATGGAAAAAAGGCAATGAAGTGTTAGATTTGGCCTTAGCTGTTCGGCAGGACGACGCCAGAGTTTTTTGCAATTTGGGGATTTTGGCTTTGGCCCGAAAAAAATACCCTGAGGCCAAGGGATACCTCCAAGAGGCATTAGAGCTAAACCCAGAACATGTTATAAGTAACCGTACCTTAGGGCGGGTCTTTTTAAAATTGGAAAATTTAGATGCAGCAAGGGAATTTTTAGAAATTACCTTTCGGCTAAGCCCCAAAGACCCTTTGACCTTACGAAGTTTAGCAGAGTTAGAAGTGTTAGCAAAAACGGAGGGATGCTATGTAAAAGCAAAAAAGTTACTTTTAAAATCTCTGGCCCTTGCTAAGGCAGACCATGAAACTTGGGGGCAGTTGGCCAGTGTTTTTGCTCAGCTTGGTGAAGAGGACAAAGCCCAGTCGGCTTTGGACGAAGCGAAAAAATTAAACCCCAAAAAAGCCAGAAAAAAGAAAGGCAAAGCTGTTACCTAATAGCTGACTTTGTATTCTTGCATTTCGCAATAGACCTTGTGCAGGGTATTGTAATAGTCGGTCTGGTTTACTAGGTCTTGGCAGTCTGCTGATTCCACTGTCGACGTTCTGTGACTGGTGACTACACTTAAGCTAGAAATATCCACCCCTGTAGCCACAATTTCGTCTCTCACAGCCTTTAAATAGGTTATTGCCGTGGTAGCTTGGGCCGTGGTAGACACGATCATAGGGAAGTTTGCAGCATAGGTTGTATAATCGGAATCATTTACTTTCACCCCTAGGATTTCTACAGATTCCGTCACTATAGGGTCATCAGCAACCAGCGCACCAAAAACAGCGCAGCCATCAGGTGTAGGGCTAACCAAACAGCCTCGTTTCATGCTGATGTGTAAGCTACCGTTAGCCACTTCGTTGGTGTTAAAAAAGAGTTCTGAAAATCCAAAGTAAACAGCAGAGCCAGCATGGCTGCCAACGCCAATTTCACGGACAGTACTGGGTTTGGTGCGCAACCCAACAGCAACAATTTGAAAGTGCTTGGAATTTTGTGGTGGCAGTTCAATCGTTAAAGCATCTTCGCTAATGGGCAAGTGGAATATGGTGAAGTAGTTTTCAGAGTTTCTAAGGTCTTGCCCAAAAACACTTGTTAATACCCCACTTTTAATAAGGTCGTTGGTCCAGGGGGTATCTGTCTCTTGGATGGTTAAAGTACCTATTACCAAAGCTTGGATTTCGCTATCTACGCCTTCCCCAGCCACGATTGAGGGATTTGGGGCTATGCCCATTTGTTTTTTTATGGCTGCCACATCAATGGTGACCTTTGCGGTTGGTTCAGGGTTATCATTCCCGCAGGCGGCTAAAAGGGTAAGGGAGAAAAATCCCAATCCCATTAAGACTTTTTTGCTTTTAAGTTTCATTAAAAATCCCTCGCAAAGGTAAGACCATAAAATCTACGGTCATAGGGTATTTTATTGGAAAGACTAAGGATGTAGCTGGCGTTCCCTGTGATGCGCCAAGTGGGGTTAAATTGCCAGTGAGTGAGCAGACTCAACTCCATAGGGATATCTACATGAGCCGTGCCCAAAGGCGTTGAAGTGCTTAAGGGGTTATCAGGGTACATTCTATATTCTGATTCAAAGCCTAAATCCATTTCTACTTTTTGGTCGAGTCGTTTGGTCCAATGTAGGTCAGCGCCAAGGTAGCTGTGGGAAAAGCTTGTTACGCCCTCGTTTCTTGTTCCTATAGTAAAGAGGCTATTGTAGCTATATTGGTAGTCTCTGCTGATCAATTTATAATCCCACTGCAAATTAAAATCAATGCCATCAGTACGAAAGGGGCTTGCAAAATCAATGTATTGAACGTTTCCCTTCAAGAGGAGAAATTGCTTTTGTCCATATTGGTTTAGGCTGGAAAAGCGTAACCCTGTGGAAAAAAGATGGTTCATAGAATAGTCGTAACCACCTTTATTTTCGTCTGTAAATTGGTAGCCTAAAAGCCAGTCTTGGCCGCCGCCTAAGTTTTCACTGCGGTTGGCCGCAAGATAGAGTCTGGTAGTGGTAAGGTCGTCATGATAATGGTTGTATCTAGTATCATAAATGCCAGCTTCCCCCTCAAAACCCAAATACTCCCAAAGGGCAGCAACATTTACAAGGCTACGAGTTGCCTCTTGTTGATCGTTATTTGTCACTCCTTCATAGTTACCAGTACTCATATCCAAACTTGGATTATCATCTTGGTGCAATCCCATGACTAACTTATAACCCTTTACTTTTGGGGTTAAAATATCCTGTATTAAAGCCATTCCCTTTAGGGTGATGTCATATTGCTCTTTGCTTGTGTTGCCCTTTTGGTCTGTGACTTCTACCATTATTAGGTTGGCCCCGGGGTTGAGTTGCAACTGCACAAATAGAGTCAACCGCCTTTGCCCTTGAGCAATTTTTTGCGTTAGTCCATTGATTGTTATTTTTGCAATGGGTTCACCAGCTGAAAAGTAAAATGCCGCCTGAAATTTCTGTTTGGTGGTTTCGCTCAAGGGAGACAAACCAATGGCTTTGATTTTAGGGGTAGCAGCATAGCTTATGAAGCTGAAAAATAAGCAAATAACCAATAAGAAGAGTCTTTTTTTATTCATTGCTTATTTCTCAAAGGTAATTTGAATTTCCATAACATCACCGATCCTTCTGCTTTTTAAATCGTCTATATTCGCAAGGGGTAAGCGGGGGGCATCATCCACCTTTTTCCCTGCCACAGCATCCACTTTTTCTATCTTTACAGGTGTAAAATTGCTGTTTTCTTCTAAGTTTAAGGTAGCATTTGCCCGAGTCAGTTTTAATTCAGAAATTGTTTCAAGGTCTACTAATTCCAGCTTGGTTAGTTCTTCTAAAGACCAAAGGGTTGTCGGAGACTCAAGCCAATCTGGTGAGTCCAGATTTAAGTTTTTTCCTAATATCTCTTGGGCGGTGGTTTGCTTTGATTTAATTTCACCAGCATAAAAGGCAATTTCTCCCATTTCGATAGATTGGTCGTCGCCACTAGTTGTTGTTAATTCCCCTTCGCCTTTTTCTATGATAAGGCCTAGGGTTTCCCCAGTGACACTAATGTAGCCTATAGATTCTTCTTCCAGATTAAATTCGCCTAAGGGGCTGTTGATATTTACCTCAGAAGTCGCTGTAGTAAGTTTAGCTTGCCCATAAATAAGGTTAATGGAACCTGAACTGTTTGCCTTCCATTGAGAAACTAAAACCACACTAGACCCACCTAAAATCAGGGTGGCACCTTGGCCAAGGTCAAGTTGCACCGCAGCTTTTGGCTCAAGAAGGATAAAGTCGCCATGCGTAAAGGTGGCCTTTTTTGCAGCTTTTAATTTCCACTTGCCCCCCGTTTGGATCTGGTAATTTCCCTTGGTCAAACTGGCTTTTATACTAACCTCTGCAAAGGCCGAGGGTGCTAGAAGCATCACAGTAACTAGAGCGGTTATAAATTTTTTCATTGTACGCTCACAGAAAAGTACAGGGTCAAGTCGCCATAGGCGGCCGTTATGGTTGTGATGCCTGTGGAAAGGGCTACAACCAAGCCTTTGGTTCCTATATTGTTAGAAACTGAGGCAATTTCAGGGTTGCTAGAGGTCCATCTTGCATTGTTGGTAGCATCATAGGTTACGGCAGTACTGGTGGTAGCATAAACATCCAACAGCTCTGTATCATTTACCCCTAAAACCACGCCTGTAAGTTCTGAACTATGGGCTAAGCTGGAAATGGTGGTAACATGGGTGATGGTTGCAGTATCGGTGTTACTGCTGTTGTCTATTGAAGAAATCCAAGTTGCCGTGATGGTAGCGGTCCCCGTATTTTGGCAACGGATATGCCCACTTGTATTAGGCCCGTTACTAACTTGGGCAGCGGCGCTGGCTGAAGTTTCCCAAAGCACATCTTCAGTCAGGTCGGCGGTGCCACCTGCATAGGTTGCTGTAAAAGTCAGGTACAAATCAT
>JASJGK010000094.1:0-4373 GCA_033791585.1 SAR324 cluster bacterium | reverse complement strand
TCTGGAACTCATGACAATAAAACAAAACGCTAAGTTGATTCGTAAAATTTAAAATACCCTCTTGCATCATATCTCATAAAAGGCCATTTTTAAAATTAGTTTCAGCCCTAAATTATTGGTCTCATGCTTCAGTGAAAATTATTCCAGTTGATATTTAGATGAAGTTTCTCTTAATTTTTGAACTTATTTACCCCAAATATTTGAAGGCCTACAAGATTAGGCTTAGGCTATTGATCTACCTATATGCGACTTGAATGAAACACTCTAATCATGCCCTTATAATTACCCTAACAGCCCTGTTATCCCTAGGTTGTTTGTATTTTATAATATACGGAGTTACCCTTTACCCCTTTGAACCTTTTGATTTGGCAAAGGCCAGGGATGAAGTAGTGGCCCCTGCCATCGCTGATAACCGTATTGATTCAACCAGTTACCTTCTAGGGATTTTATTTCTTCCAAGCTTTTTAATGGGCATTGGCTACCTTCTATTTAAAATCCTCAATGAGGTTGAAATTCCCAAAATGCTACAGGGGGGTTTCTGGTTATTGTTGTTGTGGATACTCATTATTTCACCCTTTAACCTGCTACAGGGCGGTTTTCAAAAAGTGCTTTGGCCGGAGACTCTTCTCGCAGGGGTTGTTATATTTGCCCTTTATTCAAGGCTAAAAGTCTCAGGGAACTACTTGATGATTCTGCCTGTTTTTTTTGCTGCAATTGTAGGCTATTCGCTCTATTTCTTTGAGTTTCGCCTACCGAAAACATACCACTTCGAACCGGTATTTTACAGTTTCTCTCAGTTGATGAGTGGCAAAACTTTGCTTAGCGGCAATTTAATACCGTCTTATGGGTTATATAATGCTTTACTATGGCCTTTTTTGGCCTTTTTAGAGCCTAGTGTCTCTAATTATTCAGCAGTGATGGCTTTCTCGATGTTTGCTAGTATGTTGGCGGTGATTTGTTTTTTATTCAGTGCAATCTCAAATAATGCAATTGCTACTGCAGGCTCGCTGATTTACTTATCTTTGATCCCGCTTGTTTTTTTAAGACAGGATATTTCACGTTTTATTGAGCCTTATTATCAATATACGCCCATTCGAGTGTTGTTTCCTTCCTTGATGATTTATTTGGTTTGGCGCTATCTAGAAAAGGATTCCAAATCTCGCTTCTGGCAGACTTCGCTACTTTCATCGGTAGCTATTTTATGGAATTTAGAGACGGGGATAATCTGTTTTGTCTCCTTTGGTGCTTTGTTGGTTTTTGATAGGTTCTTTTTTCGTCCCTGCGCAAATTCGATCATGTTTAAACGGCTGGGGTTGCATCTACTAAGTTTATTGTTGGTTTTTCTCGGTTATAGCCTCTATTCTAGAGCTATTTTTGGAGCCTTCCCAGAGTTTTCAAAAATTTTCTTTTTCCCAAAAATTTTCATAAATACAGGCTATTTTATGCTCCCAGCTCCGCTGGTGGGGAGTTGGACGTTCCTTGTTTTTCTTATTTTAGTAGGATTGGCCAAAGGGGCCATTGCTATACTTAATAAATCGGTTGAGATCATCGATGTTATGGTGGTCTATTTGGCAATATTGTCTATTGGTTTACTTAGCTATTATGTGGGCCGTAGTCACCCCTTCAATCTAACAGGTGGCTGGTATCCTGTAGTACTATTGGTAACGTTACTCTATTCACAGTCCCACCAAAAACAAAGGAGGCCTATTTTGGCTCAACCCTTTGTTATATTATTCTTTGTGTTTGCCTCTTATGGGCTTACTACCATGACGTTATACACGAAGAAGACTTTGAATTGGCAAAAGTCGCAGTCTCGGCCTCTAAAGGTAAATTATTTTGCTGAGACTGTTAAAACCCTCCAAGCGATTCAAGCAAGATACCCAGACCAAGAAATACTAGTTCTTTCGCTACTTGCAGGTTCACTACATTATCAATCAGGGGTGCCTATTCCCAAAGTCTGGGATTTCCCTGCTTTTCAAGAGATTTTGACCAAAGCCCAAGCTTCAAAGCAAAGGGCTGTAATTGATGAGATGACTATCCCTTTGATCTTTGTTAGCGGCAAACCAGCGGGCTACAAATTGGCTGTAGAAAAATCCTATCAACCTTTAGAATATACAAAAAGAGGCATCCTCTATGAAAGGGCGCCTTGGCTTAAGAATGCTCGAACTAACAATAAAAATGAAGTAGAACCTAAATTTAGTGATGTTATTGCTGGTTCGGACAAGGATAAGAGCCAAATCAACGGTCTTTCATTTTCTACAGAACCTATTCAATTTTCTACGGCCAAACAACCTTTTTATTTGAAAGAGTTTGTTGGCATGACTAAACCAAAGCCTTGGGGCAGATGGCTTTTTAAACCCAATAAGAAAGGCAAATTACCTAAATTAGGTTTTTACTTTTCTTTGCCTCAAAGGTTCACACTGGTACTAAAGATTCGCCCATTAGTTTGGAACCCTGCAAAGGAAATGGCAGTGAAAATTGGTTCACAGACTTTGAAGGTGGCAATCAAACCAGAGACTTTTACTGTTCACATCCCTGTTGATCTAAAAGGTGAGAAGTTGTACAATATTTACTTTGATATCCCATTTCTTAGCAAAAAAGAAATGTTGGCGAAGAAGATCAAACAAAAAATAACAATGGGTTTAATCAGCGCAAGCTTTGAAGAGTATGAGTAAATTCAGATCTTGTCGCTGCTGATTACTATCAAAAAAAAGAGGTTAATTCCAATATCCATTGCTCAAATGAGCGATGCGATATAGGGTTACGCAGATTTTAACTCGAAAATTGGATGTTTAGCTGGAATGATAATCGACCTTAGTGAGGAATTTAGCTCCAAGCAGATTGAAGCTGATATTTGTATCGTTGGCTCTGGTGCAGCGGGCATGGCATTGGCAAACGAGTTTAAAGACTACAAGGGTAGAGTTGTGATGCTTGAAAGTGGGGAGATGAATTATAACGAAAAAATTCAAGGCCTACATAAGGGGGTTTTTTCCTACCATGGCCTTGGACGTCGAGTAAAATCTGAAAAAATACTTGATCGGGACAGACTTCGCGCTTATGGAGGGACCTCTAAATTATGGGGTGGGATGTGTGCTACTTTTGATGAGATTGATTTTGAAAAACGATCTTGGGTACCTTACAGTGGTTGGCCCTTTTCCCGGGAACACCTGCTGCCTTTTTACGACAGAGCTTCTAAATTCCTAAAAATCCCCCCTACTAAACCGATTATTGACCCAGCAAGGCCACCGTTTACGATCAATGACGACGGCGATTTGATTACCAAGATGTTTTATAGCATTCACTCTAGAGATCTTGGAGGGGTAATGCTGAAAACAATCAAAGAATCTCAAAATATTTCATTGTATTTAAATGCTACCGTTAAGAATATTGATTTAAATAGTGAAACGGGGAGGGTTGATTCGTTAACTGTTCTTCGGAATAATCTCCAAACACCACCCCTTTTGGTAAAAGCCAAAAAATATATTTTAGCAACTGGGGCAATAGAAAACCCAAGAATATTACTATCTTCTAATGATATCAATAAGAATGGTGTTGGTAATGATAAAGATGTGGTTGGCCGTTTTTTTCAAGGGCATGGTTTTACCAAAAACCCCACAATGGCCATTATGTTTACGGGAAATAAGAACATGGAAGTGTTTAATTATCATCGAAGAAGCGAGCATGCTCACGGGTTTGGTATGCTTGGAGTTTCCGCTAAAATACAGAAAAAATATCAAACTCTAAATTGCTATATTGGGGCCAAAGGCATAATGCTAAACCACAAAAATGGCCCTCTTTTAGGTGATATTCAAAGTGAGATGAATTTATTAGGTGAAGATTTAAACCACCCTCTTGCCAAGAGTACCTGGGCGCCTGCTCTTAGCAGGTCATTGTTTGAGCAAGAGCCTAATCCTGCAAACAGAGTAATCCTTTCAAAAAAGCGTGATTGGCTGGGTACGCCAAGGTGTAAGGTTGATTATAAAGTGAGCGAATTGCAGAAAGAAACCCTCGTGGGGACGATGAAAGCTGTTGGCCAAATGTTAGGGCAAGAGTTCCAAGGTAAGGTGCGAATTGATCAAAATGGTAAAAGCATTTTTCGTAGTCTAGACGATGGAGGCGCAAAACATCACATAGGAACAACTCGAATGAATGATGATCCGACTTTAGGGGTTGTTAATTCTGACTGTCAGGCGCACTCAGTTGCAAATCTTTTTATTGCAGGGGCTTCTGTTTTCCCTACTTCAAGTGGCACAAATCCAACTTATACGATAGTTGCAATGAGCATTAGACTTGCAGATCATATCAAAAAACTAATGGGCTCTGTTTAATGGAACGACGTAAATTACTGAAATTTTTAGGCGCTGGGTTGGCCA
>JASJGK010000093.1:0-8598 GCA_033791585.1 SAR324 cluster bacterium | reverse complement strand
GCACCTCATCCATCTTCAATAGTTTACCAAATTTTTCAATATTTTTTTCAAATCCTGTTTTTCTTTTATAGGACATAGCTTCAAAGCGTTTACTTTCATTTTTTAAGAAACTTTTTAAAACGGTTTTTGTATCCTGTGCTTTGAACTCATCAAAATCCTCCACAGTAATTCCAAATTGATTCCAAAATTCATCATACTGGTTTGGCTTTAAGAAAATTTTAGCACTGTAATTTAGCTGTAAAGCCAGCCGCGTCATCCAGAGTGCTTTTAACTTTTGAAAGGGACATTGTGCATTGATCAAAGTGGTTGTTTCTTCCCGTTGCTTTCTCGCCATTCGTTGAAGTCTTCTTCTGTGTTTTAAACTCATCTTCATTCTCCTAAATTGTTCATGAAAATAGGATGCACTAGGTTTGCGGCAATTGGTGTCGTATGCTGACGACAATTTTCGACGTTTTATACTAAGGGTATTGATTTTGGAGTGCCCTAGATTGATACAATCGAATTTATTAAAGATCAGCCTATTTAGGGCACTTTGAGCAGCCTAACCTAAAGTAATTTAAACTTTTTCAATATTTTGATTCGGTGACATATACCAGTACTAGCTATTTGCGACATTTTTTGTAGTGAGGTTAGTCGATTATTCCCCTCCAAGAGTTAATGCTAGTTAGATGTTTGGATGAGGATAGGCTACCAAAGCGGCATATTCCCACCTTCTCTTGAGATGCCAGGTTCGTTTTTGTAGGGCAATTATGGACAGCCCCATTTATCCCCTGTTACACGCATAGCGGCCCTCATCAGATAAATTCATTATTTTATCCTATTCCAGAAAAGATCATGAAAGCTAAATCCCTACCATTGATTGACCCAATTCGAGCGCTGAACCAAGAGGACCTTGCCACCCTACTAGAGGCAGGCGGCGACCCAAATGAGCAAATCCTAGAAAGGGTTCGTCAAAATGGCACTGACGACGATCTCAAACAGCTGCCACTTAGGCACAACTTAACTTTGAAAGGCCCCTAGATGGTCTCTGGGAGCGTCTAAAAGCACCTTGCCAATCCCCTTCAATGTCAGTTTGCGTTCATACTTTCTTTGGCGGTGATTCTATTTCCCATCCCTTCTTTCAAATGGCTCACGACCAAGAAACTCAGTCAGTTCCCCGCTCATTAGCTTGGAAAGAAAATCTCCAACTGCTTTGCTCACATCACAGCGCATTGCCTCTAAAAAACTCTCTGGATTACTGAACTCTTTGATCAACCCCTTCATCTCGAGTCTCGTAATATATAATTTCATGGGTATTTCGCCTCTTTGATTGGGTTCGCACTCAAATCCTAGGGGAGGAATGCCTTTTTTCCACCTAAGATCAATTTAACACAATTAAATTTCCACCACCCATTGTCTAGGTCCGATTGGAAATGGCTGTTGTCTATTTTGCAGTCTTGACTATGGGGTCCACTTCAAAATGCTGGGATTGTGAATCCTTAAAGCATTAATAAAGGTTACGATAATGCATATTTGATTGAACAAATGTGTCTCACGGGAAGTTTGAGCTTTATGAAGCTGGCAAGGTAAGTTTTAAACGGCTTTTGAAGGGCGTTGATTTAATGAAATGCAAAGGCTTCAAGTTGAATCTAGCTTAAGTAACAAGGTCCAGATAGACCAAGACGGGATTCAAGATTTTCTAGATTCTATTACTTACCCTATAAGCTACTTTGATTTTGAAACCTTTACCAATGCCATTCCTAGGTTTGAAGGGCAGAGTCCATATCAGCAAATACTATTTCAATACTCCTTACATATTCAAAAGAAGAGTGGGGATATAAAGCATAAAGAGTTTTTAGGGGATGAATTCTCTGACCCAAGACGTAAATTGGCGGAAAGAATGTTAAAAGATATCCCTAAAAAAGGAACTATTTTAGCCTATAATATGAGTTTGAAAAAACTCAAATCAAAGGGCTCGCGGCAGAGTTCAAAGATCTTCGAAAGGATTTGGTGGCACTGAATGAAAGGTTTATTGATTTAATTGTTCCCTTTCGCTCTAAATATTATTATCATCCTGATTTTAATGGAAGCTTTTCGATCAAGTCGGTGCTTCCTGCAATGTTTCCTAGTGATCCAGAATTGGATTACAAAAAACTAGACATTCAAAACGGGGGAATGGCTATGGAAACCTTTGCAAATCTACATCTACTCAAAGATCCCACTGAAAGAAAAACCATTCGTGAAGGCTTGTTGGCTTATTGTAAGCTTGATACCTTGGCGATGGTTAGAATTTATACTCACTTAGCTCAATCTATTAAGTAGGAAACAATGGTTAATAAAAAACATGGCAGTAAAGTTTCGCCTCTGGAAAAGTCTATAAAGTCCGAATTTGATTACCTTGTGGAAAGCTTAGTTGATTTCTTAAAAACGGAAAGAAAAACACTGCTATACCTTAGTAAGGCAAATATTGAAGAACCAAAAGACACAGAGTTTAAACCTTATACGGGTTGGGAAAGATGGCTTCAAATTGCCTGGCCCAAGTGGATGACAGAGGCAAAGTCCAAGCATTTTGAAAATAAGTATCATATGTGCCTAGAAGTTTCCTTTGATAGAGATGGTAAAAAGAATAAAGAGAAAGTTATAAATCGCATTGATCTCGTATTTCTTCCTAAGCAGAAGCAAGAACACTATATTGGGATTGAATTAAAAGTAGGAGAGTGGGCAGACCAAGCAATTCGAGGCGGCATTGATGATATCAGGGGTTACTACGAATTAAAACCAACTGCCTGGAAGGACTGGGGATTCAGATGCCTTTTAGCCGTTGTAATATATCGTGATACTCATGGTGAAAGTAAGTATGAAGATGCCATCTTATTAAATGAAAAACTGAAGCATGGGAGAGGTTTTTTACACTCGCTGCCCAATGATTGGAAATTGGGAGTTTTTGGCTGGGAGCCGAATCTATTAAGTGATTCTACTCGAGATAACTTTAATGATTGGTATAAAGCATTTGCCGATACAGCAAAAGAACGTGGTCTAAATACATGCCTCTAAATTTAGGGTAATATGATAGTGCCCACTAAAGAGGACACATTATTTCTGATATTCCATAGCAAGCCACTTCCAATTCTCAGCAAATTCTTCACGTAAAGCTTTAGGAGCCTGAATAATCATTTCAGCTCCAAAGCTTTGAATCCACCAACGTAACTCTTGGGTATCCTCTACAGTTGCCTCTAAAAGCCACCAATCGTCTTCATCTTCCGTTAGTTTTTGATCTTTGCTAATTGGGGTTTCACGAAGAATGAATTCAATATTTGGATCAAGTAATACCTTTAGCCTGATCGTTTTGCCTTTATTTGTGGGGTAGCTGAACTCTCCACTTTCTAGGTATGAATCTAAGTCTACTCCCTTTGGGTGCTTAACTATTTCTGGTAAAACTTCAGCTTCCTCAATACGACTTAAGACAAGTTGAATTGGGTTGTCTTCTTTTTTGTAGGTTGCTACCAAGTAAGTTATTTCATTGCGGAAAACCAAACCAACGGGGGATACAACCCTTTCTTCTCCTTCCTTTTGCCAAGGCCTCTTATAACGAATGCGAAGCTTCTTTTCCTTCATCAAAGATTCAAAAACCCTATCCTTTACCTGTGGTTTAATCTCTGGCATTAAAAATTGTTGGCCCTTAGGTAGAAACCTAACTTTCTTATCCCAATTCTTTAAGCCACCAAGTATTTCTTGATTCATCAAATTTCTAGCGTGCTTAAAATAAGGCTGTAGCTGACCACTTAACCCTGATGGGATAGTTTGCGTCAAAAAGCTCTCTGCCATAGAAAAGGCAAATGCTGTTTCTAGTTCCATCCCTGGTAAATCAAAAACCCCCATATCAATGGGCCAAAACCATTTGCTTGCTTTTCCTTTTTTATCTTTTGAAGTGAATGGAAAAATTAAGGAAAGCTGGGTCAGGTCTCTATGAATAGTCCTACTGGAAGCCTCAATTCCCCGTTGATCAAGGAGCGTTTTTAGCTCCTCAATGGTTATACTTCTAGGTTCCCTAGGGATAACCTTTAAAATAGTCCACTGCCTTAAAGTTGAATCTGCCATCTGACTTATATCATTGAGGGTTTATTTTCTGGTGTTAGACATATTATGACGAACACTGGTGCTAAACTCAATGTATAAAAAGAAATTAGTTCTTTTTAAATAAACTTAGCGAGAGTTAAAGATGAAAGCAGTAAGAGTTGTAGCCCACTGGCTAGAAGATGAAAATGATAAGATTATTTTTGATGTGGTTTTGGATGAAGAAAACAAAGTTAAAGATTCCCATATCTTTGGATACTACATTGATGATGAAGAAAAATACCCATTCCTTTGCGTTGAAAACAAGCTTCACTTGGGACCATGGTTTGAGTTTGAGGATGCCTCAGAAGCTGATGAACTCATATCCCCAATTCAGTTCCCTATCCTTGGCAGAGAAATCAAACTTGGTACCGAGCTAACACGTGTTGACCCCCTGAAAGGTGGAACTGAGGAGTACACCTATGAGGTAAAGGAGATTATTGATCAAACAAAAACGTCTTAAAACGACAAAAACTACCGTAGGCTTTCCGTCTACGGTTTTTAATAATCACGTATGGTCTTTTTGTACGCAACAAGCCGTCGAAGATAAATCTAAACTGATCTCTAAAATTGCCAACTTTCTAGTAATTTGCGTTGGGGAAGAAGGCGATTAGGTAATGTAAACTTAATTGTGTGAAATTGATCTGAGGTAGAAAAAAAGGCATTCCTCCCCTAAGGTTTGATTGCAACATCAACCAAAAAGGAGAAATACGCATGAAACTAGAAATTAGCGTACCGGAGATGAAAGAACTGATCAAGAAGATCAGCAATCCAGAAAGCTTTTTAGAGGCAATGAGGTTCGATGTTCGTGAAGCTGTCGGAGATTTTCTATCTAAGTTAATGAGTTGCGAGCTAACTGAATTTCTTGGTCGTCAACCTTATGAAAGAAAAGTATTCGCATCCACCCAAGTCGAACAGAGAACTGGTGCCGTAAACAAACCGAGCACGAATAGCAGGCAGGTCTAGATTGATTTAGTCAAAAAGAAAGATTGCATCATAGCAGGACTCCATCAAATCGAGGTAACCTCACGATCCACAGACAAGCGTCGAAGAGCTTTTTTTGATGAGATCATCAAATTTCCTTGTAGATTACTCATCACCACAAAACATAGGATCAACAAATAAGTGAATCAACGCTTCCTTATTACTTGATTCATATAAAGAAACTTCCTCTTTATCAACCTGAAAAGAAATCCCAACAGTCCCTCGAATAATCGGTATAATCATGTATTTTTCAAATGATGGCAATATTGTGGATCGGGCTGAGTAGTCACCTAACCCACAAATTAAAAACCCGGTAAACCAGTAGCAATGTGTAACTCTAAAATCCTTTATAAAGTTTGTCATAGTTACTTTTTGAAGATTTTTTTCAGGAGGGACATTTTCTTCTCCTCGATCATAGATATTACTAATTTCAGTGTGAGGCACATTTATGTCTGTAGGATCAAGAATAGTTCTTAAATATAAATGTTTTTTTTGTATTTCCCAGATCCCTTTATAACCTCTGTAGCAATTTGTAGTGACTCTGGTTGAACAAAAAAAATCATTTACCAAGGAATTTTTGAGGATACTCCTTGCTTGCTTTGGCCACTGTTTTTCTAAAAACACTAATGGAAAAACAAGAAGAGGATATGTTTTTTCTTGATAAAATAGTAATTCTGGCGTCTGCATGGTCATTTTTGAATCCTATAAACTAAAAATCAGTCATTTGAAGATATGCGCTCATTTATTTCAGGTATTTTTGTTTAAGTTTTAATTATACTTGAGAATGAAGACGTTTAATGTCGTTTGATGATACAAAGGGACAATATCCATAAATATTTAATAGGGCTCCATTCAGTTGTTCCGTGTCAGACCAGACTGTTGGAAAAGCCAGGTCTGACGATGTACAATAATGCAACCAAGCCAAACAGGGTCTTTTGATTCTGACAAGTACCCACTGAGTATCTTTGTTTTCAGATTACACATACTAGTTGAAATCAAGTTCCGCAAAAGGCTTACTATAAGCCTATCAACGGTAATCTATGTTTCCTGCCCTAAAACTTGAGTTTACGCCTGTTGTGGGCAGATTAAAAGCCGAGCAAGGGCTTGTAGAAAATTAGAAGAAATTCAACAAGGCTGTGTTATAAAGGAGATGCATCAACACAAACAACTTCATTATTAGGGTCGAACATAGATGCTATACAGGTGAGCAGCATTGGTTCGCCTGAGGCTAAAATTTGCGGCAAATTTTCAAACTCATTTAAGTAAAAGCGTACGTTGAAATTTTTCCTCAGGTTGGCAAAGGGTAGGACTGCTGAATCTTCACCTAGTAAGTCCGTAGTTAATTGATAACCCTGTGATGCCCTAGCAGCGTGGGAGCAATTAACTGCTATTACTTTTTCAAGGCTATACCATTCAAGTGTTCTGGGATTATCAACCAGCAGCCTGGAATCTTTAGACTTTAAATTTAGTAAGGCTTGGATTTGATCAGCAGAAGGGATTTCTGCCCCCTTATTTCTTAGTTCCTCACTCAAACTATAGTCCTTTAGGCCTTCAATTACTTTCAGGCCGACTCTTGTGAGGCTATTTTGATTGCTTGTGAAATCACATCCTGTAAGGTCCTTTTCTAGGTTCCCACTGTTTAAAGGCCCAATCTGCACCAAGGCTAGTTTTATAATCTGCCTTAAAATCTTGGCATTTGGTTCAAACTGCGCAACTTTATCAAATAGGCATATAAATCCTGATGCAGTACCCTTCAGGCTCAAGCTTTCGGTTACTAGCTCCCTGCCTAGTTTTTCATTTTTAAAATAAGAAAAAGCATATTCAATTAAAGGGTAGTAATACTCTAAACTGCTCTTATTTTTTAAACATTTATCAAATGCCGCTTGTATCAAAGATTTTTGGTACCAAAAATCTTTTTCCCGACCTAGTGGTTGTAAGTAAAGCCAATGGGAATCATACTCGCATTTGTTGAAGGCCTCCCAAAGTAAAGTATTAGCCTCCTTATACTTGTTCAAATCCCAGGCTGTTTCAGCTAATAGAATGTAGTCAATTTCGTCCTCTGCTTCTTGTTTGGTTTTCAGGAAGCAACGAAAAGCCTCTTCTTTTCTCCCCAATTTCAAGTATACCTCTGAAAACCAGTGGTGAGTTCCGTGAGGATATAGCTCACGTAGAAGCTCATTAGCCTTATCAAATTCATTGAGATCAAAGGCCACGAACTCAATAATTGCCTGTGAACAGTTTTTACTCAGATTCTTGTATTGTTCCAAAACATTTAAACATACTGCAATGCTTCCTATGCAATACCAAGAAGTTCTCAGATAATCGATAAGCCTGTCACCAGAGTTAATCTCAGGCCTTAGATTATCCAATTTGCTTTGCAAATGCTTTAGGGTAACTTTTTTGCTCTTTCGGATTCTTATGCAATCTAGGGTTTGCATAAATTGGGTTTCGTTCATAAGCAGGTACTTTGGTTTGATATAGGGCGATTATGAGAGTCTAATATTCAGGTGGGGCCTTTTTGGTATTAAAATAAATTTTAATGGTTAGCAGTTTTAGATTTACCATAGCTACTCTGAACAGCTCGATTTTTGAATCCAAGAGATCCGAGAAAGCTAATCAGATGGTGCACCTTTGCCATATGAGACCTCGGACTTAGGAATTTAACCCTCTTTCAAAGGATTTCTTGGAAAAAGAGTCGAATCCCTTTACGACGACCGATTGATGATACTCAAAGGCTTTGATTTGATATGCCTCCAGGGTTTCTAAAAACAGGGTCTTTGAGGGATTGGCCTCATCCGATTGGCGATGTTGCATGTCAATAGCAACAAATTTAACATTCATTTCACTTAGAGCCTTTTTATTTAAAGCCTTTAGAGACAACAAATCTGCAGGCAAAATCGTGTCCTCATCAGAGGGATGAAGTAATTCCTGATAGGGCGACTTAAAGTAGTGGGTGGCTTTTTCTTGTAAGCTTTTCATTTGAACCATATCACTTGCTTTAGGAGCTATTTCCAAAAGGCTTGCCATCAAGAGGGCATTCTCGAAATCAGGTTCAGAGTGGTTAAACCAATAGGTCTGGGTTTCTCCCATAAATAGCCATCCCCCTTTTTTACGGTGCAGCCCGATGGTAGCGTGCAGGTTTAGCCCAGTGGTGTCGTAATGATGACCTGAGCCGATAAGAAGAAGAAAGTCACAAATGTTTGACATACCTACCTTTGGTTGAAATTAAAGTTAATGCCTTGTTATAAGGTCATTACAGCTTGTATAAAGCATGGATGAGTTCTGGGTTCAGTTCCTTTCTGCGCCTTTTTCAATCAGCAACTGGGCTACTTCTGAGTGATTATTTTTTAAGGCAAGGGCAAGGGGAGGAAGTTGATCTTGCTCAATGTTTTTTACCTGAGCATCCCAAATTGCAGCTCCATCAATTTCGCCTTTGAATAAATCAGGGTTGCTGATGTAGGGAAAAAGAGGAGTAGCGAAGCTCTCGTCATTTGGGTCCGCCCCATGATTTAATAGAGTCAT
>JASJGK010000092.1:0-2918 GCA_033791585.1 SAR324 cluster bacterium | reverse complement strand
CGTTTTTGGGTTGCGACCAACATAAGAATCGTACTTCTTTACACCAAAAGACCCAAAGCCACGAATTTCAACTCGGTCACCATTTTTTACAGCATCCTTGATGGATGTAAAAAATAAATTTACCGTTTCACGAGCAACTTCTGTTTTTTGCTTGTTGTTAGTTTCATCTGCAAAATCATCCATTTGCTTTACTAATTGCTCAATAAGTTGAGATTTTTTAATTTTCATTTTTTCCTCCGAAATGATTTAAGATTTACCTATTTGGGCCTTTAAAGCCTCTAATTCTTTTAGGTGGGGGCTTTGGTCTTCAATCTGCTCTCCACCTTTTAACATATCCAATTCTTTTTGATAACTTGAATCGTCTGTTGAGCTGGCTAAAGCTCCCTGGATTTCTTCTTCCAAACTCAGACCAATTTTGGCGGTTTCGCCGTAAGCTTCACTCAAGCTTTCTTGGTCTTGTACCTTTTGCCTTGCTCGTTCCAGCATTTCCAAAGTTCCCCCTGAGTCAACTTGAGCCAACTGGCGGTTGATTTTTTCTGTTGCTTTGGCTGTGGTTGATCTTGCCTTTAGGGTTTTTAGCTCATTTTCATATTTTTCAATGAGACCCTGCAATTTACCTATATCCTGCTCAAGCTTGCCAATATTTTTACTTTGCTGCTCATGGCTTGCCATGAAGTCAGCCATCTTTTTCTTGGCTTCATCTCTGCGTTTTAGAGATTCCATTGCCAGTTTTTCATTTTGTGCAGCCGTTTCTGGTGCATCTTGGGCTCTTTTTACCAATAGCTTGGCCTTATTTTCCCACTCAACAGCTTCTGCCCTTGCTTTCTCAATTTCTTTTTGCAGGTTCAAGGACTCTTTTTTTACAATGGCGAAAGACTCTTTTGATTTCCCTAAATCACCTTTAAGGTCTCTAATACCTTGTTCCGTCATCTTTACGGGGTCTTCTAGCTGGTCAACAAGGCTGTTTGCCTCGGCGCTTCCTAGTGAAAAAAGTCGTTGAAATAATCCTGCCATAACTTTACTTGTTGTTACTTAATTTAATTGTTGAGTCGCATGAGCTCGGTGGAAAATTCAGCAAGGCCCAGTGTTAAAGCGTTGATGGTTCCTTCGAATTCATTAAAGTCTAAATTTTCAATCTGTAGGGTATCGCGAAAAATCACTCGCTCGCCTTTCTCATCTAAAATAAATGCCCCGTGTACTAAGCTGCGGTTCATCTGCAATAGCCTTGTAAAGTGCTCAAGGCTTGGCTTTTTTACATCGTAGATTAATTGTTCCATGACTAAAATAGGGTCTTCACAATCTAATATCAAATGGAAAACACCCTTTTCTTCTGCATTAACTACAATGAGTTCATCGGCTCCGTTTGTTTGGATAATCTCCAAATCCAAACGATGAGCAAAACCTATGATTTTTTCTAAATGTGGGGTCATTAATGCCAATATAAATAAGAATTTACAATCTACTTAATTTAATAGCCTGCAAAGGACTGCTTTTCAAGGTTTTTCTGTTAATGTGACTAAAAAAGTTGCTTCCGTTTGTTAGAAGGTAGAATGTTCATGGCTTCTCGGTACTTGGCAACAGTTCTACGGGCAACCTTAATTTTAGCATTTTCTAAGAGTTCATTTTTAATTTGTAGGTCAGTAAAGGGTTTCATCTTATCTTCAGAGTCGATCATCTTTTTGATGTAGTCCTTAATCTTTTTACTACTGACAACATCACCATCACCCTGGTCAATACCACTGGTGAAAAAGTATTTTAGCTCGAAAATCCCTTGGGGCGTGTGCATGTATTTGTTGGTCGTGATACGGCTAACAGTGGATTCATGAACTTCAATATCGTCAGCAACATCCTTCAAAACCAATGGTTTTAAGTAATCAATGCCCTTTTCAAAAAACTCATATTGGTATTTTAAAATGGACTTAGAAACACGAAAGATGGTTTTTTGTCTCTGCTCAATGGACTTCATCAACCAATCGCCGGACTTAATTTTTTCCTGGATGTAAAGAGTGGTCATATCCTGCTCTTCATCTTTTTTATTTTCTACTTTTACCTCGGCCTTAGCGTCCTTTTTCTTTTCCATCTCTTTTTGGATCAACTCTTGGTAATAGGGGTTGATTCGTAAGCGGGGGATGGAATCTTGGTTCATGTTAACGATATACTCAGCTCCACGTTTGTAGATGTAGACATCAGGAATAACATACTGGGTCACTTCACGACCAAAGGGTCTCCCTGGCTTAGGTTCTAATTCTGTGATCAGGTGGTAGGCATTTACAACCTCTGAAATATCAACCTTATAGTTTCTGGCAATGCGTTTTAAATCCTTTTGTTCTAAAAGGTGCATGTTCTCTTGGATGATTTTAAAAGCTAAAGAGTCACCCATTTTAAGATAGATCAATTGGTTTTCTAAACACTCTTGTAAGCTTCTGGCACCTACACCGGGTGGGTCAAAATTTTGGATCACCTGCAACATGCGTTCTAAAATTGCGCAGTCTTCATCGGTAACATCTTCCGTTGAATGGACCTCTTGGAATTCCTCATCATCATTCATGATAGGAGCCTTCTTTTTGCCCTTATGCTTTTTTTCCACCTTTTTGGTCATCTCATGGTGGAAGTCAAAAGCGTCGTTTCCACTTTCGGGGTAAAAAGGTAGAATAGAACCTTCTTCTAGGGCTTGGGCGATCTGCTTTTTTAAGAGAGGGGTCGTGGCAATCAAATCTCGCAAACTGGTAGAAAGATAACCGTCATCGTCAAAATTACCAATGATGTGTTCGCCTATCTCTGTTTCTAATTCTGTGAGTTTTGAAATTTCTAACTGCCAAAAAAGATGGTCCATCAAGCTATGGGTACGGCTTATGGTAGCTTCTAAAGGGTTGGATTCATCATCATGGTCATGGTGACTTCTTGACTCTTGGATAACC
>JASJGK010000091.1:0-8795 GCA_033791585.1 SAR324 cluster bacterium | reverse complement strand
GCTCTAGATGCCCATGGTTAAAGGCTTATGGAATTTGGGTGAAAACCCAGTTTAGCGTAAATACTGCTTTAGCATTTGGCGGAAGCGCGTAGGAATCGAACCTACCAAGGGCTTTCTCAAGTCCTTCTCGCGGTTTTGAAGACCGGGGTGGGCACCAGCACCACATCCACCTCCCCATTTTAAATGTTAATCTTTAACTCTGTGGGGTAATTTGTTATATTTTCTTTATTTTGCTTCATCTTTTAGGATTGAAAGAGAATATATCTAAAGTGCTATGCTGTAGTTTTTTTAGCAATGTGTCCAAAAGAATTAGCTTTTTCAAAGGGAATCACAGGAAAGTTTAAAGTCAGCAACTTACCTGAAATATTCTGTTTGTTTAAACTGCTGGAGCAGCTATCAAGTTATTTTTATATAGGGTCTGGTGTAGGGTCTGAACTATAGAGGCCTTAAAGCTCCTTTATAGCTCACTCAGCGATCATCTAATGTTCGTTCTTGTTATCTGCATCAATGCTAGAACCCAAGGATATCTGTGGGGCTATAGTGCATTTTTGGAGAGCGAAAGGAAGTTGCCAGTATGATGCAGTGGCTAAAACCCAAGCCGTTAAATCGATAAAATCACCAGAAATTTTAAGCAAAAAAAAAGGAGCCTTGAAGCCCCTTTTTAATCTGCTTAAGCACTATCTAATGCTGAATCTCGTCGATTTGAACTCGGTTGAAAATCAACTGCTGGAAGATGGTAAAGACGTTACTGGCAACCCAGTAAAGCACCAATCCCATGGGCATATCCAAGAAGAAGAAAATTAACATAACAGGCATCCACTTCATCATCTTAGCCTGCATGGGTTCCATGTTTGGCTGAGGTGTTAGGTGCTGCTGAACATACATACTGATACCCATCAAGACAGGTAGAACTAAAGTATGGTCACTGGCCGAAAGGTTATCCACCCAAAAGAAAAAGCTTTGGTGGCGTAGCTCAATAGCCGGCAATAGAGCCTGATACAAAGCGATAAAAATTGGAACTTGCAAGAGAAGAGGCAGACAACCAGCCATAGGGTTGATGTTGTTCTTCTTATAAAGATTCATAATCTCTAAGTTCAACTTTTCTTTGTTGTTCTTATATTTATCTTTGATCTGCTTCATTCGAGGGTTCAACTGCGCCATTTTCTTCATGCCCTTCATACCCTTAAAAGCCAAAGGAAACATAGCTGAACGAACTAAAATAGTTAGGATGATAATAGCAATGCCCCAGTTATGAACAAGGGACTGTAACCAACGCAAGAGAGCCAAAATAGGATGGCCGATAATTTCTAGCCAGCCGATATAGATAGCGGCTGGAAAACTCATATCCATCTTTTCTAGTTCCGCTGTTTGCTTTGGACCCATGTAGACTTTAAAGTTTCTGTTATAGTTTGAGCCATTTTGTAATTCTCTTGTGGCATCAGCGTAGTATAGATGAGGTACTAAAGTCTCATCCCCTCTAAAAGTAGAGGCAACAGGTGTGATAGCTAGTTTGAATTCTTGCTCGCCTTTAGACATTACGCCTTGCACAAAATAAGCTGAGGTAACGGCTGCCCACTTTGGAATAGGTATTTCTAAAGGGTCTTCTAGGTCGCCAGCATCTACCCATTCCGTAGCACCTTCAAAAGACCAAGCGGCTTCTTTTGGGTGAGGGTAAGATTCTGTTTTAACCATTTCGTTGCCAGCGCCAAAATGTATTTTGGGCTCAATGATCTGGGTAGTGCCGCTCTTATTGGTGATAAATACTTCCATCTCAACAACATAACTATCAGAATGAAAAATCAACTCTTTTTGGATTATCATGCCTGATTTGGTTGTGCCAATCAGAGTCAAGCTCCGTGCACCGCTTTCCACATTGAGTGAGCTTTGGCTAGCCTGGTAGCTAATGGGCTCAGTAGAATCTTTTTTCAGGTTGATTTGCCAAGGAGCTAAGCCTGGGGCAACATCGCCAATCATATTAACTAAGCGATTTGGGTCAATGCCATGTTTTGTAGGTAGGTCACCACTAAAGATTGATTTGACCCAATCTTTTGCATTAATGTGATCTGGCCCAGCATAGTGGTACTTTTTCAAGTAAAAGCTTTTGGCCACACCTTCTAGGGTGTCAATGGTTAAGCTATACAGTGGGGTTTCAATGGTCACAACTGGTGTGGCGATTGTTTCGACTGTGATTGGGCTAGGGTTTTGTAACGTTGCTTCTTTAGTCTGGGTAGCTTCGGTCTTTGTGTTTTGTACGTCGCTAGAAGCGTCTATATTTTTTACAATAGCTTTAGCAGGTTTTTTTACTGGGTCAGGTGGAAATACACCATAGTAAAAAAAGATCACAAAGCTTGAGAGCAAAAAGGCTAAGATAAAATTTCTATCCATTTTTCTTCCAAAGTTTTAGCCATCCAATTGTTTCAGGCACGGGGTCATAGCCACCATGCTTAAAGGGATGACATGAGAAAATTCTTCTTAAGCCCAAAAGAGCTCCCCAAAAAGGTCCATGTTTTTCAATGGATTGGGCAGTGTATTCTGAGCAAGTAGGTTGATAATTGCAACTAGGGGGTAAGAGAGGGCTGATGGCATTTCGATAAACCCAAATCAATCCCAATAAAGGGTAACTAAGTAGCTTACTGATTTGTGTTTTCATATAGATGATCAAAAAACTCAGTGATAATCTCTTGTAGCTTTGTCAAGCTGGGAGGTTGTTCTAAGCGATTTGTTATAAAAATCGCAAATTGAAACTTTAGGCCTTTAAATTTATCATTTGAGCGGACTGCTTCCCTGATAAGCCTTTTTAGCTGGTTACGCCGGGGTGAGTTTCCTACCCTTTTTGAAATGGAGATAAGCAACTCAGGTTGCCCATCCTCTTTATGTACATACTTAAATTTATAGGCCCCCTTCCGCCAGAAACTACCTTGCTCAAAGAGCTTGGTAATCGCTGATTTATGGGAGAGCCTATGAACTTTTCCAAAGGAGTATTTATGCACTCAGCTTAGTTCTGCCTTTCTTACGTCTAGCTTTGATAACTCTGCGGCCACCAACAGTTGACATTCTCTTGCGAAAACCGTGAGTCATTTTTCTCTTTCGAGTATTTGGTTGAAACGTTCTTTTCATTCGTCCTCTATATTTTTAAACTTGAATTCCTATTTTTGAACGACACGGCAGTATTTTGTCAATGATTAAGATTAACTTTTAAGGCTTTTTGCTTGTGAATTGCTAAACCTTGGTTTAATGTTGGGAGCTTAGACATAAAGGAATTATGATAGAAAAGATACAGGTCGCAGATAAAGAGATTACCTTAATCGGTACTGCTCACATCTCCCAAGCTAGTACAGATGAGGTTGCAGAGGTAATTGAGCGTGAAAGGCCCGACTGTGTTGCTGTTGAATTATGCAGCGTTAGGTATGAATCAATCAATAACGAAGACCAGTGGAAAAACATGGATATCGTTAAGGTGGTAAGGGAAGGCAAAGCACCTCTTTTGATGGCTAATCTTATCTTAAGTTCCTTTCAGAAACGTATGGGCGATAAAATTGGCGTTAAACCTGGGTCAGAAATGATCATGGCTTTGAAAAAAGGTGAAGAGTTTGGTTGTCAAATCCACCTTGCCGACCGTGAAGTTTCTGTCACATTAAAAAGAGCGTGGGGCTCCTTAAGCTTTTTCAAAAAATTAAAACTCTTGAGTCAGTTATTAGTCAGTGGATTGGGTGACGAAGAAGAGATTTCAGAAGAGACTATTGAAAGCCTAAAAGAAAAGGATATGCTCACTGAGGCCATTGAAGAAATGGGTAAAGAGCTACCTGAAATTAAAGAGGTTTTAATTGACGAGCGAGATAAATATTTAGCCCAAAAAATTAAAGAAGCACCAGGCAAAAAGATTATAGCGGTTGTTGGCGCAGGCCATATGGCTGGGATAAAAAAATACATCCACGGTGAAACTGACTTAGATGCAATTTCTATTGTCCCCCCCCCCTCAATGATAGGCTCCATTTTAAAGTGGGCCTTGCCTCTAGGGATGATCGGTGTGATAGGCTATGGCTTTACCTACATGGATTCCAGTGTAAGCATGGAGATGATGAAGCGCTGGGTCTTGGCTAATGGCGTATTAGCTGCCCTCGGCGCTGCTATTGCGGGCGGCCATATTGTTACTATATTAGTTGCATTCATTGCAGCTCCAATTACCAGTTTAAATCCTACAATTGCCGCTGGCTGGGTGTCTGGTTTGACAGAAGCTTGGATTAGAAAACCAAGGGTAGAGGATTTTGAAAATCTCAGCCAAGATATCACAAGTTTTAAGGGCTTTCGTTCAAATGAAATCACTAAAATATTAATGGTGGTGGTCCTTTCTAATGTAGGTAGTATGCTGGGCACCTTTATCGGTATACCTCTAATTACTTCCCTGCTTTAAAGGCTAAAAAACACCTTTGCTAAACTGCTAGAAATAGCTAAGATAACCCCAAAATAATCTAAAGGGTATTATGGACGAAAAGGATTCTGGGATTTTTGCAGATTTTTTACCTGAGCTAAAAAATTTAGTTAAAGCAGAAACGGTTTTTGGTGACCCCTACCAAGTAGGTGAGGTGACCTTGATTCCTGTCAACTCAGTCAAAATTGGCTTTGGGGTTGGCGGTGGCAACGAACAGCAAAAGCAAGGCCAAGGTGGTGGCGGAGGTGTTTTACTGAGTCCTGTAGCCTTTATTGTGATCAAAAATGGTGAAGTAACCATCCAAAGTCTAAGTAGTGGCACCATTGAAAATGTCATGTCTAAAGTGCCTGATGTTCTTGAGCGCTTTATGGGTGTTTTCGAAAGGGCCACCAACAAAAAGAAGCCTAACCCTAAAAATTCTGAAGAATCTGAGGGATGAGCTGGGCTCTTATTATTTCTTTAATATTGGGCTTTGGCGTGATTTTTTTATGCTCTTGGCCCCTACTCATTTCCTGCGATCTCTTTCCTTTTTTACTTCGTGTTAGCTGGCCTGGTCTGGCTTTTGAGTATGATGAAAAGCCTCATCTTAGGCTTTTAGGTTATAGAATAACCTTGCAGGGGGCAAAAAAAAAGTCCAAAAAACCCTTGGTTGAAAAGGCGGAAAAATCCTCTAAAAAAACCAAAACAAAAAAGAAAAAAAAGAAAAAATCGTTCAAAAAATTCAATCTGCAATTGATTAAAGAAATTTGGGGCAAAGAAACGATTCAAATCATCTTAAAGAAATGTATCAAATTATTAGCGAAACTGGTAAAGTCGTTTAAGTTTAAGGGCGTTAAAGGCGATATTGGGTCACTTGATTACTACCAAACAGGGGTACTGTCGGGCTTACTCTACGCTGCACCTGAGTTCAAAAAAATAGACCTGAAAACAAATTTTGTCGGTGAACAGAGCCTTTCTGTAAGCCTAAGTTTAAGCCTAGGTAAGGTGCTCTTTGCACTGTTGACCTTTGTAATTACCTTTCCCTTTTTAAGAACTTGGAAACTTTATAACTTCTTACTCCAACCAAACAATGCAGCCAAAACAAAGTAAAGAATTGAACGGTTTAACCGTAGTACAAAAAGTCGGTCCTTTTGTAGAGGTCTTCTTTAATTTTGAAAAGCTGCCCAAGGTGGATACTAGTAAAGAGAGATTGCTTTTAGAGGTGAAGCCCAAAAATGCTCTAATCAACTCGGAATGGGTTGTGCCCAATGGAGAAGGCCCAATATTTCTTAATTTGAAAGAGGGGCAGGACTATCACTTTAATCTTTATGTAGGCCCTCACCCTGCGGTGGAAGTAGCCTCTACGCTCGAATCAACGCCTCAGGTAGATGTATTTTTTGAGCATTCCACCTTTATCAAATTGGTTTGGGGCGGCATTGACCTCCAAAAATTACATAAGGCCCACGAAGACTTCTTTCAGCTTAACATTAATGGCACAGCACAACAGAGCATTGACTTTTGGGGGCAGCCTCTAGCCTTAATTTCTGGCAGGCCTGAAAGCTTCTCTTTAGACTATTGTGATGAGAATCTTTTTACTGTCACTACCAATTTAGACCGAGCAAAAAAGTCATTTAGCCTCGACTTTTCCATGGCTGAACCAAAAAGGACTTCTTTTTTATCTCCTGCGGTGCACTCAGAGCGTCTCTTTCGGGTTCGGGCTGAGTTGCCACGATTTTGGGGCATGGACCAGTGGCTACTGGATGAGGCGAAAAAATTAAAATTTAATGATAAATCGGCCCTTATTGGCGGCTGGCAATTTGTGGAAGAGGGTAAGGAGACTCACTTTATAAGGCAATCAGGTGTGGCCATTAAAATTGATGATGGGGTTATTGAGCAAATTTTAAAAAATGAACACCAAATAAAAAAGCCAATAAAGGTGACCTCCTACAAGCTAGAATTACAAGTGACCAGCGCCCACAGGGAACTGTTTAAGCACAGGGTTCTGGAGAGAGAACTGAGTGCCAAGCAGGCAAACCCTATTCTGAGCTTAGAATCAACTGATTTAGAGCTGGCCCAAACAAATCTATTTGAAACTCATCCCCTAGTTGACTGGGAAAGTTCTTTTGTTGAGGTTGTTGGTTTTTTTGAGTTGGAAACAGAAAGTGGCCACTGGCAAGAATTCAAAAGGGAGCCTGCCCACGTGATTCGTTGGGATTACCTCCCAAGCCCTGCCACAAAGGAAATAAAAGCCAAGTGGGTCTTTTTTGATTTGCATAAACCAGAAATTAAAAAAAGCCCCTTTGAAACCAATAGCACCTACAGGAATGATTACCCGCCGAAGGTGGTACTCAAGCCCTTTTCTGATAAGCAGTTATTAGCTTGGTGGGATTTAGAGCAAACAGATGTGGAAAAAATAATTGAAGACCACTGGAAATGTGGACTTAATGAAGTAGGTTTTTACTTGAAGATTCATGAAGAATTTTTAGGTGACCGCAAAGGAAGGCCGGACCTCGAATGCCATATTCACCAACTTTTTACCCCCTGGCAAAATCTCTATATTACCGTTGAGCCAAACAGGTGTTTTGCCGCTGAGATTGTTGCTAGAAAAGGTGATGCAGAACTGGCTTTAACGCCTATATCTAAAGGAATTGTCACCCCGAGGCCAATCACGGAATCTTCAAGTGAAATGGCGGGGCCTAGGGGCTTTCAGGCCCATTGGCATCACCCAAGTCAAAGGGAAGTGACCCAGGCAAATGGTAAAGATAGCCAAAACCAAGCGAAAGTCATGCTGCATTTGCACATGCATTCGCCCAATCTTTTTCGTGCTGAGCAGTTTCGTGAGGCCTTTTTAAAACCCACAGCTTGGCCCATTCAAGATAAATACGGTTCAGAAGTCCACAACCCACCTGGGGAATGGGCGCTGAAGAACTGTTTTGACTCCTGGCTTAGAATACTAAAATTACTCTTTAAACTCAAAGAAGACGGAGTGGATTACCAACTGAGTTTGGACATTACTCCACCTGTAGCCTATATGATCAGCCACCCTCGCTTTAAGGACTACTTAAGCCGCTATCTTTTACGCATTAAAACACATGCGCAAGGTGTGATTGCGTTAATGAAGTCCAAGATGGAATCCCCTGATTACATTTGGGCTGCAGAAAAGTACCTCGATGATATTTTAGATATTGAGAACTTTTACCACAATGTGATTGGTAAGGATATGATCGCAGGTTTTAGAACCTTAGAAAATGAAGGTTTTATCGAAATTTCTACCTGTACCGCAACCCATGGGATGCCTGCTAACCTTGAATCTATGACAGAGAGCCTAGACGCTCAATTGGCTATGGCCTCCATGAGTCACAACCGAATTTTTGGACGTGAGCCCAAGGGAATTTGGCTTGCTGAAAATAGTTGTTTTCCAGGTGTAGAAGATTGGATGGATAAACGAGGGCTTCACTACTACTTTGTGGAAGCGGAAGCCGTATTGAGTGGCGAAAAGGGTTTGAGTTCAGAAGAGTTTAACCCTACTCTTGCTAGCTCTAAACCTGTGGTGGCCTTTGGTCGTAGTCGTATGGGGCGTGTGCAGGTTTGGGATGCTGAAATTGGTTATGCAGGTCACCCCGATTTCAGGGAGTATCACCACAGACATTGGGGGCTGCCTTTAAAGCGGATCACCAGCAAAACCAGTGAAGAAAAACACCCCTATAACCCCGATAATGCAAAGGCGAAAGCCCAGGAAATGGCGAGAGACTTCCATGAGAAGTTAATGCACAAGGCCGATGAAGCTAAAAGTAAAGGCCTGACCGCAGAGCCATTGATCACCTGTAGTTATGATGCTGAATTATTTGGGCACCATTGGTACGAAGGACCTTGGTTTTTAGAAGAATTACTTCGGGAGTTTTACCGCAGCTCCGTTCATATTGGTCTGACAACTCCTTCTCATTATTTAAAAAATATTGAGGCCTTGCCTGTTAGTACGCCTAACCCCTCAACTTGGGGCCATGAGGCGCAACATTCTAAGTGGAATGCACCTCAGGTGGCATGGGCACAACGTGAACTAGAAAGGGCAGATGGCCTTTTGAATCACTACGTTGCTAAGGTTGCAAAGGGTGAGCTGAGTGGAATTTACAAAGACTATGTGCTGCAAATGAGTAGCGATTTGCTCAGGGCCACAAGTTCTGATTTAACTTTTGTGATTATGTCAGGTGACTTCGTTGAAGATATGCAAAGAGAAATTTTAAAATATTTAGATTACTTTTATCGATTAAAAAGTTTAATAGATTCTCGCATAGAAGACCCAGATTTCTTGGCATTTAGAGGCTATGAAAATGATATGTTCTTTGATATATCAGGCTACTACGGCTTTTAACTTTAAAACACCTGTTAC
>JASJGK010000090.1:0-29235 GCA_033791585.1 SAR324 cluster bacterium | reverse complement strand
GCCTTTTTGCCTGAAGTGATGGAAGGGGCCTCAGTCGCCTTAGCCAAGCAAATTAATATCCAACAGGTGATTCGAGAAAAGGTGGAAGCCTTTGAAGTGAGCGAGTTGGAAGATATCCTTTTTTCAATCCTCAAATCCGAGTTTAAAATGATTGAAGTTGTAGGCGGTGTCCTTGGCTTTTTCATTGGTTTGAGCCAATTATTACTCCTCAAATATTTATAAAAAAATGGGAAAAAAAGCTGTATTGTTTCTCAACGGAACACCACCACCATTGGCCTTAATTGAAAAGCACTTAAAAAAGGTAGAGTATACTTTAGCCTGTGATGGTGCCGCCAATTGGCTGAAAGACTTAGAATTGGTGCCCAGTGCTATTATTGGCGACTTTGATTCTATCACTGATGAAACCAAAGAGTTTTTCTCTCTGGTAGAAATGATCGAAGCCCCTGACCAAGACAAAACAGATAGCCAAAAGGCTCTCTATTTTTTAAAAGAACAAGGCTTTACTAAAGTTACGGTGTTAGGCGCTATGGGTGGCTCTATTGATCACCAGCTCCACCACCTATCTCTGCTTGCTGATCCAGACTTAATGGATGTTAAAATCCAGCTAGTCAGTGAAAAAGAAGTGGTTTTTCGTGGCCGAAAACAAATGTATTTGGAAGGCTGGATTGGTAGACGCATTTCCCTGCTGCCCCTTTTTGGAGAGGTCAAGTCTGTGACCTCCAAGGGATTAAAGTGGGACCTAGAAGATGTTACCTTTAAGATGGGGGAATCTTTAAGCATCTCCAACAAGTTTGCCGCAACTGAGGTGGTTATCAATAGCTCAGATGGATTCTTCCTTGTTATTCTCCAGCCGATGGTAATGTAATACCCTAGTCTTTACCAAATCGTGGATTTTGGATAGCTGAGTGTCGGGGTGATAGTTTTCTTCCACAGTCTTTACTCCTTCACGGCGAATTTCATCAATTGGATACTTGCCGCTGGCGATATTTTTTAAGATCTCAGGCAGTTCTTTGGGCTTAAAAACATCATACAAAAATCCATTGACTTGGTCATGGATGATTTCTAGTAGAGCGCCAGATCTGTTTGAAATTACAATAACTTCTCTATTCATGGCCTCAATAGCCGTCAGACCAAAGGCTTCGGGCACGATAGAAGGAATGATTAAGATATCAATATTGTTATACATTTTCATGGGGTCTGATTCAAACCCTTCATGGCAAATGTTCCAGCCTCTTTTGTTGAGGAGTGCAATATTTTTAAGAAATTTTTTCCACTGCTTTCCTTCCGATTCCAAAGGTCGCCCAAAAAAATGGAATTCAAAAGGCAGCACCTCTTTGGTTTTTAGCAAGCTATCTAAAATTGTCCACTGGCCCTTTGCTTGGCAAATTAACCCCACAACGCCGATTTTTAAGCTTCCATCAAATTGCTTTTTCCTAGCGGTCTTTTTCGAGAAAAATAACTTTGGAGAAACCCAGTTGGCCACAGTATAGATTTTTTCACTGATTTTATCTTGGGCATATGGCTGCATTAAGGTTTTAGATACGGCAATGATGGACTTTACCGCTGGTAAGCGCCCAAAGGTGGTGACAGCTTTCTTTTGCTGGTTGTCTAAAATCAAATGCAAATGCCAAAATACTTCAAGGGGATACATAAAGGATAAAAAGCTTCCTGATAAAAAGGTACGACCACCGTTGCAATAAACAGCGTGGATCTGATTCTCTTTTACTTTTTTACTGAGCAAGTGGGTGTTTTTTACCGAGCTAAAAAGATAGCCAGAAAGTTCACTAAAATTACTTTGTTTATCTTTCGGCTCCCAGGTGGGCACACACCAGTAAGCAAAGCCCTTTTCTGTAAGTAAATCTGTGAAGGCTCCCTCTGTGGGAACAGAAATAAAGATGTTCCAAAGGCCTGAGTCCCTAAACTTCTCTAAGATATCTAATAGGATTACCTGGCCCCCACCAATACGGTCACCAAACTGGTCTAAAAATAAGATATTGGCTTTGCCTTTAACGGGTATTGCTTTTCGCAGTGTCGGTGAGAAGGGGATATTCTCTTGGGCCATTTTAAAAATAGTCAAATGCTCAATGGCCGACTTTTCCCAAGAAAATTTTTCCACATGCTTTAGGCCCCGCTGGCGATAGTCCTCTTGCATTTCTGTATCTTGGGCAAGATGTAAAATGCGGTCGGCAATCATTTCTGAGTTGTAAGGGTCCACCATGATAGCTGCATCTTCTACCACTTCTGGGATGGAGCTGACGTTGGAGGTGATTACAGGTGCACCGCAGGCCATTGCTTCAATAGGGGGTAGGCCAAAACCTTCGTAAAAAGAAGGGAACAAAAAGAGCATAGCCCTAGAATAAATTGCGGGTAAATCCTTTGTGGGTAAGTAACCAGTAAAGATGATATTATTTTGAAAGGCCTTGTCTTTAATCACTTCTTTTAAGTTTGGAATACCGGTAATGAGGTTTTTAAACTGACCTAAAATCACCAAAGGAGGCAAACTTGGGTTTTGTTCTAAGGCAATTTTGTAACTGGTAATTAGCCCTAAAATGTTTTTGTGGGGCTTAATATTGCCAATAAATAAAAAGTATTCTTTAGGTAGACCGTGAAAATCCAATACCTTTTGGGTTATTTCATAGGGTAGGGGTTTAAAAATAGAGTCCACACCAAGGTAAATGACATGAATTTTTTCATCAGGGGTACCAAAGTATTTTATGATTTCACTCTTGGTGAAATGGGAATCTGTGATGATGTGGTTTGATCTTTTTAAAACCTGCTGCAAAAACTGGTTGGAGTAGATGCGTTTCATCACACCAGGGAAAAACTGCTTTTGTGCTAGGTGACAAATATCATGGACCGTAGTGATCAACTGCCCTGGGTAAAAAAGAGGTGCATTGTAGTGGGGGACATGCAATAAACCCTTAGATTCTATCTTGGTAATCCATTTAAATTGTTCACGAACTGAGTAAATAGGGTCATCGTAAACCTTGGCTTCAAAGTTTGAGATGCTCTTAATATGGCTCAGGTGTTCTTTGCGAACCAGTAGCTCTATGGGGAGGTCTTGGGCTATGCTGCTATATTGACCAACCAAGTTTTCAATGTAAGTACCGATACCACTGGCACCATATTGGCGGCAGTCAAAGTAAATAGGGTCTGTGTTTTGGAGTTGTCTCTTCACTAAAATCTCCAAGTCAAATGGCCCAGCTTGGTAAAAATTTCTAAGTCTAGTGTCCCTGTTAAATCTACAATAGCAGATTTTTTCTCGAGAATTTGCACCCAAAAGTCATCACCGAGGTCTTGGAATTCATCATGATCTACGCTTAAGATTACCAAGCTTGCAGGCTGGATTTGTGTCATTTCTACGGAAGATTTTCCAAAGTGGGTAAAAACGTCTTTAGCTTCAGTCAAGGGGTCAATTAATTGTAGATCCATACCAAAGTCTTCCAGTTCTTGGGCCAAATCTATGACTCTAGAACCCCGCATATCCCCAATATTTTTTTTGTAGCTTAGGCCTAAAATGGTAGCTACTTCGCCATAAATCCCACGGCCAAGGTGAGAGGTCAGTTGCAAGGCTTTTTTGGCTATAAAGCCAGGCATAGCATCATTTAACCTCCGACCTTCGGCAAAAAGTTGCGGGTGTTGGCCTAACTTTTCACTCAAATAACTAAGGTAATAGGGGCTAACTGTTATATGGTGCCCCCCAACAAGGCCGGGCTTAAAGGGAGTTACATTTTTATTGCTGTAGGCTAGGTCTAAAACTTCTAAGGAATCAATTTCGATTTTGTCTAGAATCATGGCAAATTCGTTGACTAAACCAAGGTTTACATCCTTTTGGATGTTTTCAAAAAGTTTTGCGGCTTCGGTAACTTTAATGTTGGTAGAGGCAATTACCCCAGCTGGAACAATCGTTTCATAAACATCTGCAATGATTTTTAGATGTTCTTCGTTGTTGCAAGCGACGAGTTTAGGGATACTCGTCAAGTCGTGAAGCGGGTCGGTGATACCCATTCTTTCAGGGGAGTAACCAATCCCAAAATCAATTTCCGCAATGAGGCCTGAGGTTTCTTCTAGTATAGGTAAACAGATTTCCTCTGTAACACCGGGGTAAAGGGTGGGCTCTATGATGACAATATCACCTTCAGTCAGCATTTTCCCCACATCGGCACAGGCCTTTTTTAAAATAGAAAGATCAGGTTGGTTGCCGCTTTTCAAGCCTGCAGGAACATGAATGATATAAAAGTCGCAATGTTTCACTTCATGAACTTGGTCCGTAACTATCAGGTGGCAATCTTCAATTTCGGATTCGGAAAATTGGTGGTAGCGGTCTAAGCCTTCTTTGATTTCAGTTATTCTGGTACTATTGGTATCAAATCCCCAGGTGGTTTGTTTTTGCCCAAAGGTCATGGCTAATACCATCCCCTTGAAACCTACGCCTAGAATGCAAACTTTTCTATTCATCATTTTATACGGTACTTTTATGAATGGATTTGATTTCGTCAGGAGTGACTTTTTGCTGGTATCTTGCAACCTGCCAGTTTTTTAGCTTAATGGTAAAGCTTTCAATGAGTTCATTTATGTCCCTTGCTTCAACCAGTTTCTGTTGGTTCAAAATAAAGAAATCCAAGGTCTGGCTTGGGCTTTCGATTAGATCTCTCATGGCAAGGAGATTAAAATTGTTTTGCTCATAGAGCTTCACTAGTAACATGGCTATGGGGTAGGAATCTTCAAGTTCCAAACCCTTTTCTAAATAGTTCTTAATTAACGTGGTAAAGTCTTTTGCCTTGTTGGTTTTCTTCTTTTTATCCACGGCAAGGTAGTATTGGTGCAAAAGAGCAAAAGAGATAAAATAGTTCCAAGCCTCTTCAAAGCGATTTAAGCTGTTGGATTTATCCACCTTCTCTATTTTGGCTACACCTTGGAGAGCCTTCCCAACCCTTACAGAATGAAGCATATCTAAAATTCCAGCTTGGCGAATGCCAATGAGTGCAACTAGTGTCTTAATCCTTGTGTCGGTAAGTTGGAATTTAGTTGGGTTATTTAGACATTCCTTAATGGCTTTTTTCATTCGGTAGCACTGTTCAAAAACCTTCTGAAATATAGCACCCCTGTATTGTTTAAGCAGAGACTCTACCTGTTTTTCAGGAGCAGGCCCCACTTTAACCAGTTTGTTTTTCCATAAAAATAAAGGGAACTGGGCTAGTTTATGTTGCTGTTTTTTACTTAAAGTTGCCTCTTCAAATAAAAATAGTTTCACCAGTTTCTTCGTCGTTAATTGCTTCATTCTTTGGGAAAGGGTTGTGCCTAAAGATTGCAGCATCTCTGGGTTTAGTAGCTCAGGCCGAGTATCTTTTAAATAAGAATAACAATCATTCAAGTCTTCAATGCAGTTGGCAGCCAGTTGCAACCGCTCTTCAAGGGCATGAAAGACAGACCAAATCTCCCCCGATTTTTGGGCTTCAAAATTCGCCATTTCATGGGGCAAGATAAACCGACTGAGGGCCACTTGACTAAAAACTGGGTCTAAAATTTTATGAAAAAACTGTAGTGGCTCTTTTTGAAAAAGACCTAAGGTAGAATCAAAAGCCTCGCTAATAGCTGAAAATTGAGGGTGAGGTTTGTCTGGTTTATCTAGCAGCTCCTTATAAAGTTCCCTCTTGCCAGCTTCTTTTGCTTGGGGGCCACGGATCATTAATTTATCTGCCGTCGCTTTGTAGGCGCTGTCCAGATTGCTACTGGTCAATTCTAAAAACCGAACCAGATGGATCTTTTCTAATATATCAAATTCGATTTCCGTAAGCTCTTCTTGCAGCAGTAGGTAAGGTGCCCTTTGGGGAACATGCTCCTCAAAAAAGATAGTGCCATAAAGCTTAGACAAGATTAAACGGACCGTTTTAATCACCCCCTCGCTACCTGTAATTTGGTCTGGGACTATGACTTGGATGATTGCAGGGTAATCGTGGGTTATTGTGGCCGCTGGTAAGTCTTTAGGTTGTTTGCCGTCTGTTTTGGCCCAAGCGGCTTGCCCAAAAATCTCGATTTCAGGGTTAGAGTGGCAAACTTCATAGCCGGCAGCTTTCGCAAAATCAAAGCATTGGCTGGCAACCACCTGGATAGCCTTTTTGATTTGGAGGTCAAACTCCCCTTTAAAACGCAGAGGGATAGGGTAGCTCTTTTCCAGCTTAACTTCGTCAAAATTTTCAAATTGCTTTAAAAATGCCTGTCGAGACTCCTCTGTAAATCTACTGTCTATCCAATCACCGCTGGAGTTATCAAAAAGACTCAATTTAGACTCCTAAAAGGTGAAGCTTTCGCCCATTTGTTCTGAAATCTCTTCTGAAAGCATGGAGAATAATTCTCCCCCCGAGTGATCACAGATCCAAGCAGTTTGTTCTTCATCAAAATTAAAGTGATAGCCTCTTTTTTTAGTGGCGAGCCATAACTGGTGGACTGCCCCTTGGCGATTTAGGATGAACTGTGTTCTATTAGCAAAGGTGATTTTAATGTTTTCGGAACTTAAATCGGCCTCTGCGTCGTCTGGGTCAATATCGTCAAAAGCGTCTAATAGTTTATCATAGACGATTTTAACTTGGGTCTGAAATAGATTTTTATCGATCATAGTAATGTCTCTTCCCTTATCTCTTTTACTCTGTAAGGGTAGTCGAAAACTAGGCCCACTGTCTAGTCTGCTGTGACCAATTTATTTGGAGTTTTGTGCCTCTTTTAGTGACCATCTGGGGGAACCAACAATTTGATTTGGATAGTCGGCTTAGTGTTGAAAAGCACAAGATTCTAGGGGATTCCCCTTTGGAAGATGCTTGTTATATATTTGATATTGCTGAGGTAGTAAAGCTAGACAGGGCGCAAGCAGAAGACAAAATTAAAGATCTAATACAGGTTTCTGAAACTGTATCCTTTTTCTCCCCTGAACTTTTGATCATTTTAAAGGGTTTGGAAAAAATCCCCAAGCAAAAATCCCTGACAGAATCCATAGAAAAAGAACTGGGTAATCTGAACTTGGTGAAAGCCGAGCTAGACGGGGTGGAAGCTTGGTTGGACCAAGATAGTCTAAAAAGCCCTTGGCCCAGCCACCAGCATGTAAAAGCAAGTCAACTTGTAGAAGTGATTCAGCCTCTAGGGGCAGGTAAGTTTTTTATAGGGGTAAAGGCTCCTTGGATTAACAGAAGGATTCACCAACAAAAAGAAAAAGAATTTGAGGCGATCTCTATAGAAGAATTCTTCCATCGGAGGCTTAAAGCAAAAGTGACCTTTGATGAAATTCCAGGCCTTGTGATTGAAAATAAAACCAATCACAGTAAATTAGTCGCTCACATACTAGAACTCATTTCCGAGCCACCGACAGGCGTGAGTATTTTAGCCACGGCTTTTGTGAAAAAATTGGCAGAATTGCCCAAGGCTGTAGAAAAGGTTTTGAGTTCTAAGGGGAGATGCATAAAAGGGGAGGTTTCTTACGACGATTACCAGCCAACAGGTTGGGTTGTGCAAAGGGCAAAGGCTCTAGGCTGCCAAATCTATCCAAGTGAAGCTGCGTTGATGGTCGAGGTTGCTGGAAATGATTTAGGGGTGCTCAATCAGGAATTACAGAAGCTACAAATCCACGCAGGGGGCCAAACTATTACCACCGAAATGATCTTTAAGTGGGTTTCGCCCTCGGTTCATTTTGGTCTGTTTTTGGTGTCGGAACACCTAGCAAAGCGGGATATGGAACAAAGCCTGAAAAGCTTAGAGCAGATTCTCAAAGAGAAAAAAAACGAGGCAAGTGGGGTTTTTAATCTGATTGCTTTGCAATTTAGAAAGTTAGTAAAGGCTGCCTGGATGATGGAATCGGGGCTACCTATCAAAGAAATTGCCTCACGCTTAAAAATGCACCCCTTTTTGGCTGAGAAGTTGATCAAGCTGGCTGGAACCTACAGGCGAACTGAGTTGGAAGATATCTTAGTTTATTTGGCTCAACAAGACTTAAACCTCAAAGCTAACCCCAAAGATGCCTTGGTCATCTTAGAAAACTTCGCCTTTTTACTCTGTCGCAGAAGCTTTTTAAAACCTACGTAAACTGGGTATTCCGTGAGATACAAAACCTATTTTTCTCCTTTGGTTTTTTTAAGCCTTTTTCTAGGGCTTCAATGTCTCTATCTAAAAGATACCCCCAATTGGTACTTGTGGCTTACCGCTTCTGAGTTTTTATTGATTCTTGTAGGTGTAGTTTTCAAGAGTACTCGGTTTTTTGCTGTGCTATTTTTGGCTTACTTCGCATTCCAATCCCTCCCTTGGTTAGTTCCCACAGCAGAATTGAGTGAGTCTTGTCTAAAGGCCCCAAGCAGCATTACAGGCTTTACTAAGAGGGCAAATTTTCAAAGGTTCAACCAGTTAGATTTGATCCAAGTTACCTTAAAATGTGGGGGAGATGAATATAAGTTTGCCTCGGCTAGATTGGTCACCAAAGGGGATTTTGGGGTTAGGGGCAGGTTTTTAGGTGGGGATAAAATTAAGGTGAAGAACTTTAAAATTACTTCCCAGTCGGCATATCATATTAGTGGGGAACTGAGTGCTTTTTCACAAAGTTACAACCAATCTTGGCAAGCAGCCTTTTTAAAAAAATCCCCACTCTTTTATTACCTGAAAAACAAAGCTAATTTTTACCTTAGCCCCGAGGCAGCCGGGCTGTTTACGGCCTTAACCTTGGCCGATCGAGGTGGTCTAGATAAAGAGCTAAAAAAGACCATTGGCATATTGGGGGTAAGCCACCTTTTTGCCATTTCAGGGATGCACATTGGAGTGGTGTATCTTTGGATAAGCTTTGTCTTTCGTAAATTTGCTCTCTTTTTTAAAAAATCCACAGAGCGGGGGCGGTTGATTCTTTTAAAGGACGCTATTGCCTTAGTTTTGATCTACTTTTATATTCAGCTTATAGGGGAACCCATCAGCGCAATTCGGTCTTTTGAAATGCTATTTTTCTGGGTGGTCATCCGTCATTTTTTGCCGTGGCAACCGCTCTGGTCTATCCTTTTGACCATTGCCTGTTTGATGCTGATTGGGGCGCCCCTTTTGATTAGCCGTTTAGGGTTTCAGCTGAGTTTTTTATCTGTGTTTGCTATCTTTTTAATACTGCCACTCTTGCCTTCTGGCGCTCAGAATCCTTGGAAAAATATGGCTCGGAGGCTACAGGCAGCCTTTGCTATAAGTACATGGCTTTTTTTCTTTAATTTGGGCTTGGTTCTTAAGGTTTTTGGTGAAATTTCTTGGGTTTCTATCCCGAGCAATTTATTTCATATCCTATTTATGAGCTTTGTCTTTCTGCCCTTTGCTTTATTGGTATTAGTGTTTAATATTTTTGGGTTCTTGGTTGGTGGTTTGTCAGGCGTAGGGAGCTTTGTGGGGATGGGATCAGCAGAGTTTTATCTCTTTTCCTTCCTCAACGGATTGGCTAAATTTTGGGCAGCAAGCTTGAAAATGAATGGTGCTTGGGCGCAAAACTGGATGGTAAATATCAAGGTAGACTGGGGGATTTGGGGGCTGGCTGGTTACTGGGTATTTTTAAGTTTGGCAGCTACTGGGGTGGTGTATTTGCAACGGCAGGGATTTTTAAAGCTGAGACACTTTAAATTAGGCAAAGGCCTTTAAAATAGGAGCCTAAATTGGCTATCGAACATTACTCAGGAACGTAATTTCGTCTTGCAGCTGCTTCTTGCTTTTTATATTTTTTCATTCGGTCGTCATACTCTACCATCTTATTCCAACGCTTGAGCAGGTCTTCCATTTCATCTTTGTAATTTAATTTTTTATACATGGTGGCTAAGAACATAAAAACATCCTTATCCAACTTCATGCGGAAGGCCAATTCAAAATTTTCAATGGCCTTATTGAATTGTCTTCGTTGCATATAAGCCTTGCCTTTGACCATGTAGCCTTGCCTTAGCTTTTCTTGCTCCAGTTCTTTTTCTTTCTCTAAAAGCAACTCATACTCTTCCATTAGGTCTTCATAACGAGCTGAGTCCCTAAGCATCTTATAAATACCAGCAGTACGCTTAATGGTATCAGCAATGCGCATAATGCCTAAAGCTTTTTCAAAAATACCAGCAGAAGCTTTGTATTTGCTTTCTCTAAAAAAGGCTTCCCCACGCTCATAATAGATATCATGGATTTCTTTTAATTTTTCCGTTGCTTCTTTGTTGCGTTCTTCAACGGTTAAAGCCTTTCTGTATTTTATTGCAGCTTCTTCTAACTTATCCATTTTTAAATAGATATCACCCATGGAAATCCAGGGTGCCACAGTCGTCACTTCTTCAGCAATTACCTCATAGAGATTTAAGGCACGCTTATGATTTCCAGCTTCAGCCGATTCTTGAGCCAGATCAATCAAGTCAGAAAGTTTATAAAGGCCTTCTGACTTTTCTAAAAGAGCAGCGCCAATTGTGAGGTATTTATAACTTAAAAGTCGGTTGCCTTCTTCTCGGTAGAGAAGGCCCATGTTGATATTTAAATATCTATTTGTGCCGTCGATTCCAAGGAGCTTGGTAAAGGCTTCCAAAGCATCGGCAAGCTCACCTTGTTGGGCTTTTGCTAGAGCTAAGCACATGGTAAGGTAGTCTATTTCTACATTTAGATTTCGTACTTCATCAAAGCATTCATAGGCTTTCATCCCGTCACGGATCGAAAGACAATAGAGGCCCATGTCAAAAAGAGCGTTGGGCAGTAACTTTATTTCATCTGCATCATCGCTATTTTTTTTCTTTTCAATATTCTGCTCAAAGTGCTCAATGATTTCATCTTCTTTGGCAATGATTTTTCCGATTTCAGCTTGTCTCAAGTCAGCTTTAACCTTACGCATTTCCAAGACTTTATCTTCTTGGTCTAGCTTTTCTAAGGTTTCTGTCAGTTCCTTGATTCTAGTTTCTTTTTCTTGTTCTTTAAACTCGATGATCAGCTTTTCATAGTTTGCTTGGACGGCAGCATCTTCAGTAAAGTCAGGTAAGATAAAAGTTGCAATGTTACCAAACTTTTTAATAGCTTGCACAACTTCATCATCGTATTTTTCAACCTTGCCCATGGAAGCTGCTAGGTTATAAAAGGCAAATTGGTAGCCTTTTTTGATCTTTAAAGCGTGGCGGTAAAGGTTGTTGGCTTGTTTGAAATTTTCGTCTTTTCTGGCGCAGTTGCCTAGAATGTTAGCCAACTCGTAGTCGTCAGGGCGGGCCTTAATTAGTGTTAACCCAAGGGATAGGGCACCTTCGTAGTCACCACTGCCGTAGTAGTTATTGAATTCTGTGTTTAGAACCTTGCCCGTGTAGACAGCATTTTCTTTGTAGGCATTTTGAAATTGAATCATTGCCTGCTGGTACATTTTACCTTGGAGGCTTAGTAGGCCTTTCTGCACTAAGGCCTCAGCGGCCTTTTGACTTCCAGACCCATCCAATGATTTTGTAATGCTATCCAGCATAATTTCAGACTACTTTTTCAAACGGTTACAATAAAGTTCAAGAATTTTTAAGCTTTGCAATACAATATTTATACCAGTTGCAGGCTCAAATTTCCCCTTGATGAGCAAATTATAACATCAACATATTTTTTCTGCACCCTTTTTTGTCAGATTAAGCCTTAGGAAAAAAGGTAGTTTAAAGGGTGATTTTTTGTTTTAAAATTTCTTGTATCCTAGCCAGCTCTTGGTCTGGTGACGTTTCTACTTTTCCAAAAGCAGAGGTTAATCCTTCAGAGTAAAAAGATTTTGCTTGCACCCAGTTTTCTCTTTGCTCTGGTTTAATATTTGAGGGTGTATCATCGACCAACAAAACTTCAGCCGCTGTGGAACTTGAAATATGATCTAAATCTTTGTATCGACCAGGCCCTGATATATACTCAAATTTTGACCAAAATTCAGGAGGAGCATATTCACCCTGCACCAAAAATTGGGCAACTTGAGCAGCGTGTGTTTTGGAAAGCAGTGTATAGACCACCACACGAGGGAAGTTTTGATAACAAAAGTCAAGAAATTCACGCAGGCCTGGCCGAGGGGTTATCCCCTGCTGGCTGCAAATTAGTGTTCCTTCTAGGTCTAGGGCTATGACTTGGAATTTACTTTGGTTCATTTGAGGTGTGACGTTAAAAGTTGTTGTAAGCTGGTAATGGTGTCGGTAATGATCTCGGGCAATAGACTAATGGCATCTTGGCACCCAGTAGCATCTTCGATATTGCAGGCTTGAACCACATTTTCTAATGCTAATTCTAGGCGGTAACAGCCTAAATTTGCGCAACTTCCCTTTGTAAAATGGGCCTTTTCTGCAATGGTTTGAAACTGGTTGATATCTAAATGCAACCTAAAAACTGTATATAAGCGAGCTAAATCAGATATCAAATCTTCAACAGCATTCTGAAAGAAATCCCAGCCTAAATCTATGCGAGATTTTACAACATCTTCCACTAAAAGTGGGTCTTCTTTAGGGTGAGAATTTTGGGTCTTTGAGGGGTCTTCTTCCCTGTTTTTAGAAATACTCTGCTGCCATTTCTGCAAGAGTATTTTTAAATCTTTAGGCATAATAGGCTTAGCGAAAAAGTCGTCAAATCCTAACTTAAAAAAACTGGTTCCAAATTCATCTTTGGGCTTGGCAGTTAGAGCCACAAAAATCGGTTCCTTGGGGAGTTTGAGTCTTTTTACTTTTTGCAGCGCTTGACAGCCATCCATCTTGGGCATTTGAATGTCTAAAAAAACAAGATCAAAATGCTCGGTTTTCAAATTTTCAATGGCGTCAAAGGGGTTATCATGCGCCTTGGCCTTGTAGCCAAAACCCATTAAGATCTTGTCCATCACTTGTAAATTTAATTTATTATCGTCTACCACCATAATCCGTAGGGGGTTTTTTCCCCCTAAATCTCTACTGAAAATTTTAACTGCTTCGGTTTTTACCTCATCTAACGGTGATGCTGTGGCCTCAATTAGGGCTGTAAAAAGTTCTTGCTCGGTAAAGGGGTAGTTGAGGCGTCTGGATTCTAGGTCAGTTGATTGAGTAAAATCAATTTGTATTGGTTTCAACTCCTTTGGCGGGGTAAAAAATCGGTTTATAAGCCCAAGACCTTGCAAGGGGTCAATAGCGGGCCCCGCAATGGCTAGGGCAAAATCACGGGAAGGTGATTTGAGCTTTTCCATCTCATAGTTGCTATAGTAAAAAGGCTGTAGGCCCCATTTTTTTGTATGTTGAACTATATATTTTATAAAATAGGGTTGGTCTGATAAAATTAAAAGAGACTTTTGTGCCAATTGGTGATGAAACCTGTTAAAATAAGGTAGTGCTTCCCCTTGGGCAATTTCGAGAGGCAAAATCACTGAGATGATTTTGTAGGCCTGATCCAATTCAATTTGGGCGTTGAGACGTTCCGTTAAATTTTGTACAAGGTCTGAGCTGCTTAGTTCCAAAAATAGCGTCTTAAGGTTTAGCCCCTGGGGCGTTTGTTCTTTTACCAGTAAAGGCTCAGTGGAAAAGGAAAGCTCTAATTTTTGGATTTGACCTAGTCTTTTTACGGCTCGAATAAGAGTTGTTGTATTGGGAAGATTTTTAATTAGTAGTCTACCAATTTCAGTAATGAACAGAGTAAAATTCTGGCTATCAAGAGAAATGTAGGGGGGTAATTCAGGCCCTAGAGAAATGAGGAAAAAGCTATTTTGAGCAAAACTATTGACCTTTAAGCGATAGGTGCAGTCTTCAAGCATTTTGCCTAAGACCTGTGGAGCAGTATTCTGATTTGAAAAGGTTTTAGCTGTAGTCATGGTTAAATTTCCTTGAGGCTGACAGATTTAAAATAGCTAAGGATGGCCGTCTTGACAAGACTTGGTTAGGGTGTGATTTAGGGAGAAAACCCCTAGATGCCTATTTTGGCATGCTTCTAGCTTGGTTTAAGGGGTGGAAAGATATTGAAGTTAGTATAAAAAATATTAATGTGGCTATGAAAGTAAATCAAATTTTTAAAAAAAAGAGCATTTTAATGCTGCTGGTTCTGTGGTTGATCGTTCCAATCCAAGCCCATGCGGCCTTTTGGGCCTCAGCAACTGTGCCCTCAGGTTTTTCTTTCTCATCTAGCGGGGAAGGGCTTTATAGTTATGATCGCTACGGCCGCTCCAGCCCTACGGGGCAGAGTTTTCATGCAAAAGTTCCCTTCTTACCAGCCTTCGGCGTTACGCAATATAAGATCGATATATTTAGTGCAGATGCCACAGCTTGGGACGATAGCAGTTCGACTTTAGCCCTTGATTTGGTCGATGTTCTCTTTGATTTTTCGACGAAAAACGTAAATTTTCTAGTTGGTGGAGGATGGGGCTATGCCAGTTTTACTTGTGGCGTAACTGATTGCGAAAGTTATGATTTCACTAATAAAGAAGCAAGGCAATATATGGCTATGGTTGGGGTTCCTATTGGGCTTTTTGATTTTCACTTAACTGCCCATAGGGTTTTTTCTAAAGTTTTAGTGGAAACCACCGATAACAAAGAGTCACTGGATTTCTCAGGCATTTTTTATGGCTTTGGGGTTCGGTTCGGATTTTAAGAGAAATGGAAAAGAGAGAAAAGGAAAAGATATGAGATTAGTCATGAAACTTGGATTGCTCCTGCTGGCATTCTCCCTCTGGGGATTTGCGCCACTAGCTGCCCAAGAAAAGATAAAAGAGAAAAAAAATAAGATGGGTGCGACCTATTACAATCATAGTGGCGGAACCTACACTTTAAAAGAAAAATCATCTGGCTATAACGATTCAGCCTCAGATAGCATGGTTGGAACAACCTTCTTTTACGAACGGATTTTTCTCAGCCGCTTTTCAATAGGTGTTGCCTATTCCAGCTTTTTAGAAAAATCTCTGGATATGTATGTGGGAACTAACACCATCAACGTCATCGAGCAGACTAGTTATACAGCAGTCGACTTTAAGGCCTTTTTTAGGGAACACGCTAGACCTGGTTGGAAGCCCTTTTTAGGTGTAGGGTTTGGTACCCACACTGTGGCTTCAGCTATGACCATTACAGCTGATAGCGCAACTACTACCTCAACAGATGCTACGGCTGCAAGCATTCCTGTGACCATGCTCAATTGGGGTTTTGACTATACCATGGACGCTACAGGTATCCGCATGGAGATGAATCAGGTAACGGGCACAAGGCGCGACCTTGAGTCGAGTGACACTTACAGCGCCAACTACATAGTTGACGGCACCTCTGTGGGAATCGCAGTCTACAGCCATTTCTAAAAAGACCTTGTCTTCTTTTCTTTGAACCTTGTAAAGTGTATACTTTCACAATACAAGGTCCTCTATGAATACCACAATTAAACCCAAATTGATCTCCTTTGAAATCTGCCCTTTTGTGCAGCGGGCTGTCATTCTACTTTTAGAAAAAGAGATTGATTTTGATATCACCTACATTGATTTAAAAAATAAGCCGGACTGGTTCTTGGCCATTTCTCCCTTTGGTAAGGTTCCTGTTTTACAAATAGGCGAAGAAGTTATTTTTGAATCTTCTGTGATAGTTGAATACCTAGATGAAGCCTACCCCCATTCTTTTCACCCTGCTGATTTAGTTGTTAAGGCTAAAAATAGGGCTTGGACCGAATTTGCCTCTGGGATGTTTATGACTCAGTTTCAGATGGTCATGCAACCGACCAAAGAAGATTTTGATGCAAAAAAACAAGAGCTTTTAGGACAACTAGAAAAGTTGGAATCTATCCCTAAGGGGCCATATTTTAACGGCTCTGAACCAAGCTTAGTTGATTTTAACTTTGCGCCCTTCTTTTTACGCTTAGATATTTTAAAAGACCCTATTGACTTGGATATAAAAGCGCAGTTCCCAAATTTAGCTGCATGGTCGTCTGAAATTTTAAAACGAAAATCAACAACAGCTTCTGTGCCAGAAGGATTTACTGATTTGTTTCAAGGTTACGTTAAAAAATCGGGCAGCTTTTTAGCTTCTAAGCTCTAATTAGTCTTCCTCTAGCCCCTCTAAGCATTTCACGCAGGTCAGCGCAAAAGGAAGGAGCATTAGCCTACCTAATGGAATAGGTTTATCACAGGTGTCACAAAGGCCAAAATCTGCATAGGCAATGCGTGAAATTGCAGCTTCTAAGGACGAGATCTTTTGGATAGCCGCCCTAAGATTCTCCTCATTCATATTTTTACTATTAATAGCTTCTAACCTCGTTAGCCTACCAATAGAAACATCGGGGCTAACAGGTTGAATCACTTTTTTTAAGTTAATTATAGCCTCTTGCAAGCTTGCAATTTCAGCTACTGCTTTGGTTTTAATTTTTTCTTTGTCAGCCTGTGAAATCACTTCTTACCTTTTTGTGTCTAGCATTCTACCTTTAGCTTTCAGTTAGGGTTTCAAGCTCGGTTATGATCACACTCAAGGCGCTCAAATGCTCGGTCTGGTTTTCTAAAAAAACCCTTAAGTCTTGGCAAATCTGGCGGCAGGATTCTTCTTTGAGCTTAGTAAAGCTACTCAACTGGTGATGTACATCCCCTTGTTCTTGCAGAATTCTGTTTGCAAATTTTAGCTTTAATTTTGAAAGCTGATTGATAAGCAAAGAACGATGTTTTTGGCTCCAGTTATTTTCTTCTGCGGACAAAAATAAAACCTCTTGCATCTGGTCAAAAGAAAACATCTCATTGATAGCCTTATCAATCACAAAAGCTTCTTCTAACTCTAGATTTAACTCACCTGCAAAACCAATTAAAACAATGGCATTTTGCAAGAGTTCAAGCCTTGTTAATGCACTTAAGTTCTCAGGGTCAATGTCCCCTTGAACCATGTGTTTGATACCCTTTTCGATGGCCTTGGTGTCTGCTTTTTTTAGGCTATTCTTTTGAATTTCTGCAAATTGAATCAAAGTTGTTTTGATTTGATCCAGCTGGCCTAATAGATTCGAATTATTTTTATTGCGGATGAGCATTTTAACCACCATTTCTTGTAAACGATCTTCAATATGAATCAGCAATTTGTATGTTTCGCCAAGCTCTCCGTTGGATTTTCGAGCCAGTAGTGACTCTCTGAGAGGTTGCAACTCCAGGGCTTGGTCTAGCAAAAAGTAGGTGGCTACAATATCACCAGCGGTACAGTTTATTACGGAAAAAACCTTGGCGAAGAGGGTTACCCCTGCTCGGTTGATGCAGTAATTCATTAAGATCGTCCCAACAATCTCTCGCTTTAAGCGGTGTTCCACTTCTAGCAGGTTAAATTTAGCCTTTAAAGTCGCAGGGAAGTAACTTAAATAAAGATCCTGGAGGTAAGCCTCACCAAGGTAGTCTTCCTTTAAAACCTCACCGTAAGCAAACATCTTGGTGTAGCTCAAAAGTATAGCTAGATCAGGCCTTGGGATACCAATACCCTGCTTGACCATTTCTTCAATAAATTGATTGGGGCTAAAACTTTCTGTTCTGCGGTCCAGATATTTATTCATAGAAAGGTAAGTTATCCATTCTATAATGCTGCCTAGGTTGGTTTTAGAGCGAGCAACATCCATGGAAAGGGTCATCCCTTGGGCTTTGTTAGAAGCTAAAACTAGCTCCCCCACGTCTTCTTCTAATTCTCTCAAGATTGCATTTCTTGCTTCAAAACCCTCAACGTGGCCTGCATCTTCTAAGGCTTTGAGCATGATTTTTAAGTTAACCTCATGGTCACTGCAATCCACTCCGCCAGAGTTATCAATGGCATCAGTGTTGATTCTTCCACCTAACGCACAGAACTCCACCCTACCCCGTTGGGTCAGGCCTAAATTCCCACCTTCACCGACTACTCTTGCGTGAATTTCACTGGCGCTTACCCGAACATTGTCATTGGAAGGGTCGCCAACTTGGTGGTTGGTCTCTTGTTCCGCTTTAATATAAGTTCCGATACCTCCATTCCAAAGGAGATCAACTGGGGCCTTTAAAACCAAGCGAATCAATTCTTCCCCTGTTACTTCATGTTGGTCGGTCTTGAGCATAGCTTTGATCTCATCATTGAGGATAATAGACTTTGCACTACGATCAAAAACGCCTCCACCTTGGCTGATTAATTCAGGATTAAAATCCCTCCAAGAGCTTCCAGGGGTTGTAAATAACCTTTGCCGTTCAGGGAAGGTTTTTTCGTGGTCAGGGTTGGGGTCAATAAAAATATGAATGTGATTAAAGGCACCTTTTAGCTGGATGCAGGGGCTTAAAAGCATGCCATTACCAAAGACATCGCCACCCATATCACCAATGCCTACAACGCTAAAGGGAGTGGTTTGGATATCAGTGCCCATTTCTAAAAAATGCAGTTTCACACATTCCCAAGCGCCTTTTGCGGTAATTCCCATGGCTTTATGATCATAGCCATGTTCGCCGCCGCTGGCAAAAGCATCACCGAGCCAGAAACCCTTTTCCATACTAATAGCATTGGCTGTATCTGAAAGGTGTGCTGTGCCTTTATCGGCGGCAACAACTAAATATGGGTCTGGCTCATCGTAAGCCAAAAGCCCCGTCGGCGTGACAATCTGACCTTCAATAATGTTGTCTGTCAGGCTCAATAAACTGCGAATATAAACCTGATATTGTTTTTTACCCTCGTCCATCAACTCTGCGCGAGTTGTGGTTTCTTTCTTGGTGTAAAAACCACCCTTGGAACCTTCTGGAACAATGACCACATTCTTCATTTTCTGGGTTTTTACCAGCCCTAAAACCTCGGTTCTAAAGTCATCTTGGCGGTCTGAATGACGCAGGCCCCCTCTGGCAATTTTTGAACTTCTAAGATGTATGCCCTCCACCCCAACAGCGTGGATGTAGATCTCAAAAAGAGGCCGAGGGAGAGGCATATGTTCTACCAAGGCGCTTTTTACTTTAATGGCTAAACCTTCACCTTTGCCTTGGATAAAATAATTGGTTCTAATGGTTGCTGTCATTAGATTCAAAAAGGATTTGCTGATAATGTCTTCGGCCAAGGTTGCCACTTGAAAGATCTCGTGAAGAGCATTTTTTCCCCATTCTTCAATCTCTTCTAATGATAGAAGCTGTTCTCCTTGGAACTTTGCGCCAAAGTAATCTCGCAAAATTTTGACAACATTGATATTTTCTAAAAGCACCTTGTTGATAGAAAGTCTTGTGGATGAAGTGCCCAATTGCATAAAGTAATTTCTATAGAGCATAAAAAGATTGATTTCTTTTAAAGAAAATCCTGCTTTAAAAACCAATCCATTTAAAAGATCGTCTTCGGTTGTTTTTGAAAGCACCCCCAGCATAGTATCACGGAGGTTCTTTTTAAATTCTTTTGCCTCATACTCTAAAATGGAATCATGGGTTACAGTAAAACTGTAAACATAGATTTCAATAAAATCTAAAGTGAAATCAAAGGAGTTTTCTTCCACTACCGTAAAAGAAAGATGTTGCAATATGGGCATCAATTCAGAAAGCTTATATTGCTTCTTGCTGTAGAGGAGCAAGGTTGATTGTTCTCCCGTAACATCTGTGCGAAAATCCAACTGTTCGTGGCTAGTGTAAAGCAATCTTTCAAGGCTACGGATATCGTTCACCGCATCTTCTGGTTTGAAAATGGCTTGGTAATGGCTGGAAAAGGAATTTAAATAACGCTCTTTAAAAACTACTGATTCGTAAATAGGTAAATAGCTAATTTTTTCACTTAATTGATTAAGCCAGCTAGAGGTAACTTTAGCCACAGCCTTTTCAATGGTTTTAAGTTTGTCTAAAATTGCTTCGTCTTCGTACCAAAAAATGTGGTAAGAATAGGTGTTGCGACCAAAGGGGATGTAGTATTTAATTTCTGGACTGCTACCCAATTCATTAAAGAGAATTTTATTTATCTCTCCAAAAAGCTGAGGGCTAAAGTTTTTCGAACTGAGGCAAAAGGTCAACCTCAAATATTTTTGTTCTGGTTTGTGGTAAGAATAGAGTTTGGCTTCGGTATATTCCCTATAAAATTGAATCTGCTCAGCTAGGCTTAAAAGTTCATTGCGATCAAGGCGGAAAAGCTCATTTTTCGGTAGCAGGCTATAGTAATCTTTTAATTCTTTGTGCATATGCCCTTCTTTGGGCCCAGCAAAGGTTTCAATGACATAAGATACCTTACGTCGAGCTGTGGGGATGCTGAGTGCAGGGGCATTGCTGCTATGGTTGGTAAATAAAAATTGGATAAAAACCAATTTTTCTTCACCATCTTCTGTGGTAATATTTGTAACTAAAAGTTGGATGTTTTCTTGTTTGTGGACAATGGAAATCTCATCCATTTCAAACAAATTCAAACCAAGGTCACTCTTTTGGAAGAGCTTGCCAAATTTAGTCAGGGTGCTGGGAGTATTTTGGCTTTTGCGGCCTTTTTTGTACTTTAAAAATCCTTGGCAATCTTCTATGTAATCCCAGTTGGGTTCATGCTCTAGGTTTGCCAGCTTCAGTGTTGCTGACCCTAACAGGATAGCATTGTTGTCTAATAGCCAAGCAAAGAATTTTACCCTTTCGGTTTCTATCTCATTTGTAGCACTTTTTAAGGGGTGGGAAAGGTCCTCGATGAGTCTGCAAAGAGGCTTGAAATCGCTAGTTACGTCTAGAACTGTTTCGATCAGACCCTGCATAGAAATTAAAAAGAATTCCGTTTCAATGTTTTTAAAGTCCCTTAAAATAAAAGAAATTAAGGAGTAGTCTTGCGCTTTCTCACCTTCAGAAATGGCTAAAAAATTGCCGCTTGGATCAAAGGCTAGAGGCAAGATGGGGTGGGCCATCAAAAAAAGATGGTAGCCACGAGACTCAATAAAATCTGCAATGGAATCCAAAAGAAAGGGGACATCGGGAATTAAAATATCTATGATTAAGCCATTTTTGACCAATTCTGATTCATAGATGTTGCTTTGGATAATGTGCTGGCCTTTTTTAGCCGCCTCAAAAGTAGGGATTCTGTTTTCTATTATTTGTGCAAGCTCCGCCCCAGAAACAGACTCTAAAAGGTCTAAGGGGAGTCTTGCACAAAAGGCTTGAGGTAGGTTTTTGTATTTTGCATGGTCCAGGTTTGTGAGATGCTCTTCAACTTCAGAAATTTTATGCGATAGTATTTGGTCTCGTACCTGTGGGTTGAGTGGCGTTTCCATACCTTTACCTTCTATTAGTGTATCAAATTATGGGCGTTAATTTGACAATACTAGAATCGGGCTACTTTGCAAATTTAAACTATTGAAAATGCAAAGAAAAAGGTGAAAATTTTACAGGGAAAGGGGTAAAATAAGAGCAGTGGTAAGATTAAACTCTCTCCTTCATCCATTGGAGCATCACTCGGGTCAGTTGTGATTCTTCAGGCTCATTTAAAATCTCGTGTTGGGATAGGCCAAAGACAACCAGTTTTTTGTCATCGATCGGTAAGTCTTTAAAAAAACGAGTGATTTTTTCATCACTAACCACTTGATCTTGCTCACTCATAAATATGAGGGTCGGGCAGGTTAGCCTTGGTGCGTTTTTTTGTAAATCATGGGTCCAATCAACCATCTGCAAATAGAGGTTTGGGGTGATAACTCGCAAACGTAAGGGATCACGGACGTAGGCTTCTAGCGATTTTGGGTCCCGTGACAAGGTTCTATTTCCCGGTGGCTTTGGGATGGGAAGGGACGAAGATTTTTTCTGAAACCACTTGGCAATGACCTTCCCCCAAACACTTTGGGGAAAATGAAAACCAATAAGGGGTGACGATAAAATCAAACCCTTGTAGTCATTTGGTTCTTGCAACATGTAGTGGCTGGCGATTGTGCCACCCATAGAATGAGCAAAGAGAAAGCTGGGCTTATTTTTAAGCTGGTGAGGGTTTTTTTTTGTCACCTGCTTTAAAAGGTTGATAAACTCTTGGAAATTATAAATGTGCCCTCGAATCCCTTCCGCTTCTCCATGGCCTAACAGATCAAAAATATGCACAGCTATCTTTTTTGTGTTTAAGATCTCAATCCAATGATGGTAGCAGGAAATATGTTGCGCATAGCCATGAACAATGGTCACTTGGGTGGTTGCACCTTTTGGTATCCATGAACGGAGTGGGAAGTTTCTTCCCTTGGCGTCCTTTAGTATTGTTTCTTTTGTAGGTGCTTGCATTACGACTCCTTTTTAGCTTTTAAGGCACCTTCTTCACCTGACACCAAACGTATGATATTTTCTTTGTGGAGTAAGATGATATAGGTAGAAAGTAAAATAGCCGCAGCGGTTAAAGGGGTAAGACCATGAAAACTGGCTGCAATAATAGGTAAAACTATCAATGAGCAAAGCGCAGAAAGACTAGATACTTTTTTAAGGCCAAAAATAACCGCCCAAGTAAGGGCCGAAAGAACAAAAATCCGCCAATCTAGTATAGCCCAAACACCAAAGTTTGTCGCCACTCCTTTGCCGCCTGTGAAGCTTAAAAAGATAGAGCGGGTATGGCCAAAAACAGCAAAGAATCCAGCTAAGGCTAAAACAATAGGGGGTTGTTCGAAGAAATAAAAAACCAAAAAGACAGCCAAAAACCCCTTTCCAAAATCAAGTAAAAAAGTTGCAATTCCAGGCACCTTTCCAGCCGTACGCATCACGTTGGTCATGCCGATATTGCCGCTGCCTTGGTCGCGCACATCAAAGCCTAAAAAGAATTTGGTAATGATCAAACCAAAGGGGATGGCCCCTAAAATATAGGCTGTAAACAGGGTCAGCCAGACTTCTCTGGAGCGTAGTAATTCGGGTAAAAGTGAGCTTGCTTCCATTAGTTTTCTTTCTCTATAAATCCGCCACCAATCACCTCGTCATCAAGGTAAAAAACGATGGATTGCCCCGGGGCAACATCAAGCATTTCTGCGTAAAATGTGATTTGCGCTCGGTTGTCTGGCAGTAGTTGTAAGCTAGCTTCTTTTTGGGGCGAAGTATAGCGAATCTTAGCTGTGATTTCTAGGCATTCGACCTCGGGTTTTGTTGACAGGAAATGCAAATCATGAGCGTGCACCACGGTTGTCCCTCGCTCAGTTTTTTGCCCTATAACCAAGTTGTTGGTTTTACTGTCCAAGCTCAAAACAAAATAAGGCCCATTGGGGCCACCAATGCCCAGCCCACGCCTTTGGCCGATGGTGTAAAACGGCAATCCCCTGTGTTTGCCCAAAATATTGCCTGCACGGTCTACCATGTTGCCAGTCTTGATGCCTTTGGCTTGGTGTTTTACTAAAAAATCACGGTAGTCATGGTCGCCTGTAAAGCAAAGGTCTTGGCTGTCTGGCTTATCTGCCACAGAAATGCCTCGTTCCTCTGCCATTTTTCTGGTTTCTACTTTTGTATATTCACCTAAAGGGAACATGACCTTTGCCAGTTGTTCTTGCTTTAAGCGGTAGAGCACATAGCTTTGGTCTTTGCTTAGGTCTAACCCTCTAAAAAGCCGACAAGTACCCTTTTCATTTGTTATTTTTGCATAATGGCCGGTGGCAATAAATTCTGCGCCTAGGTCTAAAGCCTCTTCAAGTAAACCACCAAACCTTACATGCTCGTTACAGAGGACACAGGGATTAGGTGTAATATTCTGCTCGTAAGTGCGAATAAACGGGTCAACAACCTGCTCCTTAAAACGCGCCTTGTAGTCGATTACATAAAAAGGAATTCCCAACTGGTCTGCCACCATCTTGGCATCGTCTACAGATTCAGGGGTGCAACACCTGTTGGAAGCGCAACCTTCTTCGGCCCAAAGGCGCAGCATCATGCCTATTACTTCGTGGCCCTGTTCTACCAAAAGGGCCGCTGCTAAACTGCTATCTACTCCGCCACTCATGGCGATAACTACCTTAGCCATTTAAAACCTCTTTTAGTGCATTTAAGAGCATATCAATTTCCTCTTTAGTCGAAGTTAAGCCGAAGGAAACTCGTACCAAAGACTTAGCCTCTAGAGGGGTATAACCCATGGCCAGAATGCTCGCGCTAGGCTCAGGGTTACCTGTGGAGCAAGCGCTGCCGCTGGCGAGCTGGAAGCCTTTAAGGTCTAATTTACGTAATATTCGGCTTGCTTCATGAGGGCAAAATAAGACCGAGACAATATGGCTTGCCCCTGTGGCCTCACAAAGAACTATAGCTTTAGGGAAGCTATTTTTAACCCCAATCAGCATTGGGTCTTTTAATGCTTTAAAGTAGGCCTTATTTGAAGCTAGATCGGCTTGGGCAATATCCAAAGCCTTAGCCATTCCCAAAATAGCAGGTGTGTTTTCCGTGCCTGCACGGAGTGCATTTTCTTGAGCACCGCCTGTGATCAATGGGGTAAGCTCCACATCCTGGGCTTTATACAAAAGGCCAATTCCTTTGGGGCCGTAAAACTTGTGGGCTGAAAGGCTTAAGGTATCAGCAAAGCCTGCAAGCTTCGCTAGATTTTCAGTTACTGTCGCTTGCACAGCGTCAATGTGCAGGTGGATTCCTTTGGGTTTTAAGAGGCCAGAGATTTTCTTTATGGGAAAGACCGCACCTGTCTCATTACTCACAGCCATGAAGCACCCAAGTTTAGTGGCCTCTGTGATTTTAGCCTCTAAATCATCTACATCAGGGGTTCCATTTTGTTTGCAGTCCACCCAGCCAACCGTGGCCCAACCTAAGGCAACTAATTGCTCTAAACTCTTGACGATTGAAGCATGTTCCAGCTTACTCGATAAGATATGAGGGATAATACCCTGTTGATTCCAAGAGATAACCTGCCCCTTCAAACTCAGATTATTGGCTTCGCTGCCGCCAGAAGTGAAAATGATCTCATTGGTGGCAACCTGTAATATGTTGGCAATTTTTCTGCGGGCAGTAGAGATGGCAGCAGACGACTTTTGCGCCGCTTGGTGCAAACCTGAGGCGTTGCCCCAAACCTGTGCAGTGGTTTTCTTCATCTCTAAACTTACTAGCTCAGAGACAAAGGTTGTGGCTGCAAAATCGAAATAAAACAAAGGGGAACCCATTTTTTATCTGGTCGCGTGCTTGATCGAAAGAGAAACTTGCGGCGGTGTGGGGTTGGTTTGCAGAGTTGCCATCAACTTTGCGCTAGGGTCTAGGTCCATACGCCTTGTGTAAATCGTGGCGCTCCTATTTTTTTCAATAGGCTCAATGGTGATGCAGTAAGGCTGAATTCCCTCAGCTAGACTCACACTCAAAAAGGAGCTTACACCCTTGTCCAATGCCCTTTGGTCTTCTGAGGAAAAGAAGATTTGGTAATATTCCTCAGGGGCCTTAAATAGACCATCCAGATTTATTGGTACAGTTATGGTGGTATTTTTTTCTAAACGAAACTTTGTTGGGGCTAACCTATGGGCTTTGGAAATATCTAAAATCTGACCAGGGATAACCTCTGAGCCATCAAAAAGAGGTTTCACATCTATCAAGCGATTTTCCATAGTGATGCCCTTGAGCAAACCATCTTCAAAAGGCTCTAAAACCAACAAACCAGAATATTTTTTAGCTTTTGCCTTGATTCCCGCTAAACGTTGGGGGCGAAAGGGCAGCAATTCGCCAGCTATAGGCTGAGGAATTTTTGCAATATCGTGGTTATCTAGGATGTTTTTGTTCTTGAAAACCCTACAAGGGTGTTCAGTAAAGCCATCGGCAGTATAATCTATAAGACCTTCTGGGTGTCTTAAGGTTAGTTTTCCGCAACGGGGGCAGTAAAGTGGATTGAGTAAAATTGATTCCATGTTCCTCTATTTAATGGCCTAGATTAAAGCCTTGGGCTGGACTTGGCAATGGGAAAAGGAGAATTTAAGCCTAACAGATTTTAAAGTTAGTCTTTTGCTCGTTTTTTATCTCGTGAGAGCCAAAACTGACCCAAAGAAAAGAGCAGCAGAACAACAAAAATATAGTAGGCCGCAGCGGAGCCATAACCCATCTCTTGCTTATGAAAGGCTTGGCCGTAGAGGTAGTAAACGGCGGTTTCTGTAGTGCGTAAAGGGCCACCTTTGGTCATAACTAGAATTTCGCCAAAGACCTGGAAGGCTAAAATTAAATCCATGATGCCAGCGACCAATAAAGTTGGCTTGAGCAGGGGCAAGGTGATGGTAAAAAATTGACGTATTTTCCCAGCACCTTCAAGGCCACTAGCCTCATAGTATTCCTCAGGGATGTTTTGCAGGCCAGCGAGTAACATCAATGCATAAAAGCCAAAGCTGGCCCAAATATTCATAAACATAACCGAAGCCAAGGCCCAACTAGGGTCTTTAAGCCAATGAATAGGTGCTATTCCAAACACTGCCAAAAGGTCATTAAGTAGGCCTTGGGGGGCGTAAAGCTCAATAAACAAAGTGGCAATAACCAAGATTGAAGTCACCACAGGCATAAAGTAGGCGGTGCGGTAGAAGTTTCGAAAGGATAAGGATTGGTTCAGGATAACAGCCAAGAGCAATGCCAAGGATAAGATAGCAGGTACGGTTCCGGCCACAAAAATCAAACTATTACTTAGCGCGTCAATAAAATGACTATCACTCAAGAGCTTAGTGTAATTATCTAGCCCCACCCAAGTCGGTGCTTCAGCGCCGCTGGCCCGGTAACGAGTGAAACTCATAAACACAGAATAGGCGATCGGAAATAAACTAAAAAGCAAAAATACAAAAATCCAAGGGAGCAAAAATAAAAAGGTATTGAAGTTGTAGCGGTATTCTTTTAGCAAAAAAGCCCTCTTATGGGGGGCGGCTGCCAGCCTCCACTTTGCTTTAAGCAAATTGAAAATCATCAATAAAACAATAGGTCCGCCTATCAACCAACCCCAAGGGATTTTAGCAGGGTCAATCTTGACACCTACTGCAGGTTTGGTATTTGCCAAATGCCAGTTTATATCGCGTTGGGCCGTTTCCATAGCTGTTTTTGGGTCTACTAAACCATAAAGACTACGCTCTAAATTTTCAGAAAAGATTTCTTGTATAGTTATCCATTCGGGGTGAGCCTCTGGGCTAGTGGCTGTTTTCAGCGACTTCAAAAAGACTAATAACTCAGGGTGCTCTACCTGATAAAAGGGGTCTAACTCGGCACCTTTGTAAGCAGGGAAGAGGGTTGTAATGCGGTTGGTGATGGATTTTGTAACCTCAGGGCGGACCAAAAACTGAATCAGCTTTAGAGCCATCTCTTTGTTTTTGGTGTTTTTAGGTATAGCCAACATCTGGCTGCCTGCAAAGGCGACTGAGTTGCCTGTACTTGTTGAAGCTGGAATTGGAACTACGCCGAATTTTAGGTCAGGTGAGTCTTTTAAAAAACGAGCCATTTGCCCTGGCTCTTCGATCATCATCCCTACACGGCCCGACTGGAAGGCTTTTCTCACAACAGTGTTGTCGTCAAACATGCTGTATTTTTTTAAGCTCAAATAAAAGCCTAGGGCCTCTAAAAATTTAGGGTCCGTGACTTGAGGGTGACCACCTTCAATTAACTTGGCACCGTTGGACCAGGCAAAGGGCAGGAACTTCTGCCAAGTAGTGTAAGAACCTGTTTTTAGGCCGTAGCCTTCGACCTGTGAGCCAAGGGCATCAATCTTTTTGGCGGAATCCAAAAGTTCATCAAAGTTGGTTGGCGGGGTTACCCCTGCTTGCTCAAATAGATCTTTGTTGTAAAATAATGCTGCTGTAGAAAGGGTCCAAGGGACAGCGTAGATCTGGTTGTTATAGGTTGCAGGTCGCCAAAGGAGTAATTTTTCTTTTAGATCGCCTGGTTCAATTGGTAAAATCCCACCAGAGCCTGAAAAACCAGCGACCCAGGTGCTACCCAATTCAATAACATCAGGTGCCTCATTGGCAGCCATGGCTGTGATTATTTTATTTAACCCTTCCGACCAAGTAAGGCGCTCAATGACTACTTTATAGCCCGTTTCTGCCTCAAATTTTTTAATCTCAGGTTCCAACCATTCTGCTGGCCAAAATTGCCAGAAGCGAATCTCTTTACCTGAATGGCTTGGGATTGCTTTGGCAAAACTGGCCTGAGAAAAACTAAGCAGCGAAACAGAAATTAAAATGAAGAGTAGAGTTCGCCGCACAGGTTACTTATTAGTCTCTTTGTTAATATGTTTGCCGATGATCAAATCAAGCTTTTGTTTGGTCTTCACCGGAATCACAGCAGGGTCAGTCATAATGGCGAAGGCCAAAGAAGATTGATCAGAGCAAACAGGGTTTGTTTCAGCCTTAAAAGTCTTAAATAACTCTACTAAAATGGCTTTAGAATGAATGACATTCTCTTTCATAATAGCCAGCACAGCTTCTAAAGTCACTTCCTCTTCATGCCAGCAATCGTAATCTGTTGAAAGGGCGATTGTGGCGAAACACATCTCAGCTTCACGAGCTAATTTGGCTTCTTGTAAATTGGTCATACCAATAATGGATGCCCCTAAGTCACGGTACATGTATGATTCAGCCTGTGTAGAAAAAATTGGCCCTTCCATACAAATATAAGTGCCACCCTTATGGCTGGTGATATTTAGTTTTTGGGCAGCTTGGTAGATAGCCTCGCTCAGCTCACCGCAAACAGGCTTGCCAAACTGAGGGTGGGCAACCACGCCCTCACCAAAAAAGGTAGAGGGTCTATCTTTTGTGCGATCTATAAATTGATCCGGGATTACAATGTGGCCTGGTTCAATTTCTTCTTTTAAAGAACCAACAGCACTAACAGAAATAAGGTGGGTAACACCTAGAGATTTCATTGCCCAAACATTAGCACGGTAATTAATTTCTGAAGGGAGCAGTCTGTGGCCCTTGCCATGGCGAGGAATAAATGCCACTTCACAACCACCGATTTCGCCTGTTATAACAGGGTCGCTAGGGTCGCCAAAGGGCGTTGGGATCAATTGTGATTTTTGGTTGGACAAGCCTTCCAAATCATAAATTCCGCTTCCACCAAGTACTCCAAATTTCATCACTGCTCCAAGTTCGTTTTTTATAGCTAAGATACTTTTATCTTTGCTTATCTTAATGGGGTCATTTTTGACAAGGCGCATCCTTTTCTTTGTTATTTTAGAAGTATATATGTAAAAATCTATATTCTGTGTTTTTTTGCTTTTATTCTCTTTCTTTTTTATACAAAAGTATATATTATGGTAAAATAGCTGATCAAACAATCAAATTATAGGTAGAAACATGGCTAGCGAAAAAATTGTTGTTCTCTCTGACGCTGATTTCGAAGAGAAAGTTTTAAAAAGCAGTACTCCAGTATTAGTTGATTTTTGGGCTGACTGGTGTGGTCCTTGTAAGTCAATTGCTCCTTATTTAGAGCAGTTAGCAGAAGAGTTTGATGGTAAAGTTACCATCGCT
>JASJGK010000089.1:0-5969 GCA_033791585.1 SAR324 cluster bacterium | reverse complement strand
CCTAATCCTTTCGCTCTATTTTCCCTTTCGCATCTGATTTCACTAGGGTAATTCAAACAAATAGAAAGAGAAATTAAGATGGCTAACTAGGTAGCGCATTTTTGGTTTGAGTCTTGGGGAAGTAGATTTTTTCTTTTCAATTTTCCCTTCATTATTTGACACAGAAAAAGGCACCAAATTTCATTCTGGAAAAAGTAAAATAATTCATTTCACCTTATTTGATTAAAGTAATCAGGTATATTCTAAAGCTGTTTATTAGGGATATGCTATACAACTAGCGAACCGTTATTTAACAAGAATTGGCATATACCCGCTACAGCCTATTTGGGGGGAAAACTCTATTGTAAATTAAAATTTTCATTTTACTATTCGCAAGGTTAGTTGCACTTAATGCAGAAAGGGTTACACTGACCCTTTTGATGTGAGATTCTTTACTATAAATATAAATTTTATTGAAAGAGTCCCAAAAGCATTCAAATTAACGACCACAAGATACGCCCCAATTTAAAGGAAAATTGATGAAGCCAGCCCAAATTAGAACGCAAAATCAATCTGGGTCCACCTATGATCAGCTATTCCAAGAAACCTATCAGTTAGTTGCTTCCTCTAGTCAAATATCCAACGAGCAACTCCTAACTCACAAGGTTCATGGTTTTTTGGCTAAAGAGTTGAAGAAACAATCGGAACAAAACCTGCTTGAAAAAATCAAATCTAAAGGTGGCCGAGCTTTGCTCTTAGGCATGTTTTTAAGTGGACTCGCTGCTAGCCCCGCCGCTGCGGTAACACCAACCTTTACCGAAAAAACGGGTAGCGCTAATCCCTTTGCTAACATCGTAGTTACTGCAAACTACTATGGCCGTGCTAGCATGGCATTTGGCGATATTGATAACGATGGTGATCTTGATCTTGCGATTGCCTCAGAGGGTTATGGCAACCTCGAAGCTTTAAACACAGGCACGAGTACAACAGCTACTTTCGCCTCAACCACAACCACCTTGAATGCTAATACCTCTTGGAATCCAGCTAATTTGGCTTTGGCTGACCTTGACAATGATGGCGACTTGGATTTTATCGGTGATGGGAGAAAAGTCCACTTTAATATTGGCAATGCTTCCACTCCCAATTGGGCATCTACTTCTACCTCTTTTACTAGTATGAATTCTACCGGGCCGGCAGCCATTGCTGATTTTGATAACGATGGCGATCTGGATTTCATGCACAAAAATTTTGTGCTGAATATTAATACGGTAACGCCTCTGCAGCAAGCTTTGGAACTTCCTCAAGCGACGCTGCAGCAGCCTCTGATATAAATACGAGTAGCACTTCCTTCTGGGGTTCAATGGCCGCTGGCGACTTGGATAATGACGGGGATTTGGATTTAGTGGTTACGACCATTAAAAATTTAGGAAGCAGTACTTATGCAGCCAGTGTCTTTTTCGTAGAAAATACAGGTACCGCCACAACCCCAACTTGGTCTGTTGACACTACCCCTATTCAAACTATTACGGGCACGACAAATGCGACAGTTGCACTGGCTGATCTTGATGGCGATGGCGACGTAGATCTTCTGATTAATTATAGTGATATTGCTGGGGGAAGCTCGCAAAACTTGGCTTTTGTTTATTTAGAAAACCAAACACCGGTTGCTACCGACACAGACACCACCACAGATACCACAACCACGAACAACCCACCATCAACACCAATTTTAGTTTCCCCTGCAAATGAAGCAACTCTATCAGGCAGTAGTGCGACACTATACTGGGATGAATCAACGGACCTTGACGCAGATACCCTCACTTACACTGTTGATCTTTGTACCGACGCAGCAATGACAATCGGTTGTGACAGTACAACCAACGCAGCTAGTGTAGCAGCAGTGGAAAGACCACAAAAGCAACTCCCCTGGCAAAATGTTGCCATCGCTGCAGAAGTTGGCCCCTTGGCAGACAGAAGTAATATAAGCCAACCCTTTGCAGGCGCTTGGTGGTTATTAGCCTTAGGCGGTTTACTCGGTGGCATAGCTCTTTCACCCTACAAGCGAAAAACCTGGGCCTACGCTGTTATAATGCTAGTATTTGGTCTTTCTTCTTGTAGGAATAATGAAGATGCCTCAGTTACAGTCGCTACCACTACCGCTACAGTTACAGCAGACTACTCTGTCGAATTTAGTAATCTCAGTTCAGGCACCTATTATTGGACTGTTACAGCATCTGATGGCACAGATACAACGGCCTCATCAGTTTACACATTTACAATAAATTAGTGGATTTAGTGAGTCGGTTCGCCGCCTCGCAAAGGAATCCTATTAAAATAAGCTCAATTCTCTTTCTCATTCCCTAGGATTGCTTGCCTATATGGTAGCCGCCGTCAAACTGAAAAGTCCAATTATTTCAATTACGCCATCAAACCATGACTGAAAATACAAAAACGGAACAACAAAAACCAACAAGTCTTCCACCCTTTGCATGTTATCATACTCCTGATCTGCCAGAATTGCTTAAGCGAGAAGACATTACCGTTTTAATTAGCACCTACCAAGGTGGAAAGGTCTGCTGTATTTCTGCGCAAAATGAAGATTCTGTGATCCAACTTCCAAGAAATTTTAACAGGACCATGGGTATGGCTTTTGATGGCCAAAGGCTTGCCATCGCTCTACAAGATGAAGTTATTATACTCGCCAATTCCCCGGGATTGGCTAAAAAATACCCAAATAAACTAGGAACCTATGATGCCCTATTTTTGCCCCGTCAAGTGCATTTTACTGGCAGCGTCGCCATGCATGACTTGGCATGGGATAAAAACGGAGACCTGATTGGGGTGGCGACCAACTTTAGTTGCCTCTGTAAATTTAGTGATCGCAATAGCTTTGAGCCCATTTGGAAACCAGAGTTCATTGATGCCCTGACCCCTGATGACCGTTGCCACCTAAATGGCTTGGCGATGAAAGATGGTGAGCCAGCCTATGTGACTGCCGTAGGTGAGACCAATGAGACCAAAGGTTGGTCGGAAGGACGTGCTACTGGTGGAATTTTGATAGACGTTAAAACAGATGAAATCATTTGTCGAGGTCTTTCCATGCCCCATAGCCCACGCTGCCATAATGGGAAAATCTACTTCTGTGAATCGGGCATTGGCGCCATTAGTGTATTTGATCCTGAAACCAAGACAAAAGAAATCATCGGTAAAGTGCCAGCTTTCACTAGAGGCATGTCCATCCATGGAGATTATCTATATTTTGGGAAATCCAAGTTACGCAGCCGAGGCAGCATTGGCGGAAAAGAGAAATTACCTATCCAGGAAACAGGGCAAACTTTAGAAGCAGGCTTTGGAGTGATCCACCTCCCTACTGGCGGCATGATGGGCCAATTCACTTACGCCACCAGTTGTGAAGAAATTTATGAAATTTTGGTATTACCAGGGATTAAACGCCCTAACCTGTTAAATCACAACACGCCTGATCACCAAACAGCCTTGAGCCTTCCCGGCCAAAGCTATTGGGCGGTCAACCCTGAAGCGCTAGCAGCAAAAGCCAATGAAGAGCAAACAGGTAGCGAAGAAAAGACAAAAACGGACTAACACAATAAGTGACATATCAAAATACAAAGATATTATGTGAGTTTATCGGTTGCCCATATCCCATTTAGATATCACTTTTTAAGTAAGTCCTATTGTTGATTGAAGTACCCCAAAAAACCTGTCTGTGAAGATCATCAAAGCTTTTTTAAGGAAATTGGCTAAAGAGAGACGTTGCCTTATGTCATCAGGTCTATAAGCCTGCCAATTTCTAACTCAGTACACCCCATCGAAATTGGGTTATTTCACCTTTGTTTTTTTTGGTCACAAGCTATGGCTTAGGGGAATATCTCGCTCACTTTTACCCGCAATTAGGGACGACGGGTTTACAAATGGTAGTTTGGGCTTTTTGCATTGCAAACCTTTACCTTTTTCACATCATGGGCTTTGTTAATTCCTGGTGTCATTTATCAGGAAAACAGACTTTTACTACAAAAGACAATTCCCGAAATAATTTTTTAGTAGGTCTGTTGGCTCTTGGTGAAGGGTGGCACAATAACCATCACCGTTTCCCAAGAAGTGAAAGGCAAGGATTATTTTGGTGGCAAGTGGATATTTCTCATTATATTTTAACTGTAATGTCTTGGTTGGGACTAGTGTACGACATAAAACAACCAACGCGAGAAGAAATAACTAAAGCAATGGAAAATCGGTAATTTTACTATGGCTTGACAGTTAACTAGAGGTTCAGATTATATATAAAGTCTACATGGAAAATAATTATTTTAATGATATACTTTATGAATGTCCAAGATTATAAGCTCACTAAAAAAGTCTTCGAAAATTTAAAAATAGTTGTATATACTGGTTCCAGCATTTCTACAGGTCAAGAGGTTATTGTAAAATGCTTAGCCAACTCTTTTCCTAGTAAGAAAGAAATAGCTCAAGTCAAGAGAGAAAAAGAGATAGCAGACCTTTTTGACCACCCAAATCTGGTCAAAATCATTGATCTTGTTGAGGAAGATAATAATTTATATATTGTCATGCCTGCGCAAAATTTATTTCCTGTAAAAGATCTCCTTAGCCAAGGCCCACTTTCACTAGAAAACACCTTAAAAGTTATCTTAACGTGCACTGTGGGCCTTCAGCAAATGCACGAAAAACATGTCATACACAAAGACATTAATCCATCAAATATTCTAGTCGATAACAGCCAAAATATCGTGCAAATTGCTGATTTTAGCATTTCTTCTCTAGTAACCTACGAAAAACAGTCAACCACAAATCTAAGGGAGCTTGAAGGCACCCTAGAGTATATGTCGCCTGAACAAACGGGGCGCATGAATAGAACCTTAGATTATCGCAGTGATTTTTACTCCCTAGGCATTACCTTTTTTGAACTGCTCACTGGCAAGCGCCCCTTTGAGGCAGTAGATCAGATGGAGTTGATTCACAGCCATATTGCGCTACAACCGCCACCAGCTTCAAAATTGCGCAAAGATATACCTCCTGTTCTTGATGATATTCTTGCTAAATTACTGGCAAAGTGTGCAGAAGATCGTTACCAAAGTGCCTATGGTATAAAGGCTGATTTAGAGCGCTGTCTAGATGAAATTCAAAATGGAGGCATCACTCAGTTTCCTATCGCCAAGAAGGATGAAGTTGGTCTCTTTTCTATTCCTGAAAAACTTTACGGTAGAGACCAACAGAGATCAAAACTTTTATCCTTATACAATTCTGCTGCCGCTGGGCAAGCCCCGATAATGATGGTAGTTGGTTCTGGTGGAACAGGAAAATCCGCCTTAATCAATGAAGTTTATAAACCCATTACTGAAAGTAAGGGCTTTTTTATCTCTGGAAAGTTTAACCAGTTTGACGCTAATATCCCTTATAGTGCCCTCACCCATGCCCTTACTAGCCTAATCCAAATTTTAATCAATGAGGACGATGCTATTCAAAAACAATGGAAATCAAATATCCTCGATGCTGTGAAAGGAGATGGTGGAGTATTAACAGAGCTTATCCCAAATTTAGTTGACTTGATTGGGCCTCAACCGATCCCCGATAAATTAGGCATACAAGAGCAAAAAAACCGCTTTAATTTGCTTTTTTTAAGCTTTATTAATATTTTTGCAGCGGCCGCACACCCTTTAGTACTCTTTTTGGATGATTTGCAATGGGCTGATTTAGGGTCTTTAGAATTATTGCAAAAGATTTTTGGAGACCCCACTCTTGGCCACATCTTTTTAATTGGTGCTTATCGAGACAACGAGGTTGATTCCACACATCCCTTAATTAAATCATTAGATGAATTGACCCAAAAAGGCCGACAAGTATCCGACCTCATGCTACTACCTCTGTCAACACCTGAGGTTACTCAATTAATACAAGATACTTTTCTGTGTACTTCTGAGTTGGCCCTGCCACTTGCAGACCTGGTAGAACAGAAAACC
>JASJGK010000088.1:0-12377 GCA_033791585.1 SAR324 cluster bacterium | reverse complement strand
AGCGATACCTTCTAAGGCAGCAGCAACTGCACGCCCTTGACCCATACCACAACCAGCAGCGGCAACGCCGATAGCAAGGCCAGCGCCAATAGCAGCACCAAAGTCATGAAAAGCAGTAGTTGCAGAAGCAGCTTCCTGAGCGAAAGCGGCCATAGGTGCAAATACACCAACTAATAATAAAGAAGCTTTTTTGAAAAAGTTCATTGAATATCCTGAATTATGATCTAATGGTCATGGCTTGCAGCCATTTGAAAGTAGATCAAGGTTAAAAGTAAAAACACAAATGTTTGAACGAAAGAAACAAACAGACCTAATCCCAAAAATGGGAGTGGTAACAAGAGAGGTAAGATCCCAAAAAAGATCGAACCCACCAAGTGGTCACCTGTTATGTTTCCGAAAAGACGTAAAGCCAAAGAAAGAGGCCTTACCATATGACTGATCAATTCAATAGGTAGTATGAGCCACGCGAGCCACCATACTGGTCCTAAAAACTGCTTAATATAAGCAAAACCATGGACACGAATGCCGATGATATGGGTAACAATAAAGACGATCAGTCCTAATACGATAGTAACGTTAAACTGGTCAGTTGGCGGGTTAAAGCCAGGGACTAAACCAAGTAGGTTGTTAAATAGAATAAAAAAGACAAGGCTACCAGTTAAGAAAAAGGTAGGCTTGGCCCAATCACCTAAAATACTTTTACAATAGTTAAAGATACCGCCAATGATGATTTCCATCAAAGTTGTAAAGTTCAACTTGCCGCTTGGCATGTGTAACTCAGCTTTTCTAAAAGCTGCTCCACCGATCACGCCGATGGCAATGATAATAGTACTAGTGAAGAGAACATCAACCCCTACATGAGGGTCGACACCATAGTGTTGCATTTGATGTTCAATTGGGGTTGCTAGTGATCCCCATGTAAAAGCATTTGCGCTAGACATTTTTTATTGCTCTTCCGTTGTGACTTTCGGTTTGGTCATCATAGAGTTAATGAGTACTCCAATGACCACGGTAGAAAGTCCGATTAAAATTCCTTCAAGCTTAATTCCAAATTTTTGTACTGCGACAAAAAGAATCACCACCGAGGCCCCGAGCTTAAAAACGTAAATTATAAGCGCGAAGGAAGTGCCAGCATCATCATAGAGGATTTTTGCGGCAACTCGTTGGGACAGAAAAAAGTTAAGCCCTACAACCACGCAGCCTACCAGTGAGCCTAAGGCTAAGTCAAGGCCCAAGGCGAAATATGTTACAATATTTATTGAAATGAGCGAAATAACCATCACTAGGTTTAAACGCTTTAATTTTGCCCTTTCAAGGGGGTCAGTCATCATGGCTTTCTTCTTCCTTGGTTTCTTTTTGTTTGTCGGCTTGGATTTGTTTTTCCCAATCTTTGATTGCTGAAATGATCGCTTTAACAGCAGCACCGAATCCTGCAATGGTCCAAAATATGAGCATATAGGGTTCTGTGCCTAGGTATTCATCTAGCCAGTTGCCTATAAACACCCCGGCCACCACACTTAGGCCCATTTCTATACCAATGGAGCTAAGTTTACCGTATTTGATGTGGTTTGGGTCTTTTTGCGACATATACTTCTCCGAATAAAGTCTAGATTATGCCCCTTGAGTGCTTTCGTAAAGGACGAAAAAGATTGCTTTGACAAAAGGGGTAAAAAAGGTGGAAAATAATAACTTTACAGCCCAGTACAAAAATATTTTTTATGTTAAAAAATAGCATTGATCCTGTTTATAGGCTGTAGTGAAAGCTCTAATCCCCAAAGTTAAAAGCATCGCCTTTAAAAAAGCACCAGCTAAAAATTCCAAAATAAATAAAGCGAAGGTACTAGAACACCTTGAAGGTTGGCCTGCAATAAATATCGTAAAGGCTGCCCATAGGCGCCTGGCACTGGCTAAAACCCTGCATTTTGATGTTAGTAACTTAAACAATGCTAACTTGGCAAAGCCTGGTATTGACGCTTGTTCGGGTCTAACAACCAGCCCTTTTCAAAATTATATGACTATAGTCGAGGGTAAAGGTCTCAGTTTTGAAACAAAACCAGATTATTTAATCGATGCAGAAAAAGTAGTATTACCAACGAGGTTTGTTTGAACTTAGAAAAACCCAGCAATAATCTGTATCAAGAATTGGTGGAGCAGCTTCCCGTTGGGATTTTGCTTTTTGAGCAAGTTGAAGTCACCTATGCAAATAAAGGCTTTTTAAACTTGGTCGGTTATTCAAAATCGGATGAACTTACTTTAAGCAAAATTATTGCTCCCGATGCCTACGCTGATTTTATTTGCATCATCGAAGACTGGATTGAGCAAGGTCCCCTTAAAAGTGAATTTGAGTCTCAGGTACTGACCAAAAGAGGAAATAGCGTTGATGTTATGGTCAATTTAGAGGTGATTTCTTCAGGTGAAACCCGTGTACTGTGCGCCGTCTTAAAAAATATCACTCGTGTAAAAATTGCTGAAACCCAAAGAGAAACCTATTACCGAGAAGTCCAAGTTAATTTAGAATACTTTGACAACCTCTTTGAACGGTTACCCCTAGGCGCATTTTTACTGGATTTTTTACCTCTTGGTGAACTAAATTATTGCCCCCTTGATAGTCTTCACCGAGAGGTGGGGTTTAAGGCCAGCTTCCAGCGGGTTAACGAAAATTTCACTCAGCTGCTAGGTTATAGTAATGAGGAAATGAGAGGGAAATCCTTAATGGATGAAGATTTGGTTAGTGAGTTCCAGTGCCAAGTGATCATGGACCAACTCCGAGCGAAAAGAACGGGGGCCAAAGGCAGTTATGAGGTGATTTTAAATCATAAGGAAGGCCCAGAGATCCCAGTGCTTTTAGAAACCATCCCCATTCTCTTTGATCCTGACGAAGGTGTTGTAAAACAAGTGATCGGCATTCTTGTTGACCAGACAGAAAGAAAGAAATTTGAAGCCGACATCTTTAAGCTCAATCGAGAGTTACAGGCCTTGAGTCGTACAGATGGCCTGACTGCTTTGCTGAACCGCAGAATTTTTGATGAAACTTTGGAAAGCGAATTTAAACGTGCCCAAACTCAGAAAAAACCACTTTCTTTGATCATGGTGGATATCGATTATTTCAAACCCTACAATGATACCTATGGCCATGTTATGGGTGACCAAACTTTAAGGGAGGTCGCAAACCTAATCCAACAGACCTTTCGAAGGCAAAGGGATTTAGTTGCTCGTTATGGGGGGGAAGAGTTTGCCGTCATTTTACCTGCAACGGAAATGGAGCATGCCCTTAGACTGGCAGAAGAATTGCGAGCCAGGGTGGAAAAAGATCAGATACCCCATAAGGCTTCAAAGGTCGGGGCCCATGTTACCATTAGTGTTGGTGTGGCAACCAATATAGATGGAATCTACAATTGCGCAAAAGAACTGGTCGAAGGTTCCGACCTTGGCCTATATTTGGCCAAAGAGGAAGGTCGGAACTGCGTAAGGAAAGGGAAAGCTTAAGCTTTTAAGATAGCCTCTAATTCACCCTTTTGAAACAATTCAGTAACAATGTCACATCCACCAATAAATTCACCTTTGTAGTAAATTTGTGGGATGGTTGGCCATTGGCTAAACTCTTTGATTCCTTCACGGATCAAAGGCTCTTCTAAAATATTGAAAGCTTTATACTCAACACCTAATTCGCTCATGATTCCTACAACCTGAGCTGAGTAACCACATTGTGGCATTAAACTTGTGCCCTTCATGAAGACCATAAGTTTATTGTCTTGGATGAGGCCGTTAATGGTTTCCTTTAGGGAAAATGGAGTAACAGGCTTTTCTAATTTGATATCTTGTGCAGTTTGCATTTTTATTTCTCTATTGCTTTTGTGTTGAGTGAAACAGCATGAACCTCATTTTTTAAGGATTCACCTAAAGCTTTATAAACCATTTGGTGCTGCTGCAATAAGCTTTTACCTACGAAGAGCTCGCTTTCAACAGTGATGTTGAAATGGGCGCCGTCATTTTTGAAGTCATCGACTACAACTTTTGCGCCTGGGAGCTCAGCTACTATTTTATCGTGTAATTTATATTCCATGTCTACTTTTTTTATAGTTTTAGTTATATTAAATTGAGATAGGGTCCATTGTCAAGACTAGAGCAACTCTTCGATCCTAAAAAACTGTAAATTTTTATGAAAATCTGGGTTGTGAGTGGGGTTAGACTGGAAATAAAAAAAATGACTTTCGCATTTACAGTCACTTGACCCAAATTTCGGAATTTCTTTTACAGCTAATTTTTTAAAGGCCGCCGCTAACCTACATTCTAAATCCCCTTGGGCAGCAATGGCAAAGGCTTGGGCGCTAGCCGCATGGGCTGAAAAATAGTCTAGGTGCCAATGCAGTTTCTTTCTTTTTTTCCTGTGGCGGGCCATGCGCTTTTGTAAGTTTTTCTTGGCAGAACCAACATAAAGGTAAAACCCTGCTTTAAATTCTAACTCCCCCAAGGCGCCAATCGAGATTTTTTTATCTGCATCCAGTTCATAGACCATAAGGTAGCAACCTTCATCTTTGGCATGTTCTTCGATGACTGCCCAAGGGATGGTTAAAGGCTTAGGCTCGCCCAATAAACTTCCATCGATTGGTGAAAAGGCTTGGGCCACGGGGTAAAGGCCTACCTTGCCTCGGGCCGCCATAAAGCTTTGAGCAAATTCAATGTCTGTGTGCCAGTCAGGTAAAAAAAACTCGCTAGAAGGGTTTTGTGACAAGAGCAAAACGGCTGTAGGCACCCCCTTCTCACTCAAATGAACTAACTCATCAATATGCTTTTTTCCTCTCGCTGTTACTGCGTCGGGGAATTGTGTGGTGCGAGCTGAGTAGAGGCTGCAAGATTTAACTTCGAGATATAAAAGCTCCTCATTTCCTTTTTTGTCTTTGCGACCGAGCAAAAAATCAAAGCGGCTGTTCCCCATTTTTATCTCACGACGCACAACATCCCAATCACCTAAGCCTGCCACCAAATGACGCCGCAATAAATACTCAGCCACATCATTTGCGAGGTGGGTGTTTAGACTAATCACCCCCCAAGCCGTTTCCACTGCTGTCGCTGCCCAAGGCATTTTAGATTTAGGGTTTTTTGCTTTTTCTAACCAGATAACTGTGCCTGGGTGCAGAATCTCAACCAGTCGCCCTGGGTTTGCCATATAGACTAATTCTTCTTTTCCACCTAGCTCCCCACTTATAAATTTAACCCAGAGCTGGAAGCGATTAGGGCGAGAAATAAAGACAGCTTTTTGGTCGAAGTGGATCATATTTTTATTTGATGAAAGTAAAGTTTTTAGTCTTCTTCTTCTTCTTCTTCTTTTCTGGGAGTTAAGTAGATCAAACCTGTCGCTGAAAGCATCAAGAGAAGATTTACCCCATTACTGATTCCATGATACATGCCAAACTGTTTGCGCACTGGGTCTGTTTTGAGTGTGTCGGCGAATACTCCAACTTGGTCACGTAAGGCCTCGGCTTTTGGGAAAATGAAAAAGTGTTGCACCGCCGCAAGGACGATGGAACCCACTAGTAGGCCTAAGATCCACTTTCTGCTTTTAACGGCTACATCCCTATAAGCTAAACCAAATAAGAATCTAGCAAGTATAGTGAGCACCAAACAATAGGGAAAAAAGATCGGGAAAATTAAGCCTGTTACTTCTGCTGCTTTGTCGATTCCTAAGTTTTTAAATAGAGGCGGTGTGGCTACAAATCCTATGGCCACCATACCACCCAACCAAAGGCTTAGGGTAATTTGGTACAGAAAAGGGAATATATTTTTCATAAGGGTCACTTGGGTTGAGGTGTTTTAAGTTAGGTGTTTTTTAGTTGGGGCGTTAAAAGTTAGAATTTGTGCCCTGCAATTGCATTAAAAAGGTCTTGGGTTTTAAAAGCAAAAAAGAAGGGATAAATCCCACCCCGTGGCAACGGGGGCATGTCTCTTGTATTACTTATTAGGTGCAAACCACGGTTTGTCCAGACACAAGTTTGAAAAGGCTATAAAAACAAATGGTTATTAATGTTTAAATTTTCACTGCAAACAGCGTTAGACGTGCGAGCTAGGCAGGAAAAAATCCGTATGAAGGAGTTGGCAGAAAAATTAAGTGTCCAACGTTCTATTCAAAGTAAGATGGATGGCATTGAAAGCAATATTTCTAACCAAGAAGGCCTTTCTGACACAAGTAAGAAAGCAGGAAGAATTGATATTATGCAACTGAGGATGTTACAAAACTTTAAAGATAAGTCCAAAATTGATCTAGGTCACTTAGGCCAAGAGTTTACTCAGTCAGAGTATGAAGTAGAAGAAAAAAGATTAGCGTTGGTGGATGCGAGCCGCTTACGTAAGACTTTAGAAATCTTAAGAGAGAAAGAAGTTATAAAGCATAACAAAAAGATGGCCGACATTGAGCGAGAGATGCTCGATGAAGTTGCCGGTAATATGTTTGTTAGAAAATCTAGGGATGGAGCCTAAATGTTTAAAAAATTACTAATATTAGCTGTGATATGTACTTTGGCTAGTCCCCAAGTATATGCCATGTCCACAGCAAAAGACTGGGTCAATAAGATCAAGCCTGGGACCTTTGACACAGGGCAAAAAGATGCCTCTGCTGATTCGGCCCCTAAAGAGCGAAAATTTGACGAGTCTGAGATGAAAGTCTTGATTGCCTTAAAGATACGGGAAGAAAAACTAAGAAAAAGAGAAGAGGAGTTCCGCTCAAAAACGCAGGAACTCAAATTACTCTCCCAGCAGATCGAGCAGAAACTAGATCAGATGCGTGTGTTACAAGCGAACATTGAAAAGCGCAGAAAAGAACGTAAAGAAATGGATGCTAAGGATATCAGCCGAATGGTGAAGTACTATGAAACCATGGGCTCGGATAACACAGCAGCATTTTTTAACCAAATGGACCGTGTCACAGCAACCCATCTGATTATGAGAATGAATCCTAGAAAGGCGAGCGCGGTAATGCAGCTTTTAGAACCAAAGGTTGCGGTAGAGATTACCGAGCGAGTTACAAGGTTTAAAGAAAATCGGGGCGACCTGGTTCCAAAATAGGCGGCAAACAGCCTTAAGACGACATGAAGTCATCTTAAAAGTTTGCGTTTTTTGTTTGTTAGTTAAGGGTACTCACGGATGAGAACCTTATCATATCCAAGGTAGGAGAACTATTTATGAACGTTGTAAAAGCGAGCGCGGGCAACCAAGCTGCCTTTCAGAAGGAGACAGGGCAAACTGTCAAAGCTGAACTAGGTAAGTTTGATGGCCAGTTGAGCGCAGCCCAAGGAAAACAGGGTTGGCTTCAAAACACCGAGATGTTTATGTCTGAAGAGCGTAAACAGATGGATGAATTGGAGAAGTCTCAAAAGCAAAAGTCTTTTGAAAGGCAACAGGCAAATGCCGAGTTGGCACTTGCTATGGCGAGTACTCAGAAGATTTCCACAGGGCGGAATCAGGCAAATATTGCCGAATCCACAGCTCTGTCACAAAGTATGACTAAGCAATCATCAGGTCAGATGGCTGCAGGTCGATTTAACCAAACAGCAGAACAGCTGAAGGGTAGTGCTGCAGATGCAGTAATGGAGCAAAAGTCAATGGAGAGAAAGGGTCACCTTTTTAACCCTGGCCTAGCCCAAGCCCAAAGTGAAGGTGCTAATTTGGGTAAAGAGACAAAAAGCATGACAGAGTCAGCCGGTACTGCCGACCCAAAGGCAAGCAAAGGTGAAAACCAGCAATTTACTCAGTCAGATGAGCAAAGTACAGGCAAGGGTGCTAAAAAGGGAGCCTTTAACATGGCGAACTATGCCCAAAAAACAAGTGATGTGCAAAACCCACAGGTTCAGCCCGTCAAATTTAATGAAATGAATGCCATTAAGGCCCAAGGGCAACTTAAGGCATCATCGGCCGCAGCTACTGCGCCAAAACAAGTTGCAGCGGCAGCAAAGCCCTCGGGCCCAGCACCAGTGCAAGCTGTAGCAGCAGGAACTGGAACCTTAAAGCAGACTGAAAAGGCTGCTAAAGAAGCACCAATCCAAAGGGCAACCCCTCAGGTTGATGTGAAAGAGGTGGCAGGGAATGTTAAAATCATGATCAATCGTGCACAAGACGAGATGACCATGAAGCTTAACCCCCAGCACTTGGGAAAGCTTGAGATTCGCTTGAAAAAAGATGGTGATCACATGATTGCTAACTTAAAAGTGGAATCTTTAGAAGCCAAACATGTGCTTGAGCAACAATTACCAGAACTCAAAGAGAGTCTAAGTCGCCAAGGAATTGACGTAGCTAGCTTTGATATAACATTAGCGGAAGAATCATTCGGTTTCGCCTTCGGTGAAGGTAAAGGAAGCGGGTTTGGTGATAGCGATAAAAGCGCAGGTCAACCTAAATCTTTTGAGCCTAAAGCATCTGAGATTGAGCCAATTAAGGCCCAACCCCAGTCTTACGGCAATAGCAAACTGAATATTTACGCATAAAACCCCTAAAATGAGGATTCACAGTGCCAAGTGACGTAACTCAACGACTTTCCAATGCACAGCAGTCATTGCGAAGTAAATCTGCCAAGGTTCAGTCTGAGGACGGAAAAATGGGCAAGCAAGATTTTATGAATCTTTTCTTGACCCAAATGAGCAATCAAAACCCTGTAGACCCTATGGACTCAGGCGCAATGATGTCTCAACTTTCCCAGTTAGGCTCAATGGAGCAGTTAGAAAACCTGAATGGTGAAATGAAAAACCTCAATAAGACCCAAAGTGGCATAGCTGGAATTGCAGCAATGGATTACCTGGATCGTGATGTTTTACTTGAATCGGAAGGGATGAATGTAAGTAAGGGTCAGTCGGCCCCTGTTTTTTATAACCTGCCAAAAGATGCGGATCATTTGACAGTTTTAATTGAAGACAAGGACGGAGCACCAATTGCCAAGCAAAAACTCGGCTTTGCCCCAGAGGGCCGCCATAGATTTGCATGGGATGGAAAAGACGATAGAGGGGCCTTGATGCCTGATGGGAAATATAATGTTTCCTTCCAAGCAACCTTTACTGATGGCACCAGTGATCGTTTAGCTTCATATAACCAAGGCCGTGTAACTGGCGTTGATTATATTCAAGGCGAAGCTTGGGTGAAGGCCCAAGGAAGAAGTTTACCTTTGAGCAAGGTTAGGAGCGTGGATAATACTTCAGCCAGAATCTTTGATTCAGCGAAGCCATTACCCATGATGCGAGCTATCACCCCTAAGGGGCAGATTACGCAAGAGCCACAGGCTAAACTTTAATAAACAATGAATTCAGCCCGCCAAGGATGGTAGGCAATAAACTCTTGTAGATCATAATCTACAGTACAAGGAGGTAACGCAATGATCGGTTCGCTATATTCCGGCGCGAGCGGCGTGAGAGCATATTCTCATGATATGACCGTCACTGGTTCTAACATCGCTAACGTAAATACCGTTGGTTTTAAACACAATCGTACTAATTTTGAAGACCTGATGGCAACCTCGGTTGCTGGTGGCACCAAAATTGGTAAAGGGGTCAACATTGGCTCTATCCAGCAAGTTCATAAACAGGGTTCTTTTGAAACCACTGAGCTAGATACTGATTTAGCTATTGATGGGGATGGGTTTTTTGCTCTGCAAGATAAGGCAGGCAAAACATTCTATTCTCGTGCTGGCCAATTTGTTTATGACAAAGAAGGCTTTTTGACAACTGAAGATGGCATGTACCTTATGGTTAAGGATGTAAATGCCGAAACAGGTGCCAGCTCAGGAAGCTTGAAAAAAATTAACATTCTAGACCAAATTGATGCCCCAAAGCCCACAGGCGACGGTGTGAAAGATAAAACAGGGGTGAATATTATTTCTAACCTGGATTCGAACTCAAAGCCGCCAACCATGGATATCGACTATGAGAATGTTACTGCTGAGATGTATAACAACTCAGTTTCTAGCACTGTCTATGATTCCAAAGGCCAAGAGCACAATATTAACGTGGTCTTTCGTAAATTAGCCGATAAGCCCGCTGATATTGACCCTGCTACAGGTTTAGAAATCCCTGGAACTGACGTGAAAAACTCATGGCAGTGGATGACTTTAGCCTCTGGTGAAGAAATTGAAGGTGGCACCCCAGGAACCATGAAGGCGATTGGTGGTGGATTCATGGAATTTTCTTTTGATGGTCGCTTGGTTGCGGATTCAAATGGTGTAATCCAACAAGAACCCCCTGCCGCAGCTGGTGGCCCCCCGGGACCAATCACTATGCAGAAGGTTGCAAAAGATCCTACTCAACCTGCACAAGTTGGTTTTGCCTTCTTAGGCAGTGGTGGGCCACAAAATATCGGATTTAAATTCGGTAAAGGCTCTAACCCAGATGATCCACTAGACAACAGAACAGGTGTCGATGGTGTGACTCAATTTGCTAACGAGTTTAAGCTGATTGAAGTTAATGCCGATGGCATGAAATCAGGTAAGCTTGAGAATATATTTGTGAAAGATGATGGAACCATCGAAGGTGGTTTCGACTCTGGTAATGTGAAAGCATTGGGTAGAGTGATTCTTTCTGAATTTAAGTCACAAGAGAGTTTGGCCCAAAGAGGTAATAACCTCTTTAAAGAGACTTTTGAATCGGGTCAACCGATTGAAAATGATCCAGGCCAAAATGGCGCTGGTCGTGTTCAATCTAAGACTTTAGAACGCTCTAACGTTGAGATGAGTGCAGAATTTGTGAAAATGATCGAAGGCCAGAGAGCTTTCCAGGCTAACGCAAAAACTGTAACCACCTCCGATGAGATTTTATCTGATACAATCCAGATGAAGAGATAATCGTTTTTTTAAAGGAGCTTTTTTTAAGTTCCTTTTTAAAGCTGTTGCTCTTTTAGAGTTTAGGTTTCTTTGGAAATCTAAGCTTTTAGGATTTAAGAATCTAATTATGAATTTGTAGACTGAGGTAGCTTAAGCTAACTCGGCCTCCAGAGCTTTTGGCAAACCACGCTTTAGAGTGAATGGATAGCTTCGCCTACTGGGGTATCTAGAGATTGCAAATTTTTGTTTAATTTTACGATATTTAGATAAAAATCTCTGAGTTTAAAGTCTCTGAGTTTAGAATGGTCAATTTTAAAAGATCAGAACTAAAAAAGGTAAGCTTTTTTCTTTTTTCGAAAAGCTAAAGCCTTTATTTTAACGCTTATACAAAAGCCAGCCACCCCTCCCGGAAGGGGGTCGCTGGTTTTTGTCGTTTCTGCCAGCGGGTTTCTAGGTTTTACTTTTCAAGCCCCCTTCGCAGGTTTCCCTCTCTTCCCCTTTAAGCTTCTCTTTCTTAAATTAGATTTTGGCTTTTTTTAGCGCAATGATTCAGCACTGGCTCTTTCATAAAATTTAGGTGGGGTGCGCTACGGCCATTGATGCTTTCTTCTTCTTTTGTGTCAGACAAAAGAAGCAAAAACTGACCCTCAACGCTCAAAGCTAGTTATCGCCAATTCCCAGCCATATATTTAGTTTTCCTTTACACCAATAGTTCATCAAACTGCTTACAGATTATGTAGGCGATGCCTCCGCTTTTCACTAATTCGGGGAAAAGTTTACCCACAGCTATCCCTTAACCTAACTGGTTAAGAAGGGCTTTGTTTTCCCCTGCGATTACTTTTTCTTGTTAGAATTGTACTAGAATTTAACCTGCCATTTTTGTTTATACTTCTTGTAATTAGCGAGTTTTTTGAAGCTCAATTTTATGTTTAAAACCTGACTGTAATGACCTAAGTTAATAACAGTTCCTTTTTTAGCTTTAATTTGGTAACTATTATGTGAGTTTTTACTCTAGTTTTTTATGGTTGTTGTATTGACAACCTGTCTGAGTGTTAAAGCTTTTCCACCTATGTGTAAAAGCTTCGAATACTCCGTATCCTCCAGCTTTTACACATAGCTGGCATCAAGGTAGAGTAAAAACTCTTTTAATAAATACTTAAAATGATGCCCTCAAAATACCTACCAAGAAAAATCTCGGACTCGCTTAAAGGGCTAGTTAGCGAGCAAATCACCTTAAAAAAAACATCAAATATTGTTTTTATTTGCGGTAAAAAGCCCGAATATGGACAGAAAGGTTGTAGAGATTGGCTTTTAACTTATGCAAAGAAGAACTTACCAAATATAAATTTTTTTATTCCAGATGCCCATTTTTCGGCTAATAATAAGAACGATCTTCTTTCAATAGAAAACGAATTAGCAGAATACTCAGATTGTGTTGTTATCATACTAGAAAGTGCTGGGACATTTGCAGAACTTGGTGCGTTTTCTAATAATGAAAAACTTGTCAAAAAAATTCTAGTTGTGAATGACAGTAAGTTTAAAGATGAAAAGTCATTTATCAATGAAGGACCGATTCAAAAGCTTC
>JASJGK010000087.1:0-30842 GCA_033791585.1 SAR324 cluster bacterium | reverse complement strand
TACTCAGCCATTGTAAGACCTGTTAAGGCTACACGAGCACGCGCCCCAGGGGGTTCGTTCATCTGGCCGTAAACTAAAGCTGTCTTAGCAAGTACGCCTGACTCTTTCATTTCTTCCCAAAGGTCATTCCCTTCACGAGTTCTTTCACCAACACCAGCGAATACTGAGTATCCACCATGCTGCTGTGCAATATTGTTAATCAATTCCATAATGATAACTGTTTTACCAACACCAGCACCACCGAATAGACCAATCTTACCACCCTTAAGGAATGGGCAAACTAAATCAATAACCTTAATGCCTGTCTCTAAGATAGAAGCAGAGGTATCCTGCTCTTCAAACTTAGGTGGATCACGGTGAATTGACCAATGGTCGGTCGTTTCAATTGGGCCCATTTCATCTTGTGGCTCACCAATTACGTCCATAATACGACCTAATACTTTCTTACCAACGGGAACAGTGATAGGCTTACCTGTGCCAACAACTTCGTGGCCACGAACAAGTCCGTCTGTAGATCTCATGGAGATGGTTCTAACCAAGTTTTCACCCAAATGTTGCTGGGTTTCAAGTACGAGGTGTGTTTTTTCGCCGTCGAACTCGTAGTCAACAGTTAGTGCGTCTAAGATTGCTGGTAGTTGACCTTCTGAAAACTCAACATCCACAACTGGCCCGATCACCTGAGCGATTTTACCTTTGTTCATCGATTTGCCTTTATTGCTAGTCGTTATAGTGAACTATAATTAATTGACTGTGCCCCTTACAGAGACTCAGCTCCTGAAATAATCTCTATCAACTCGGTTGTAATTGCCGCTTGACGAGCCCTGTTGTATTGCAGGGTTAAACTGTCGATCAACTCGCCTGCATTCTTCGTAGCAGAATCCATAGCCGTCATACGGCTGGCATGCTCACAAGCAACGTTGTCTAATAAAGCTGTAAAAGCTTGGTTTTCTACATACTGAGGAAGTAAGACAGATAAAATTTCCACTTTATCAGGCTCAAGCAAAAATTCTGCTTGGTCATCACTGCCCTGTTCATCCTGTTCAGGGGCCTCAATAGGTAAGATCTGCACAATCTCTTGATCATAGGTAATCACATTAATATAGTGATTAAAAGAGATCCAAAGCTGGCTAATTTCGCCTTGCTCATATTGTTGGATAAGCTTCCCTACTAAATCTTGTAGGTCCTTTTCCATTTGTTCTATTTTAATATCTTTAATCGCATCACCGAGGGGGACACCTTCGTGTTTAAAGAATTCAAAACCTTTTTTACCAACAGGGATAATTTCAACTTCATCAATGTCTTTGCTTTTTCTTTTTACAAAATGGTTTAGATTTTTGCAAAGTTTACTGTTCAAACCACCGCATAGGCCACGGTCTGAAGTGATCAGTAAAACCACAGCCTTACCTTCTTTATTTTTAGAAAGTAACGGGTGTGAAGAAGGGTCAAGACCTTGAGACAGATTTGCAACCATGCCCCTAAGCTTATCGCTATAAGGTCGTGCAGAACGAATCCTCGTTTCAGCACGTTTCATTTTAGCAGCAGCAACCATCTTCATGGCTTTGGTAATCTTCTGTGTAGAAGTTACGCTACCTATTCGTATTTTAATGTCTCTTAGGGTAGCCATGAGTTCCTTATGCCATTGCTCCAAACTCAGTCGCGAAGCTTTCGCAAACCTTGTTTAAGTTAGCTTTGGTATCATCAAGAATTTTACCTTCTGAGGCGATGCTAGTCAAAATGTCTGGCTGGTTTGCTTTCAAGTGAGTTAATAACCCAGCTTCGAAATCTAAGATTTTGTTCACAGGCAGCTTATCTGCGTATCCGTTAGATACAGCAAAGATACTTGCTACTTGCTCTTCCATTTTCATTGGCTTGTATTGGTTCTGCTTTAAAACTTCAACAAGACGTGCACCACGAGAAAGCTGCTGCTGTGTAGCTGCATCTAAATCAGAGCCAAACTGAGCAAAGGCTGCTTTTTCACGGTACTGAGCTAAATCAAGTCTTAAAGTACCAGCAACAGACTTCATTGCTTTAGTTTGAGCGGAACCACCAACACGAGATACGCTAATACCTACGTTAATTGCCGGGCGGATACCTGAGTTGAATAGTTCAGATTCTAAGAAGATCTGACCATCAGTAATAGAAATCACGTTGGTTGGGATGTATGCAGATACATCACTCGCCTGAGTTTCAATAATTGGTAAGGCTGTAATAGAGCCGCCACCAAGCTTGTCTGAAAGTTTACATGATCTTTCTAGTAAGCGTGAGTGGATGTAAAATACGTCACCAGGAAATGCTTCTCGACCAGGAGGTCTTCGAAGTAAAAGTGATAACTGGCGGTAAGCTACAGCTTGCTTTGATAGATCATCATAGATAATTAAAACGTGCTTGCCTTGGTTTAAAAAGTGCTCGCCCATGGCAACGCCAGCGAAAGGAGCAATAAACTGTAAAGGTGCGGGGTCAGCGGCAGAGGCAGCAACTACGATGGTATATTCCATCGCGCCGTGCTCAGCTAATTTCTGGGTAACTTGTGCAACAGTAGAGTTCTTCTGACCAATGGCAACGTAGATACAAATCATATCTTCGCCCTTTTGATTGATGATAGCATCAATCGCAATAGCGGTTTTACCTGTCTGGCGATCACCAATGATCAATTCTCGTTGACCACGTCCAATTGGAACCATGGAATCAATAGCCTTAAGGCCAGTAAGCATTGGCTGGTTAACTGACTTACGAGCAACAATACCAGGGGCAATTACTTCGAGTCTGTTAAATGACTTAGTGTTTAAAGGGCCTTGTCCGTCAAGTGGAAGACCAATGGGGTTAACCACACGGCCTAAAAGCTCTTCTCCAACAGGAACTTCAGCAATTCTACCAGTTTTAGTAACTTGGTCGCCTTCTTTGATGTTCTTATCACTGGAAAATAAAATAACCCCAACATTATCTGTTTCAAGGTTTAAAATCATACCAGTAGTGCCATCTGGGAAAGTTACAAGCTCGCCTGCCATAGCCTGATCTAGGCCATACACACGGGCGATACCATCACCAACACTAAGAACTGTCCCTACTTCTTTAACATCAACTTTTGAGTCAAAGCTTTCGATTTGCTCTTGGATGATCTTGCTGATTTCAGCTGCATTTATCTTCATTGCTCAATTATCCTTTGGAAATTGTTTCTTTGATCCGATCCAATCGGTTTTTGACACTTCCGTCTAAAACCAGAGAGCCCATTTGGGTCACTGCGCCACCCATAATAGAAGCGTCAATAGTGACTTCTAACTGGATTTCTTTACCGGAATATTTGCTTAACTTTTGTTTTATTTTATCTAACTCACTATCAGCAATTTCTTCTGCCAAAGTAAGTTTTGCTTGGGCAAGGCCCAATATTTGGTTGGCTTGTTCGCCAAAACTTCTAGCCACGAAACCAATGGTAGCAAAGCGACCTTGGCTCGTTAAAAATCGTAAAAAACGATTTTCTAAATCATTGGCTCCCAGTTTTGTTGCTATTGCACCAACTGTCTTAACCTTTACGTCTGGCCCATATTTTGGGTCAGAAATTAGATCTTGCACTTCAGAATTTTCAGAAAAAAGCCCTGCGAAAGCTTTTAGCAGCTCAGCGCTTTTTCTTAAGTCGTCTTTTTTAGTCAAGCCAGCTAGCGCTTTTGCGTAGCGGCGTCCGATCACTCCAGAGTCCATGATCTAGCCTGCCTCGTCTAAAGAGTTATTGTATGTATCTAAAAGGCCTTTCTTTTGTGCCTTGTCGATATTGTCTTTAACGCCCGATGCTGCCAATTTAGTGGCCTGCTCGATCAATGCGTTGCGAATGTCATTTTTTGCCTTTAGAGTAGCTTGATTGGCGCGCTTAATAGCACCTTCCTCAATCAGTTTTGCTTGGCTCTTGGTATCGGCAATCATCTTCACTTTTTCTTCAGCCATAGACCGTAGAGCATCTGCCTTTTTTGCCTCTAACTCTGCTTTCATTTCTTCAAAGTCAGCTTTAAGCTTTTTCAACTCTGCTTCTTTTTCTTCAACTTGCTTCTGGGTAAAATCAAACTCGTCACGAGTGGCGATTGTTGAGGCGCGTAAAGCATTTGTTAAAGGCTTTTTAACAAAAATATGCAAAAGAACTAAAAGGATAAGGAAGTTAGCCCCTTTATAAGCCATATCGGCTGAAAAAAGGCCATCAATTGCGCTGTGACCACTGCTTGCAAATACTGCTGTAGGGGCCAAAAATAGGGTGGTAATAAAAAGATTTTTCATAAGTTAACCTAGAACCTTTTTATGTATCAAGTCTGCTAGAGTAGCTGAAAGAGTTTCCGTTTCAATTAGGGCTCTATTCTTTTCTTCTTCGATTTCTGCATTTGCTTTGTCAAAAGCTGCCTGGGCAGTTTCTTTAGCGGCTTTTATGATGCCTGCGGCCTCTAGGGCAGATTCGGCGTGGACTTCTTGGTAATGCTTGCCCAACTCTTCATAAGTTGCATGCTGCTTTGCAGTAAATTCTTCTTGAAAATCAGTCAATGTTTTGGAGATTTCATCAAGGCGACCAGACCTCTGATCCAAAATGCTTTGTCTGCCTTCGATTGAGCGAAGAACAGGCTTAAAAAGCATTGTGTTTAAGATCAGCATGGTCAAGGAGAAGACCACAAGGATAAAAAGGGCGGTAGGCCATTCTAGGTGTAAAACACCAAAATTAAAAACCTCACCGATAGCTGCTTTATGTTCCATGTCTTTTTTAGTGACTAAATTAGGTTTGATAAAATCAGTAATCAAGTCTCCTAATTAACAGCGCCCAGCTTAGACTGTCAACCTTATTTGGGAAAAAAAGACTGTCGTTTTTGTAACATTCCCTAAGATTTTAGCTTGATTTTTTAGTAGAATTCAAGCCCCATAGGGCTTGAGCAAATAAAAATTAGGATATTCATTGATTGATATATTGATAGTTGCCGCAGGCAGCGGCCAGCGAATGGGGGCCGACCATAACAAATTGTATTTAAAGTTACTGGGGAAGCCGATTCTGTATCACTCTATGTTTAGGGCCTCGCTCTCGCCTTTGGTCTCTCGGATTTTCCCTGTTATCAAAAAGGGAGAAGAGGGCGATTTTGCAGATATGATAAGTGAATTTGGCAATATTAGTAAGTTACAGCCCCCCATCTTTGGGGGTGCCGAAAGATTTGACAGCGCCAAGGCGGGGTTAGTTACCATTATGGTTTCAGACCCAAACAAGGTGGTAATGGTCCACGATGCGGCTAGGCCTCTGGTCACTAATCAAATGATTGAAGACTTATATAATGCTGTGGATTTAAACCTTTGCGCTGTGCCCACCCTCGCCGTCGCTGACACCACCCGTGAAATGGTCGCAGGCAAAACTAAACTGCTTGACCGTAGTAATCTCTATTCTATGCAAACGCCCCAGGCTTTTTTAGCTTCAGAGATTGAAGAAGTCTTTTTTACAGATGTCGCCCAGAAGGCAGAGCCAACCGACGAGGCAGGCTACTTTGAGCTGGCCAAAAAAAAGGTTGTTTTTACAATGGGCCGCAAGGCCTGTTTGAAAATCACCACCCCTGAAGATTTAATCGTTGCCGAGGCTTTCTTGAAGGCCGAAGGCTAACAAAAAAAAGCTGAAGAGCGCTCAATAACCACCATCCATACTATATACAATGCAAAGTGCCGTTTATTTAGAAACCCTAGGTTGTGCCAAAAACCAGGTAGATACTGAAATCATGTTGGCTAAACTTTTAGGCGGTGGCTTTGTAGTTACCAATGACCCTACAGATGCCGAAGTGATCATCATCAACACTTGCGGATTTTTAACCAGTGCGGTGGAAGAATCTATCAACCGAATCTTAGAGCTTTCGCCCAATAGAAGCGAGCACTGTAAAGCTTTGGTGGTTGCAGGCTGCATGGTGCAGCGATACGGGGAACAATTAAAATCAGAAATTCCTGAAGTGGATGCCGTAATCGGCACGAGCGACTATACCCAGATCTTAACCCTTGTGAGCCAAATCATAGGCCACAAAGAGCAAATCAACCTTTTGGAAAAGCGGCCAAAATACAACAACGCAAACCAGAGCGCCCCAAGATTCATTATTGGTGAAGGCCATTATAGCTACCTAAAGATTTCTGAAGGTTGCAGCAATATGTGTAGCTTCTGCAATATCCCCTTCTTACGGGGGACCTTCCAACACAAATCCCAAGAGGCTGTCTGGGCGGAGTCAAAGCTACTCTTACAAAATGGCATTAAAGAAATCAACATTATTGGGCAAGATACCAGCGCCTATGAATCAAGGGGTGGCTTATTAGAGCTAGTAAGAGGTATTTTAGACCAAAATCCACAGGATAATTTCTGGTTACGCCTGCTTTATTCCTACCCCAACACATACCCCACAGGGTTATTTGACTTGATGGCCCAAGACCCTAGGCTTTGCTCATATGCTGATATCCCTATCCAGCATTTTAGTGACCCTATTCTGAAAGCCATGAATCGCAAGATCACAGGCAGGGAACTTAAAACTCTATTTGAAACAGCAAAAAACAAGGCCCCAGATATAGCCCTTAGAAGCACCATCATTGTGGGCTTCCCTGGGGAAACGGAGCAAAACTTTAAAGAACTTTTGAACTTTGTGGAAGAGGGCTGGCTAGATCATATGGGAGTCTTCGTTTATAGTGATGAGGATAATATCCCTTCAAATAAATTAGATAAAAAAGTGCCTGAAGAGCTGGCTTTAGAACGGGAACAGGTGCTTGCCGCTGCCCAACAAAAGGTTTCTTACAAAAAAAACCAAAGCCTCATTGGCAAGAAATGTCAAATTTTGCTAGAAGGGTTATCAGAGGAAACAGATTTATTGCTCCAAGGCCGAAGTCAATCCCAAGCGGCTGAAGTCGACGGTGTTACACTCATCAATGATGGGGAAGCCAATGCAGGGGAATTTGTTACAGTAGAAATTACAGATGCCCACCCTTACGATGTGGTGGGGCGAATCATAGAATAATAGGATATATATGTCAGGTCACAGTAAATGGAGCACAATCAAGCACAAAAAAGGTGCAGCAGATGCAAAACGCTCTAAGATCTTCACCAAAATTGCCCGAGAAATTGTTGTAGCGGCAAAGCTAGGCGGCGAAGATGCCGATTCAAACCCAAGGCTGAGGTCAGCTATGGTGCTGGCTCGCTCGCAAAATATGCCCAATGAAAATATCAAGCGAGCAATTATAAAGGGCGCTGGCGGCGGCAAAGGCGAAGACTACCATAGTATAACTTACGAAGGCTACGGCCCCCACCAAGCAACGGCCATTGTGGAATGTTTGACTGATAATAAAAATAGAACCATCAGTAACATCCGTACGATTTTTAATAAATCTGGCGGCGCTATCGGCAGCACCAACAGTGTGATGTATGCCTTTGATCACATGGGAGCCATTGAAGTTAAAAAAGAATCTATTGATGAAGATAGCTTGACCGAGCACATCTTAGAAGGTGGCGCTGAAGACATTGACACTAGCCCTGAAGAAATTTACTACATCACAACTGCTGCTGACGAATTGCACCAAGTTGCTACTTACTTAGAAAAGCAAGGCGTGGAAATCGAATCTACAAAATTAGTTTACATCGCCCAAAATAAAATGGAGATTACAGACTTGAGTCAAGCCCAGTCTGTATTACGATTTATTGATGCCCTTGAAGATGATGATGATGTGCAAAATGTTCACTCCAACTTTGATTTGAGTGATGAAGTCATAGCCCAGCTCGAAGCTGAGGGGTAACCATAAAAATTATCGGAATAGACCCTGGAAGCCGCTACACTGGCTTCGGGATCATCAAAAAAGAAGGCCAGAAACTGATTCATGTTGCCAGTGGGCGCATCCAAGCGATCAAGGTGGAAGGTCTTGCCGCTAGACTGGACCTGATCTTTTCAGAACTGACGGCCCTCGTGGAAAAACACAAACCCGATGCCTTTGCTATTGAGAAAGTCTTTCACGGGAAAAACCCCCAATCCAGTTTGATATTAGGCCATGCCCGAGGTGTTGCTCTGCTTGTTGGGGCGAGGTCTGGAGCTGAAATTTTTGAATACAGCCCCACAGAAATCAAAAATGCTGTTGTTGGGCAAGGCCGAGCTGAAAAAGCTCAAGTTGCAGGTATGGTGAAAATCTTACTCAATCTTGGCCAAGCCAAGCTTAGCGAGGATGAGTCAGACGCTTTATCCATTGCTATCTGCCAGGCCAACAATCAGCTTTTTGAAACAATGAAACGAAATAGTAAATAAAGCAAAATAACAAATTAAGAAATAGCCCATCAAGTGGCATAGGGACAAAAAAATGATTGGATGGTTAAAGGGGCAATTGCTCGCAGTAGAAAATGATGAAGTCTTGCTTCAAGCTGGCCAGGTCGGCTATTGGGTTACTTTGGGGCCTGCTAAACGCATGGCTTTGGGTTTGAAAACAGGTTCAGAAGCTGCGTTGTTTATCTATACCGTGGTCAGAGAGGACGATCTAAAATTGTTCGGCTTTGAAACGCTGGAAAGCCGAAAACTATTTACTCACTTAACTTCTGTAAACGGAGTTGGCCCAAAAGCTGGCATGGGGATTTTAGATGCCTTAAGCCCACAAGAAATCCTACTGGCTATTCAATCGCAAGACGTTACCCCCTTCACTCGGGTCAGCGGTGTCGGAAAAAAAACAGCAGCGAGAATTTTGTTGGATCTGGCGGGGAAGTTAGATTCCTTAGAAACCAACTACATGAATCAAACAACATCTACCTCTGCTGACAGCTCTACGGAGAAAACAGAAATCGAAGGGGAGCTGACCTTACGATTAGAAGCAAGATCGGCACTGGTAAACCTAGGATTTGCTGACAAAGATGCTGACAAAGTGATTCAATCTCAGATAAAACCAAATATCAGTTTAAACGAGCTTATTACCCGTTCATTGAGCCAATTAAAAAGGTAATTTCCTTTTATAGCTCCAAATATGCCTTACAGTTAATTTTTAGCATTTTTGCAGGGTAAACGCCAAAGAGACCTGAAAAACAAATTTAAAAGCCATTTTGTTTTATAGCCTTATAACATAAGACTTTAGACGATAAATTATACACAAAATCAAGGATAAGCAATGGGCAACCTTAATAAAGTAATACTAATTGGCAGATTAGGCCAAGATCCAGAAAAAAGAGTCACGCCGCAAGGTCACTCTGTTGTAACTCTCAGTTTAGCGACAAGCGAGAGATTCAAAGATAAGCAAGGCCAAAAACAAGAAACCACAGAATGGCACAGAGTAGTATTTTGGAATCAACTAGCAGACCTAGTTGAGCAGTATTGTAAAAAAGGCAGCCAATTATACGTAGAAGGTAGCCTCAAGACAAATGCTTGGACCGACAAAGACGGCAACAAAAGATACACGACTGAAATCCAAGGGCGCAGCATGCAGTTTTTAGATGCTCCCCAAGGTGCAGGTCAAGGCGGCCAAGGTGGCGGTTATGGTGCTGGTCAGCAATCTGGTGGATACAGTGCACCCCAAGGTGGTGGTAGTGCTGGTGGATACAGCGCGCCTCAAGGCGGTGCATCCCAAGGTGGTGGCTATGCAGCACCTCAGGGCGGAGCCCCTCAAGGTGGTGCACCCCAAGGTGGTGGCGGTGGTGGCTACAATCAAGGCAATGATCAAATGCCCCCTGGACCACCTGATGATTTTATCGAAGATGATATCCCATTCTAGACTTTTACTAGTTTTAGAACTTTAATCTTTGATTTAAGAATTAAAACCCACCTAGCTCAAATGCTCAGGTGGGTTTTTTTTTGCCTAAAATTCTCCCAAAAAATTAACTTAAACAGAAAATAGTCACAGGAAAAAAATGAATGATAATTCTCAAGAAAGGCTTTTTGAAGTCTTTTTTTATGGACTCTATATGGACCCCCAAATTTTAAAAATTGGCAAAGGGGTTGAACCTCGAAACCCAAGACCCGCCCTTTTAAAAAGCCATACCTTGCGCATTGGAAAGATGGCTACGTTGCTGCGTGAAAAAAATGCCTCGGCTTTTGGAGTCGTTTATTCTTTAAACCAAAAAGAAGTTTATGCCCTTTACCAAGGTTCAGGTTTGGTTGACTACACCCCTGAAGCTGTAATGGTGGAAGTGGGTGACGGCGAGCATAGCCTTGCCGCCCTAACTTATACTCTGATCATCCCACCTGAGAAGACCGAAGAAAACGAGGACTATAAAGCAAAACTTAAGCTATGCCTGGAAAATCTAGGCTTGCCAACAACTCAATTAGAGGTCGCTTAAAATGGCACAGGTGAAAGTATTTGGCATAAATGAGAAATTAGCGCCGATCAAAAAACAGCTTTCAGAAACAATCCATTCTTGCGTGGTGGATGCATTGCAGTTTCCAGCTGATAAAAGAGCCCACAGGTTTATCCACTTTGAAGAATCAAATATGTTAGCCCCAGGGGCAGGACCGAGGCCTATACTATCTTGGAAATATCCATGATCGAAGGGCGGACCAAAGAAACCAAAAAGAAATTGATTCGACTACTCTTTGACCGAATCAGGGATGAGGTTGGCATCTCTCACCAAGATCTGGAAATTTGTATTTATGAAAGCCCTGCTTGCAATTGGGGCTTTCGGGGAATGCATGGTGACGAGATTGCGCTAAATTATAAAATCAAGGTATAGCCCTGCGGCCCAAGGGGCCTGACCCAGTGAAACTCGCGGGGACCGAGGCAACTTCAGGTTGGCTCGGTCTTTTTGTGACCCGATCCAAGCTGAGGTAAAGTTTTTTATCAAAGTGAGTTTTCACGGGCAAAGCCTGCCAATATAAAACCAGTTAAAACCAAGATTAAAGTTTAGCCTAAGGTCATAATATTCTGTTCATGACTATTGGTTTTTGAGTGAGAATAGAGAAATTTAAAAACCAATGGTCCAAAACTTGGCCTGAAGTTTGTCTAAAAAGCCTTGGGAGAAGGCTAGCCGTAAAACAAAATACTAGAATTTTAAGAATTCTAATACCCGAGTATGCAAATCAGAGAAATCTCTAATTTCGTCCATTTTGACCCCTTCTTTGACCATGTACCGAATAAAGGTCATTTGGCGCTTTGCGAAGGCCTTAATGTCTCTTTCCAAGGAAATTTTCATGGAGTCTTGGTCACATTCATCATTTAAAAAATGAGAAATCCACTTATATTCGAGGCCGTAACTTTTCAATATTTCTAAATCGACCCCTTGGGCCAGTAAAGATTCAATTTCTAAGATCATGCCTTGTTCAAATCTTTCTGTTAATCTTTTGGCAATCTTTGCCTTCACTACTTCCCGTGGTGGGGATAAATAGAACCCTTGGATTTGATAAAGCTCAGAAAAATTGGCTTTGAAGTTGTTAGTGGGGCTTTGCCCTAGCTTTTCTGGTTGATCCGTTTTAGCTGCCTGTTCTAGGCTTTCTGGTTGGTCTGTTTTTTGGGGTTGCTCCAACCTTTCAAGCTCGCGGGCGATTCTTCGTTTACTGTCGCCACTTAATTTTTCTAGATTCCCCACACCCGCTTTTTGGGCCAGCCCTAAAAGTTCCGCTTTGGGCAAAGCTTCCAGTTCACTGGTGCGCACAACATCTGTTGCTGGAGTCTCAAATTGATAATCTTGGACTAGTGACTTTAGATAGTGGCCTGTGCCACCGCAGATGATTGGGAGGTTGCCCCGAGCTATAATTTCTGCCGTTGCTCGCATCGCCAGGGTCTGGAATTTTGCCGCAGAAAATTTGGTGCCTGCAGGGAGGATGTCAATCAAATGGTAGGGGGTCTTTTGGTATTCGGCGAGGTCTTTACCTGTGCCCAAGTCCATGCCGATGAAAACTTGTCGGGAATCAGCCGATATAATTTCAGCCTTAACCGTGCCTAGGGTTTTGCTGCCACTTGCATCCTTACCGCTAACCTCACCACTTAGCTCTTGGGCCAGTTGGACTGCCAGTTTGGTTTTCCCAGAAGCCGTTGGCCCCGTGATAAAAATGACCTTTGGCTTTTTTAACATCCTCTTTTCATTATAGCAGAAAACAAAAAATGTTTCACGTGAAACATTTCGTTAATTTTGGGGCAGTTGACTTTGTAATTTGTCATACTCAGGTTTCAAGTCTGGCGATAGCAAAGAAAGATTCAGCTTAGTCAGGGTTTCAGCCGCTTCAACCTTTTTGCCTTTTGAAGCATAGAGCTTTGCTAAGCGAAGCAGATGGGCCTGTTTCTTTTCTTGGCTTTGGCCTTTTTTATAGTAGAGACGCAAGATGTTTTTCACAGCCTGTTTCAAGTCGCCTCGTTGGCTTTTGATCTGGGTTTGTAATTCTAAGGCACGGGGGTAAATCCCAACTTCATGGTATTGACTAGGGTCACCTAAAATTTTATCACTCTGGGCAACCTGACCCATTTGAAAAAGATTTTCAGCCTTGATCAACTTCGCCTGTAATTTATAAGCCTTAGGTGTATTTGGGCCAAGTTGGTCAATCATCTCTTGGGAGGCAGCATAACCACCAACCTGATTTCTTGCCTGAGCCAGTAAAATAGTAACCTCTGGTTTTCTATAGTTGCCAGCGCCTGTCAAAAGTTCATTTTCTAAGCTAGCCAAGACCTCTTTACTCGCCCCTCGCTCAATAGAGCATTTCGCCCCGAGGATAGCCATATCCCGCCTTTCCATCTTACTGGCCTCGTTCACGGGGCTTTTGGCCATGATAGAGCATTCTTCAAGGCTACCTGCATCCTTAAGTAGACGAATCTGCTGCAATTGGCTCTGGGCCTTTTTAAATGAATGTTTTTTACCATAGTCACTTAATATAACCTGGGCCTTATTGCCTTTGCCGGCCTTTTGTAAGTAATTGGCATAGTTTTCTGTAATCTGAAATCTCGTGTCATCTTTTAGGGGTTCATTTAAGGCTGTCTCTGCGGCCTTCTCGTATTCTGTAAATTTTTCAGCCAAAAATAAACTCATGGCCTTGTTATAGTGAAAGTCACTCCGCTGGTCTTTGGTCTTTGCCAAGGTTAGGGCATCATTGTAGCTAACTCCTGCCCGCCCATAATCTTTTAGATTGTACCAAGCATCACCGAGGTAGCCTAGCAATTCAATCTTTTTCGCCTCACTAGTCTCACCAGCAATTAAGGGCTGAACCTTGGCAATGATCTTTTTAAAGTCTTTGGTGTTGAGCCAAACTTCAACATGCAAATCCACTAGAGTATCACCCTTAAATTTGGCATCTTCAATCACTCGCTTTGCCCGTTCAAATTTCTTTAGGGCGAGCAGAGATTTAACCTGCCAATGAATCAAGCCTGTTGATTTTGGTTTGGGGTGCTCGCTAGCAAAAGACAAGACCTTATTAAATTTACCCCTAAAATAATAAACCTGAGCAGTATAGCCCAAAGCCTCTGGCTCTTTCAATTTCTCCCAACCCTTTTTAAAAAGCGCCAGGGCCAATTTTTCTTTATGATCGTTGTAAAGCAATGCTCCATGCATCAAGCTAACTTCCCATTGGGCGTGGTCGCTTAATAGCTCCAACCTAACTTGGGCGATGAGGCTCAAAAATTCTTTATCCTGTTTCTTAGAATACAGCACAAACAACTGGTGATACTGGATCAAGTGCTTTGGGGCCTCGGGGTTTGCCAACAGCTGCCCGAGTAAACCCAAGCCCTTTTCTAGCTTCCCCGCTTTCATATGAACTAAGGCCATATTATACTGGGCAACCCAATAGAGGCCGCTTTTGCTATCCACGGCTAAAGCTTGTAAAAATTCAGCTTCTGCCGCGTCCATATCGCCAGCCAGAAAGTGCCTGTGGCCCTCTAAAATCGCGGTATAAAATTTCAATTCAGGAAAGGAAAAACTACTTGATTGGACTTGGTTTTTTAAATCTGGGTATTGCTTCAGCTCCTTAAAAAAGGAACGAATATAAAAACTTGCAAAGGAGTAAAAATCACTAGATTGTGGCAGTTCTTTGAGTTCAGCAAATAACCCTTCTGACTTTTGCAAGCGAACTTGGGCGGCAATCCAAAGATAATGCATCTCGGCCTGGGAGGCTAAATCTAACTTTTCTAATACAAAGTGAGCGGTCTTTTTCGCTTTTTCATAATCACCGTTAAAGTAATTCATCCAGGCAATATTTTTTAAGCTGGATAAACGTTCACCCAAATCATTCTGTAATTTCTCTAAGGTGATAAAAGCTCTTAGGGAATTTTTGAAGTCAGATTCATGATAGGCAATAACAGCTTCCAACTCTACCAGTCTTTTATAGTTGAGGTCTCTCTCAAAGGATTTGATATCCATGGCCAAAAGCGCTTGGTGAGCTTCATTCCACTTTTCACCTCTTGCCAGTGCGGAAAGTTTTAAAAGGTGCAAGCGAATGCTTCGGGATTCCTTTGGGATATCCCGTTCAGAGTCTTTAAGTAGCTGAAATAGCTCTTGATTTTTACTGCTTAAATAGTAACTTAAGCCTGCAATATAATAGGCTTCGGACCTAACAGAGAGGTCTTTCGCCTCAAATAATTCACTGGCAACATCAAAGGATGCTGACATCTCCTCCAGTTGAAAAAGCGTCCAGGCTTGCCATAAACCAGCCTGCTCCCAGGTATCCCCACCTTTTCTTTTGAACAAAACAGCAAAGGCTTTTTTTGCATCCTCATATCTTTTTTCTTTGTAGGCTAATTGCCCCCTTTGGAATTGCCCCTTAGAACCGAGGAAAGTTGCCGCCAAGCCACCGGAAAACTCGGTCAACCAGTGCACGGGTACATCCCTCACCATCATGCCTTTAGGTAAAGAAAAACTCTTCACTTTTACCTTAGGGCTAAAAGGCTCAACCCCTCGCTCGGGCCTTTTTGGCTCATAGGAATGATTTTGGATTACAGGGCGGATTTCTTGACTTAAATGCAAAGCCTGAACGGCTACTTTTTTCGTAGCAATTTCTTGGGCATTGGCAAGAAGAGGTAAACAAATGAAAAGACAAAGGAATAGACGCATATTAAACCACATATTTATTTTTTAAAAATTTAACAGATTTTGAGCAATGTTCCTAGTGGCAAATTTAACCTTTGGGCTTGGCTGGGCTTGCTCAATATGAGGCATCCTGCTAAATTAATCCTTTTTAAAAACAATGAGACAAAAACAATGGAACAGGCCAAAACAGATCACAAATTAGGAGAGTTGCTTTTCAAGTATAGAGACTACACTCCAATCCCTTTTATCATACTTATGGTAGCCTTTGCCAACGCTGACTTACTAAGCCTTCAGGTCGGTGGAATGATGGTACTTTTAGGCGAAATCATCCGCACCAAAGGGGTTGCTTATATTGGTGGTGTTAGTAGAACGAGAAGCTATTCTTTAGGCACCAAGGTGGTTACAGGTGGCCCTTTCGCTCACGTTAGAAATCCACTTTACTGGGGTAATTTCTTTTTAAGCACGGGTCTAGTAGTCATTGCCAACGTTGCTTGGTTAGAACCGCAGTTTCATGGGTTTAATTTAGCTTTCATAGCGGCCTTTATCTTTTTCTTTTTTGGGCAGTACCATTTTATCATCAACTGGGAAGAAGAAAACTTGACCAAGGTCTTTGGTGAGCAATTTTTAAATTACAAATCAAAGGTGGGCCGCTGGGTTCCTAACCTTCTGCCTGCTGATTTCAGTGTTGAAGGCGAAGAAAAAGAAGAACAAATTGAAGGCGATTACAAAATGGCGATCAAGTCAGAAAAGAATACCTTGATGATTGCTATCACCATCACGCTACTTATATTATGGCGTAGTGGTTTCTTTTCAACAGCCGCAGTGGCCGCAGGAGCATAAATGCAAATCACAGATAAAGTAACTCTAAGCCCAGACAAACAACTTTTAATGGCTGGTAACTGTGTTTTAGAAGATAGAGACACAGCCTTTCGTACTGCAGAATTTTTGAAAGAGTTGGCCGAAAAATTAGGTGTCACCTATGTTTTTAAGGCGAGCTACAAAAAAGACAATCGCTCTAGCGAAAAATACTTCCATGGCATGCCTTTGCCTGAAGCTTTAGAAATATTTCAAGCGGTAAAAGACGAATTCGACTTACCCTTAGTGACGGATGTCCACTACCCAACTGAGCTTGCAGAAGGTGTTGGTGAAGTTTTTGATATTTTGCAAGTTCCAGCTTACTTGGCTATGCAATCGGGCTTGACTCTAGCAATCGCAGAGACTGGCAAGGTGGTTAACTTAAAGAAAGCCCAGTTTTTACACCCTGAAGACATGGGTAAAGTAGTTAAAAAAATCGAATCCACTGGTAACAAAAAGATTATGCTTACCGAGCGTGGAACTTGTTTTGGTTACAGAGATATGGTCGTTGACCCCAGAGCATTCCATATTATGAAAGGGTTTGGGTACCCAGTGCTCTTTGATGCAGGTCACTCCATTCGAAAGTATGGTGTACCTTCTTCTGACCCTGCAGGCGGGCTTAAAGAATTTTTAGAAACCATGATGTCTACTAGTGCCGCTGCTGACTTGAGCGGCCTATTCATTGAGGTTCATCCTGAGCCAGCCCGTGCCCTATGTGATGCGGCTAGCCAGTTGGATTTTAAAGAAGCGGAAAAGTTAATTACTCGCTACTTCCAAATCGCTGATTTTGTCAGAGGGTTACAGTAGCATGAAAGTCATAGCCATTTTACCTGCTCGCTTAGGGAGCACTCGTTTGCCAAATAAGCCTCTTTTAGAGTTTGACGGTAAAACCATGATCCGTCATACGGCGATGCGTGTTTTGAGTGCCGGCCTTGAGCATGTTATTGTGGCTACGGACTCAGAGGATATTTTTAAAGAATGTGAAACAATAAAGGGAGTCACTCCTTTGATGACTTCCGTTGACCATACTTGCGGCACAGAACGAGTGCTAGAGGCTTACAACCTCATTGTTCCTAAGCTTGGCGAATTTGATTTGATTTTAAATGTCCAAGGAGATGAGCCTTTTATAGAGCCTGCAATGCTCAAAGAATTGCTTGAAGAATTGGAAAAAAGACAGGGTAAGGCTGAGTTTTTTACTACTGTGACAGATGTACCTGAGGGAGACCAAGAGGATATCAATGTCGCCAAGGTAGTGGTAAACGTAGAGGGCAATGCCTTAATCTTTACCCGTGAGCCTTTAAAGGGGGCAAAAAAACACACTAGTGTTTACATCTACAGCCCTGCCTTTTTAAAATTATTTTGCTCCCTACCTGCCTCCCCGTTAGAGCTAAGCTATAGGTTAGAGCAAATGCGAGCGCTAGATAATAACCATAACTTACAATGTATCGACTTGCCCTTTGATGCTGTTTCTATCAATGACGAAGCAGACCTAAAAAAGGCAGGGGTGATGGAATACAAAATCTTTAAGCCATGATTAAAACCATAGGAATTATTGGTGGCCGGGGGATGATGGGCCAAATGTTTGTACCTGCTTTTGAATCCCTCGGTTGCGAGGTCATGGTCAGTGGCAGTTACGACCAGCATTTAGAACAGACCTTAGTCAAAGAATGCGAAATGGTAATTATTTCCTCCCCCCTTGATAAAAGTGTGGAGGTGATCCACCGAATCAAGGGCTGGCTAAAACAGGGGCAATTGATCAGCGATTTTACCTCAGTAAAAAATGCCATTGTACCTGAGATGCTCAAGACAGATGCTGATGTAATCAGCACTCACCCCATGTTTGGGCGAGTTAACGATATCAAAGGAAACAATGTCATTATTTTGCCTGTGCGCCCTGGGAAATGGGAACACAAGGTAGAAAGGCTATATAAGTCACTGGATTTAAATACGACCGTTCTACAAGACTGGAAAGAGCATGATAAAATGATGAGCCTGATCCAAGGTTTAATGCACTTTATCCACATTACTTTTAGCCATGCTTTAGAAAAAAGCGGCGTGGACCTAGACCTTTTGCTATCGATTTGTAGCCCTGTCTACCAAGCAAATTTTGCCTTTGCCTGTCGAATTTTGCAGCGTGACCCAGGTTTATATGGTCATATCTTGATAGATAACCCGCAGAATACTCAGGTGATCAAACACTTTTTAGACGAAGCCCACAATAGTTTAAAGACAATTGAAAATAAGGACTTTGAAGGTTTTAATCACCAGTTTGCAAAAACAAAAGATTTTTTAGGCACCCAAGGGGAAACTTTTTCCAAGCAAAGTGACTATCTAATTGAAGCACTAAAGAACTACCAACCGCCCAAATCGTAAAAATCATGCAAAAGCGCTTTGACCATTCTTTTTTAACCGATGCCCTGCACTCAGAGCAAGAAAGAGTTGCGCTCTGGGGAACCTTGCAGCTTATGTTGCAAGACTTAAATACTGAAGATGTTCGCAGCCTGCTCCAAAGCCCCTACTCCATTATCCAAGAGGTTGGCTTGGCCCAAATGGTGGACTTAGGTCTTGAAGAATTACTTTCTGATGTGGTTGGCATTTTTAAAGAATCCGAGGCGCAAGTTAAATATGCCGCCGCTCTTTGCCTCTCTGAATTTCCCAATGACTTTTCTAAAAACCTGCTCCATCGCTGGTTTGATCAGGTCAGTGCCGATACCCATGCTACTCGTTTGGAGTTGGAATCAGCGACCCATTCCCTTTTAAAAATCGACCCCCAAGGCGGCTTTGAAAAGGTGCTTACTAATTTATCCCAGTCAGTTGAAAATATTATCCAGGCCAGCGTGTTTTTTCAGTACCTTTTGCCTGCTGCTAAAACCCAGGAAGACCTAAATCGCCTCTTAGGTATCTACTTTGATCTTCGAGAAAGATACAGTGATACTGATGCTACCAACCAACTGCTCTTAGAATTTAGCTCCATTGAAGTGGCCAATTGGCTAGAGTCTTCTGTAAAATCCAGCTACAGCCTCAAGTCTATTTATGAACAGTGCTACCGACTATTGGGCAGAGAAGTAGATAGTAATATGCTAGCCATTTGGAAAAGCCTTGGCGAAACTGCTGTTGAATATGAGCAGGCTATTCGGCTCAGCCCAAAGAATGTTAGGCTCTTTTTAAAGCAACTGGAAGGTTGGATCAATCGTTTGATCAAAGAAGAAGAAAATCCAAATTTAATCAAAAAACTTTGGTTAATCCAAGCTTTCCAAGCCCACCATGAAGAAATTTTAGACTCCATCCCTAAGATTATTGAATTAGAAGTGAACCTGCTCTTGACCATGCCCTTAAGCATGGTTTTAGAATCTAGTTTTTCAAGATGGGTTGAAAAGCCACAAAAGTATTTTTCAACCATTGCCAACTACTACCATAGCCCACTTTTAACAGAAGAATACTGTGTGGAATTGCTGCGTTTATTTTTCCCTAAATTACCTGAATACTCGCAGTCGGACTTAGTGGTACACAAACCTGTGCAAGAATTTCGTGCTGAGATGTCTCGCCCTGAGGTTTTATGGGCTGTTTTTAAAGGTGATCTTTTTGGTTATGAGGTGGACTGGCCCAGTATGTTCCCCAACCCCTACGCCTTTGATAACCTCCCAAAGCTGTTACTTGAGATCTACTTAGAAAACTTTGACTATTACATTGCCAATGGCGACCCTGTCACCATTGACTACGCTTTGCAGGTCTTCCAAAACTTCCAAGATGACCGAATCAATGGCATTGCCACAAAGCACTTTGATTTTTTGATCAGTCACCATACCCAGATGTTTTGCCAGTTGTTAGAATACCACCCCGAAATGAGCCACCTGCCAGCGTTGCTGGAACGCTTTAACGAAGGGGAGCAATCTTTAGCCACTGTGATCAGTTTTATTTCTACCCTTTACAGCCAAGAGGCACCGCTTGAGGTTTCTGAAGCATTAGAAAAGGGTGACTTGAATGATAACCCAAAGCGCTCCTTGCGTCTGCATTGCCCCTCTTGCAAAAGGTCCTTCCCTTACCATGTGGAAGCCATATTTTTAGACATGGGCTGCTTGCAGCGAGGTGCAAAGCTAAGTTCGGATTCTTTATGGGTAGAAGAGAAATTCTACTGCAAAAAATGTGATAACCAATTGCCGCTCAAGGTGGACGCTCTACAACTTGTGGAATTAGCCCAACAGGCTAGAGTTGAAAGCTTACTCAATTTAAAGCAGGGTAGCCACCCCAGCCCGCTGGGCCACCGAATCGTATTGATCGACTTCCCTCGTTTTGAAGGTAGGTTTTACAATCCCAGTGATTTTAAAGATCTGGTGATTGAAAAGGCCCAAAACCAAAATAGTGCCCCCCCAGAAATGATTCATCTTTGGATGAAACTCGCCAAGCTTTATCACGTGATGGGTTACCTCGAACAAATGATCTATGCCCTTGACCAGTTTACCCCAAGCCACAGCCAAGTTGTGGAATGGAATTACCTCTACGGCCACGGAAAATTAAAATTAGGTGATGTGGCCACAGCTCGCCCTCACTTAGAGCTTTTGACCAAAGATTTTGTCAACTTATCTGAGGCTACACCAGAATACCAATACATTGAAAAGGCTCGCTACTGGTTGAAAAACTTAGATAGCTACACTTTGAAACGTGCTCGATTCCAACTGCATGGAAAAAAGAAGTGATCAAAATAAAGGCCCAGGCAGATCTTAGCCAATGGTATCAAAAAGACGCGCCAGAATCTGCCCAAGACCAGATTTTAAACTGCTTACTCGACCAGCGGCAAATCTCGGAAGATTTTTTAAGCCCAAGCCTGAAGCTTATCCCTGACCCCTTTTTACTTCCACAAATGAGGGAGTCCCTTGATCTTTTTTATGATCATTTTATAAATGGTCAAAAAATCATGCTGGTCGGTGACTATGATGTGGATGGGGTTACCTCTACCGCTCTGTTGTTGCGTTTTTTCACCATTATAAATTTAGAAAACAAGGCTTGGTTCATCCCCAATCGGCTAAAACATGGGTACGGCCTTACCGACCTTTCTGCAGCTGAAATCATCAAGCAAGCTCCTGACCTTGTGATTACCTTAGATAACGGTATCACCGCGGCCAATGGTGTCCGACTCTTAAAAGAAGCAGGAATAAAAGTGATTATCACCGATCACCATGAACCAGTAGCAGGTTCGGTGCCTGACTGCATTGTGGTCAACCCCAAGCTTGCCAGTTCCAGGTTCCCAGATAGAGAAGTTGCAGGTGTTGGCGTGGCTTTTTTGTGGGTAACGGCTTTGCGTAGCTACCTTCGAGAAAAGAACTTTTGGGCCGAGCAAAGTCCACCAGATGAGCCAAATTTGTTAGAGCATTTGGACTTGGTTGCCCTAGGCACCATCGCCGATCAGGTTCCACTAAAAGGGGTCAACCGTATCTTTGCTAAATTTGGACTTGAGCAGATGAACCGCTGCTTTCATGCCCCTGCAACCAAACTTTGGCATCACTACGTAAAGGCCTTTGGGGAAAAAATGAAGGTCACTGTTTTTGACTCTCAGCTTTTGGCCTTTAGGTTAGCCCCCTTGATCAATGCTACAGGCCGTATGGGTGACCCCGCGCCCTCGCTAGGTTTTTTGTGCTCACCAGACCATAAACAAGCCTTACTCAACCTGAAAGACTTGCAGAAAACCAACAATACCAGAAAGTCTCGTCAGGATAAAATGCTAAAAAAGGCCAAAAATTTGGCCGAGAGGCAAGGCTTTGATAAGGGCGGTTTGGTACTCTACGACACGACCTTCCACGAAGGCATCTCAGGGATTGTTGCCCACAGGATTTTAGATGAAACAGGCCTGCCTGTTTGTGTTCTCACTAAAAATAAAGAGGGGATCATTAAGGGTAGTTTACGTTCGAAAAAAGAGAGTGTGCTGGAAGCCTTAACCCAATGCTCAGAGCATTTACTGCAATTTGGCGGTCACAGAAACGCTGGTGGCTGTGCACTAACCGAAGAACAGCTTCCTGAATTTACTACGGCCTTGCAAGCTGCTTTTTTGAGTAGCAAGACGGTAACAGATATAGATATGGTCGCTGATTTGGAAGTAACCCCTGAAATGCTCAGCTATGAATTGATTACTAGCTTAAAAAAGTTGGAGCCTTTTGGTAAGGATAACCAGCAGCCTCTATTCATGCTCCGGGATTTGTACCTTGACGAGCCTCAAATATTGGCAGCAAAGCACTTAAAATGGCACCTAGATGATGATTTAGAACTGATTTACTGGAATGGTGTAGGCAAGGTGCCCAGTGACATGTCTAACCCCACTGTTGCTGCTCACTTAAGCGAGAATAACTTCCAAGGTAGCTGGCGAAAACAGCTTATCTTACAGGGAATTTCGTTTAGTTAGTCGAAATAATGGAACAACGGCTTAATGAATTGCAAAAGATTAAGTAACTAAAGAACTAATTCTTCACCGCGTCAGCAAAATCATGCCCGCAATTTGGGCAATCTGTGCTGAGCATTTCCAGCTTGATCCCACAGTCGGGGCATTTGGTTGCATCCCAACCTTCATAGTCATCTACAGGGCCGTCCAAAACATTACCCATCTTTTGCAAGCGGCTTTTTAAACTCTTCTGGGCCTTACTGATAAAGCTGTGATCCACCTGTAAATTTTCTAAACGAGTCAGGTCTTTTTTTAGTAGCTCATAGACTTCAGCCAATTGCGATTGGCTACTACGTCGATAATTCCTAAGGTGTTTCAGTCCCATAAAGGTCCCTGCAAGAAGCAGCAAATTCACTGCCAGTAAAGCAGCATGCCCCCACTCAGGTACAAAGGGAGATTCTAAGTTTGTAACAATCAAAGCACTGACCACCCCCATAAAACCCAAAAATGCCAAAAGGATCACTCTATAGAGCATGGTAATGGATCGATGTTGCTGAAAGTGCACTTGTAGGTAGGCTACCAATGGATTGTCGCTAAAACGTTCTAATACTAAATCTTCGATCTCACTATCAAAGACAAAACTTTTGAGTTTTCTGATTCCTTTAGCCAGCATTGTGCATCCTCTTTAAACCTCGAAAGCGGTCAAAATGCCACTTAGGTTTGTATTTATTAAAAAATTCTACTGTCAGTTCGTTCATCATCTCGATGCTGATTTCTCCAGCTCTTTCAAGATCGTCCTCATCGAATTCTCTTTCTGCGATTCCAGTCCAATATATCAGACCACGCTCCACATCCACAAGGCGGATTTTTAAACGCATCATCGGCCCTTCATCGCAATCAAAGCAGGGCCATTGGTCAAACTGAACCACAAAAATTTGATCGATGCCCATCTTGTTACCTAAGGGCGTGACAATATCTCGATCGCTAACAGCAATCATGCTCAAGGAATCGAGGTAGATTTCTAACTTTTGGTTTAATGCTCCCTCACGGCCGACAATATCCCTGGCAGCATCTTCTGAAATCCGACTAGTGAACAAACCTGTATTTTCTATATTTTCAATAAACTGGGTAATAATTTGTCCCTTAAGTTCTTCTGAAACTTGGTCCAATTTGACAATGAAGAAATAAGTATATTTATCTTTGATCATCAGTTGGTTTTTAAAACCCACAATGTCGATCCCCGTGGCATCTATATAAGCTTGCTCCTCTTTTATGTTACTGGTCTCAGTAATCTTAGTCGTAAAACTACAGCCGCTTAAGAGCAGTCCTAAAAGGATAATAAAATTCTTTTTCATTTATAAAGTATGGGTAGCTTTCATGTAATTGTGTACACCACGGTAAATGCCTTCAGCTAATACCTGCTGGTAAGTACCCTTTCGTAATAGTTTGTTTTCTCTGTAGTTTGATATAAAGCCCGCTTCTACCAAGATACTTGGCATATTCGCACCCAACAAAACCACAAAGGGCGCCTTTTTTACGCCTAAATTTCGTAGACTAATCATCTTACTCTGCTTCACTCGAGCAATTGCCGCAGCCTGAACCATCTGGGCTAAATCACTGGATTCCTGAATCTTGGCATTGGTCATCAAATCTTGCAAGAGGCCTTGGAGCTGGGCAATGCCCCTAACACTCGTCTGGTTCTCTTTGGCGGCCAAGGCCAAAGCAGCATTATCCTTACTTAAATTAAGGTAGTAGGTCTCCATACCACTAACATTTTTCTTCCGACTGGCATTCAAATGGATAGAAATAAAAAGATCACCTTTATTTTGATTTGCAAAGGCAGTCCTTGCTTCCAGAGAAATATACTTGTCTTTGGTGCGAGTCAACATCACCTCGATCTTGGGGTGTTTTTTCTCTATGATATTCTTTAGCCTTTTGGCCAATTTTAACGCTAGGTCTTTTTCTCTTTGCTTATAGCCAGATGCCCCAGGGTCTTTCCCCCCGTGGCCTGCATCAATAATAACCTTACGAACCTTTAAGCCCAAGGCTTTAGAAAGACTAATCTCTTCTACTTTAGGGGAATGCGACCGCTTTTTAGATTTAGAGGTGTTTGTCTCATAATCTTGTGGTGGGTTATAGGGCACTTCTATTCTAGGGATTTTTGCCCTCGCCACCTTAGGTGTTTTTTCTGGCTCAAGCCTTCTTGGGGTATCATCAACCAAAGAAGTAGAGCTTGCGCTTTCCCCAAGCATATCGATGATCACCTTGTATTGGTTTGGTAGCTCAAGGTGGAAAACCTTAATTTTATCCAAACTTGCCAAGTCCAAAACAATTCTTACCGTTTCTGTGTTAAATTGGGCCACTCTTGCTTGGGTTATGAGTCCATCTTTAGCCGCAATTTTTTTATTAAAGCGTTTTGGCAAATAACTTCGGTAGATATCAAGGTACATACGCCTACCCTTGCCCGCCTTTTTGTCTGCCTTTAAAACTTGGTATTTATAGTGAACAGGATTTTTAACATTAATCACCATTCTCGACCAATCAGAGCTAGACCAATAGTCTACCTGACGAACCAATACTTTTTTGGATTTACTGGCTTTTTGATAACTTTTGCCGCCTTCACGTGCTTTATAAAGTTCATCTAAACTACTCGCTCGACCCTTTGCTTTCTTTGGGGCGGTTGCAGCTTGAGGGGGTGCCTTAAGCTCTTTTAACTTGGTTCTTGCTGGCCCAATAAAATCGCCTCTAGGAAACAGCTCCACTACTTTTTTATATTCTAAGTAAGCACGGGACTCATCTTCAAAATAAAGCTCATAGTTTTCGGCTAGTCTATATTGCCCATCATCAGCTAGTTTGCTTCTCGGGTATTCACTAGCAAGTTTACGGAAATAGATTGAGGAGTCATCTATGTTGCTTTGGTTGTGATTCCACTTGTATAGGGACCTGTAAAGTAGGCCAATATTTAACAGCGATTGGGGTGCCCGTTTGTGACCTGGCGCCATTTCATAAACTTGTTTGAAAGAGCGAATGGTTTTTAGCCAGTTGTCGGCTTGGTCACGAAAGGAGGTATCACGGTAGAGTTCGTGGAAATCCTTGGCTGCGCTAAAGTAGATGCGGTCGATCTTATCAGCTAAGGCAAAATTTGGGGCCAAAAATAAGCACAAAGTGATGCTTACCAGAACCTTAGATGCGCTATTTTTGATCTTAGTAAAATCCACGTTTTTTATTTTAGCTGTTCTTTAATTTTGTAAAGGAACTCCATCGCCTGCAATGGCGTATGGCTATTTAGGTCAAACTCTCTCAACTCACCGACCCACCTGGCTTCAATTGGGGCAAAGGTGATTTGTTGGTTGGATGAATCTTTAATGGCTTTTTTTCGAGTGGATTTCAGATTGTCTTCAGCCTTTTCCAGTTCGGTCAATATGCCCTTGGCTCGCATTACCACTTCAAAGGGTAAACCTGCCAAGCTAGCCACTTGGATACCGTAGCTTTTGTCGGCTTTGCCCGCAACTACTTTACGTAAAAAAACAATCCCTTCCCCAGCTTCTTCAACAGTTACCTTTTCGTTGAAGACTCCATCCAACTCTTCTTCGAGCAGAATCAATTCATGGTAATGGGTGGCAAATAGAGTGAGAGACTTTTTTTTGTGCAAGTGCTCTAAAATCGCCCACGCGATAGAAATACCATCAAAGGTACTGGTTCCACGGCCAATTTCATCTAAAATTACAAAGGAGTTGGCTGTTGCATTGTTTAAAATAGAGGCAGCCTCATTCATCTCAACCATAAAAGTTGATTGCCCCCTTGCCAAATTATCAGAGGCACCTACCCTAGTAAAAATCCGATCAAAGATAGGTAGTTTTGCAGACTTAGCAGGTACAAAACTCCCAATCTGCGCCATCAGGCAAATTAAAGCGGCTTGGCGCATGTAGGTGGACTTACCACCCATGTTCGGACCAGTAATGACGCTAATATAGTCTCTTGACTGGTCTAATATTAAATCATTGCTTACAAAGGGATCATCAGGGAATAGGGTCTCAATAACAGGGTGCCTACCGCCGATGATCTCTAGCTGATTTACTGTATTTAGCTCGGGCCTCACATAGTTATTAGTGACTGCAATATTCGCCAAACCAGCCAAAACATCCAAGAGGGCTACACCTTTAGCTGTTTTTTGCACTCGATTGATCTGGGCTTTAATGCGGTTGAGCAAATCTTCCAGCAGGGCCGTTTCTATTTTAATGGCTTCGTCTTGCGCTGTGATGATCTTTTCTTCCAGTTCCTTTAACTCATCTGTAATATAGCGTTCACCATTGGTTAGGGTCTGCTTTCTAATATAATCTTCTGGGGCTAGGTGTTTACTGGCATTACTGATTTCAATGAAATAACCAAAAACTCGATTGTACCCCACCTTTAAACTAGTGATGCCTGTTCGCTGCTTTTCGCTGGCTTCAAGATTAGCCAAATGCTGTTTCGAATTTTGGGTTAGGCTACGCAATTCATCCAGCTCGGCGCTAATGCCATGGTTGATGAAACCACCATCACCAGCTTTTAAATTGGGTTGCTCCATGATATGACTTTCAAGCAGAGCAAACAAATCCAATAAAGGGTCAAATTCACCAACCAATTCTTGCAAACCTGCGTTTTCCAACTGGATCACTTGGGCCTGGATTTCTGCTAGTGGCTCAACCCCATTTCTGAGGCGCAACAAATCATGGAGGTTGGCATTGGGCAGGGCCAAGCGGGCGATAATTCGTTCTAGATCGTTGATGCTGCTCAAGGATTTTCTTAAACTGCTGCCCTTCCAGTTTTCTTTAACCAAATAGCCAATCGCCTCATAGCGCCTTTCTATTCGAGTCTGTTCCATCAAAGGATGGAGCAGCCATTTTTTAAGAAGCCTTGCCCCCATAGGGGTTTTTGTTTTGTCTAAAAGCTGGATTAAACTATGGTCTTCAAGGGAGGTTTGTAGAGGCTCAAAGAGTTCTAAATTACGGATGGTGCTGCCATCTAGAGCCATGACTCCTTTTTTCGGGCAGGCTTTGATCTGGGTCACATGCCGCAGGGCATCCTTTTGGGTCGCTTTCAAATAGCCAAGTAAGCCACCACAAGCCTTCAGGGCTTCGCTCGATTTCTCTAGGCCAAAAACATCTAAAGACTGCAATTCAAAATGATCTTTTAAGCTCCGCTCCGCCTCAGATAGGCCAAAGGAATAGCCATCAAAGGCTTCTAGATGAGGCTTTTGATAAATGCCCCCTGTAATGTCACTTAGTAGATTTTTGTAAAGAGCCTCATCTTCTTGCCTGTCAGGGTATAAAACCTCCACAGGCTGGTAGCCTTGCATGCGCTCTGTAAAGCTTAAGGCTGCTTTTGTAAGATCGGCCTCATCAAATTCAAATTCCCCTGTGGTCAGGTCTGCGAAAGCTAAACCTAGGCGCTTGGTTTTTTCATCTGCGTAGATAGCGGCAATAAAACGATTGGATTTTTCGTCAAGAAGCTGACTCGAAAGAACTGTTCCTGGGGTAATAACCTTAACCACTCCACGCTTAACCAACCCTTTAGACTGCGATGGATCTTCCAATTGGTCACAGATAGCCACCTTGTGGCCTGCTTTTGTCAGTTTGTTGGCGTAATTTTCCCAAGAATGGGCGGGGATGCCACACATGGGCAGGCCGTCTTTTTTCTTTTTGTCCCGAGAGGTTAGCGCAATTTCTAAAATAGCTGCACCAGTAACCGCATCAGGGCCAAACATTTCATAAAACTCACCCATACGGTAAAAGACTAAGGCATCTGGGTATTCAGCTTTAACCTTTAAAAACTGCTCCATCATGGGCGTAACTTTAGGGGCGCTCATAAATGATTATTCAAGGTGTGTAGTTTTTTGGAAATGAATTTTAATCTCTCGGTCAACAACAAACAGGCGGGAGCTATCATCAAGTTCATTTTCTGCCACTCTACGGTCCAACTCCGCTTCATCGAGAAGTTCCCAAGTTGCTTGGGTTTCCCCACCCATAAGACTAGGCTCACCAGGGGTTAAAAGAAGATATTGCTCCTCTTTCTTCTTTTTAATATCAAACAGTCCAAAGGTTGGTAAGGCCACTTATTCGTCTCTTTAGTTTAAAGTTTCTCAGATTATAACGAGGTCGGCCTGCAAAAACAAGGGCCGAGGAAGAGCATTTTTTTTAGATTTTTTATAGTCTACAAAGCCAGCAAACAAAGGCCCAAGGCTGTTAAAAAAATAAGGTCCTAGATTTGGTAGTTTACTTTATATGAACTTTCGGTTGAATCCACTAGAATTAATATAAAGTCATAAAAGGAATTATGAAAGCCCATTACAAAACAGACAACAGCACAAAACAACTCTTTACTTGGTACCATTTTGCAGCCCTAGCTTTGCAGTTGGGCCTAATCATTCTATTTACTTGAGGGGCCTAAAACCTTAACTGCATTCAGCTATCAGCCTTATCCAGATCAGGGTTTAATCTCTTTCTGGGATTGCTTTTCTGGGGTTCGGCGTTGCCAAAGGGGCTGGCTTTTTCTGATATTGTGGCTTTAACAGCTTACATTTTCCCTGAAAAAAAACCTCTTTGTCCAAAATCAAATTCACCGTTTCCACATCGCCAATCAATTGGCCTGGTCTTGTGATCTTAACTGTATCTGCGGCATGTACACGGCCGTGAATAATACCACTCGAAACCAAAGACTCAATAACAAAAACACCTTCTAGCCTTGCATGTTCGCCAAGGTAGCAGGTAGCCCCTGCCTCTAAATTACCAGTAAAGCGACCATCGATTCTTATGCCGCCCTCCACTTTTAAATTGCCTTTTAACTCTATTTGTTCTGATAAAAAGCTCGTGGTTTTTACAGATTTTTTTGCAGATGCCATCAGTCAGCCCTTTTAAGTAATAGAGCAAAGAGGCGGTTAAACTCTTCTTCTCCAGAATAATCCAATTCAATTTTTCCTCGGCCAGCCTTATCATTAATCCTAACTTTAGTGGCAAGGATGGATTCAAGGCGGTCTTGGTTTTCTTGCATTTGGGCAGGCATAGCCTCTAGAGGCTTTTTCTTAGGCTCAGACTTTGTAGTTTGTGCCTTGGCGAGCTTTTCAGCCTCACGAACAGAAAGCCCCTTGCTAATGATCTCTTCCTTGACTCTTAATCGCTGGGTGCTGTCAGTAATGCTCAACAAACAGCGGGCATGTCCAGTGGTCAATTTTCCTGAAGCTAGATCTTTTTGGATTTCTTTAGGCAGTTGCAAAAGCCTAAGCATGTTGGCCACAGTAGAGCGATTCTTGCCAACTCTGCGGGCAAGGTCTTCTTGGGTGTAACCATGCTCGTTTAGTAAGTTCTGATAGGCTAAGGATTCTTCAATAGGGCTAAGGTCGCTTCGCTGGATGTTTTCAATCAGTGCGATTTCTAATAGGTCTTCGTCCTTAATTTCTTTAATAATGGCGGGGATTTCTGTAAAACCTGCCAATTTGCTAGCACGTAAACGCCGTTCACCAGCAACCAACTCCAACACACCAGCGCCATCTTTTGTCACCTTGCGCACGATGACAGGTTGGATAACACCTTTGATTTTAATAGACTGAGAAAGTTCTTCTAAAGCCTCAAGATTAAATTCACTTCTTGGCTGTTTGGGATTTAAAACAATATCACTGATTTTAAGCCGTAAAACCATACCCTGTTCATCTTTGGGTAGGTCTGCAACAGGTTTAAGTAATGCAGAGAAGCCTCTGCCTAAGGCCTGGCGTTCTTTAGGTTTCATACGTTTTTAGGCTTAAGTTGTTTTTCCAAAACTTCTTTGGCGAGATTTAAGTAGGCAATTGCCCCCTTGGAGGTACGATCGTATAAAAAAACAGGCTTGCCAAAGCTTGGGGCCTCGCTTAAACGAACATTTCTAGGGATCACAGTAGAAAAAACCTCATCTTTAAAATGGACCTTAACTTCATCAATTACCTGCTTAGAGATGTTATTTCTCACATCATACATGGTAGGCAAAATGCCTTCGATGGTCAGGCTAGGGTTTAGGTTTTCTCTAATCATGTTAATGGTAACTAACAGTTGGCTTAGGCCTTCCATAGCGTAGTATTCGCACTGTAGGGGAATCAATACCGAGTCGGCTGCAGTTAAGCTGTTTACCGTTAATAAGCTCAAGGTTGGTGGGCAGTCGATAAAGATATATTCAAAGTCATCAACAATAGAGCTGATGATTTTTTTTAACTTCATTTCTCGGGCTATGGCTCCTACCAGCTCCACCTCTGCGCCTGTTAAGTCCACATTAGCTGGAACCAATTTCAAATTGGGGATTTCTGTATCTACAATCTGGTCACTTAAAGGCTCTTTCCCGATTAGGGCGTGGTAGATATTTTTTTCACATTCATTAGGAACAAATCCTAAGCCACTGGTACTGTTGCCTTGAGGGTCAAAATCTATGAGCAGGGTTTTTTTACCCAATACCCCTAAGCTCGCAGCGAGGTTGATGCAAGTGGTAGTTTTACCCACACCTCCCTTTTGATTTGATACCGCAATAATTCGACCCATCTTATCCTTTGCTGGTTCTTCTCTTTCGATTTTTTAATTTGGTAATGCGATCACTGGCCAGTTGGAAAAAAATATCCTTTGCTTCCAACCTTTCTACGATACTTTCATACACCACGATGGCATTAAATAGTTGATCTTGCTCTTCGTAAAGCTG
>JASJGK010000086.1:0-6630 GCA_033791585.1 SAR324 cluster bacterium | reverse complement strand
CGCAAGGCAACTCCACTCATGGTTTTTTTTAAAAGAAAATAATAATGTCGCATCTTTAAGGTCCTTTTTTATATGTAACGTAAAATCGCCTAAATCTTTTTTCAAATCACTACAGTAAAAAGTAGTTCACGAATGAATCCTTTAATTAGGATAAATCTGAAATTTACTCTAATTTTGTTATTTCAGACTGTGAAATGGTCTTTTTGGTTGGATATATCCTTCTTCCTCCCAGTGGAGGGTGGTGCAGCCATTAAAAAAGAGAGCACTAGAAGAGGCAGAGTTGCAGTATGGTCAATATCTTTCGAATATGAAAGGGAATCTTCCCAAATGCTTTTTAACCGCTTGGGTTTTGACAGCTGAAGAATTGCCTTTTATTGAAATTTTTCAGTGATTATGTGCTCAATAAGGGATTTCTTGCCCAAAGCGTTCAGTCGATACGTTTAATCAAAGGAAAAGGCCTTTTTAATGAATCCCTCTATCAGCTTCGATAAACAATGCCAAAGGTGCCTCAGCTATCAAAATCGAAAAGGATTACTATTTCAAAAATTAAATTTGGTTGCATGCTTGAGGTAATAAGTGGATATTATAGACAGTGGCCTTAATTATTCTATCTTTTTTCTAAGAAGACTTTTTAAGCATTGGACTTATTAGCTATTCAGCTCCTACCCTTCCACACCCACGATTTTATAAAGTCAGATTTTCGCAAATAACCAAGAGCTTTCCATAGCTCATGCTGCTAATGTTGTAGAATACCTGCAAGAAGAAGTTGGCGTTACTAAATTTATGGTTATCATGGGATTTGGTAAAAATTTTCCTAAGCAGAACGAACACGGGGAAATTACTAAGAAGATGAACCGAAGGGTTATAAATCGGAGTAACATATTACAGGTTTAAGTAGGTAGGCTCAGGGAGCACAGCAGTCTTGTGTATTAGAAAGGATATTTTTATCCTTGAGTCACCAGTCCCTAATGAGCATAAAATCCTAGTCGTAAATTGAGGTGTCTGCAACAATGGGGGAAGGGTAATTTTCCTCAGCGGTACTTTAAAACACCACAAAGCGCTTTTTATTTGATATACTTATAATTATACATTAAAATTTTAGGGGGAAAAATGAAAATATTTTGGCTTTTACCAGTAGCAATGCTTTTACTAGGTTGCAACGGGGCAGAAACAGAGCAGAAAAATTCCGAACTCAGTGATCTGAGCAATCAGGTAAAGGCTCTGCAATCTGAAAACATGCAACTAAAAGCAACCACCAAAGAATACAAAGGAACTTCGCAGGAGCTTATCGCTCAGGATCGTTTAATTAAAAGTTTAGAAAAAAAGTTAGACAAGCAAGCGGTCAAAATCGTTAGAGAGGATAATCGAACCCGAATAATGTTCCCAGAACGGTTACTTTTTCGGGCTGGTGAAGCCCAATTGGCAGCTTCTGGAATCAGTCTGCTGAATGAGTTAGCTCCAGCTTTGGCCGAAGAAAAAAACGTTTACATTTTGGTTGCAGGCCATACAGACAACAGACAAGTTGGGCCCAAACTAAAATCTCGCTTTGTAGACAACCTTCAACTCTCGGCCCTAAGGGCTTGGCATGTGGTTGATTTTCTGCGTAGTCAAAAGGGACTTCAACATAAAATGGCTATCGTGGGCTATGGCGACGAATTCCCTGTCGCAAAGAATTCAATTTCTGGTGGAAGGCAGGAAAACCGACGAGTAAGCTTAACGCTTGTTCCCTTACGGAATCGACCAAAATAACCCATTAGCAAGGATATATAAGGGCTTGACATCATTTACTGCTATGCAAACGTAGATTTAATTTAGTCATTTTTGTAAGGTTTATAATCTCTGATTCACTCTCCTCATCAGACGTACAAATATATAACCATGGGAATGTAGTTGGATAAAAATTTTGCGCTTTGAAAAACCCTTTTAAATAAAATTGTGGACTTGTCTATTTGAGGAGCCCTCATTCCAAGTTACTTCAATACCAACTAAGAATAAGATACTTTATGAATGAATCTGCAAAACCCGAAGGCTTAGGTGCTTTTTATGGGGTTTTTCTGCCCTGTTTTTTGACCATCTTAGGTGTTATCCTTTTCCTACGCATGGGCTGGGTAGCTGGTAACTTAGGATTGGTACAAAGCTGGATTATGATCACTCTGGCAAACTCAATTATTTTCATTACCGCCTTGTCTATTTCCTCAATCGCTACCAACATGAAAATCAAAGGTGGTGGTGCCTATTTTATCATCAGCCGCTCTTTTGGAGTAGAAGGTGGAGCTGCTATGGGGCTGCCGCTTTATTTTGCTCAAACTCTGGGGGCCTCTTTTTATGCTGTTGGTTTTGCAGAAGCTTTACAGCCTTTGCTTCCAATGATGAGCATTGCAGAAATCGCTAGTTTAACTTTGATTGTTTTGGTGATCTTAGGAAGTGCTTCTGCCAGCTTTGCAACCAAAAGCCAGATTATTATTTTTGTTATGATTGTCGTAAGTCTCGGCGGCCTCCTTTTAGGTGGACCACCTCCAGAAGGCTTTGGTGAGGTAGAGCCTACGGTTAAAGTCGGTTTTTGGGCCGTTTTTGCCGTCTTTTTTCCTGCTGTCACAGGCATTACCGCAGGTGTGGGAATGAGTGGTGATTTAACTAATCCAGCAAAAAGCTTACCCAAAGGCATAATAGCCGCCGTTGGTGTCGGCTATATTGTCTACATGGTTACCCCATGGTTGCTCTTGAAATGGGTACCACCAGAGGTATTGCGTAGTGACCTCATGGTGATGAATAAGCTTGCTCCAGCAGCTTGGCTTATTGGTCTAGGAATCTGGGGTGCTACTCTTTCCTCATCTTTGAACTCACTAATATCCGCACCTAGAACCCTTCAAGCCTTGGCTAGGGATCAGATAGCATTTCGGTTTTTAGGCAAAGGTACCTTAAAGGATGACACTCCAAGGGTTGCTACAGGTTTGAGTTTTCTCATAGCTTTGGCTGGGGTTTGGGTCGGTGATCTAAATCAAATTGCTTCAGTCCTTTCCATGTTTTTCCTCATGACCTATGGGTTGCTCAATTTTGCAGCAGCAGCGGAATCTTTGATGCAAAACCCGAGTTGGCGACCTAGTTTCAAAGTTACTTGGTGGGTCAGTTTAGTTGGTGGCATAGGCTGTTTTACAGTAATGTTCATCCTAAACGCCATTGCCACTCTGGCGGCACTGTCAATTGGCTTGTTGCTATTGATTTGGATGTATAAACGTAAGCTGAATCGAAGATGGGAAGACATCCGCTTGGGGTTTTGGCAGTATTTGTCCCGAATGGTACTTTACCGCATGCGAAACAGTAAGATTGACATCCGTAGTTGGCGTCCCAATTTATTGGTTTTTACAGGTGCCCCCACTAGTCGTTGGCATCTTGTAGAGTTAGCGCAAGCCTTAGCTGATAGGCGGGGTTTTATGACCTTGTGCAGCATGATTCCCGATGTGCGAGGTGGTAGTGAAAGGGCAAGTACGATCCAAAATGGAATGAAAAGTTATTTAGAAGGCCGTGAAATTCAAGCCCTAGTGTCAGTCAAAACAGCTAGCCACCCTTTAGAAGGAGCCAAACAAATGGTTCGCTACCACGGTATGGGTAGCGTAGAGGCAAACACCATTATTTTAGGGCAAAGTGAGGAGAAGGTAAATAAAGAAGCCTTTGCCAATTTAGTAAGAGAAGTTTGGGCCTTGAAAAAGAATCTTATTTTGGCCGAAGAACAGGATGTAGATGAAGAAGACGCCCTGCACCAGAAGCGTATTGATATTTGGTGGGGTGGTCAAAATCACAATCAAGGTTTTATGTTGGCCATTGCCTATATGATGCAGCAAAGCCAGCACTGGCCTGATTACACTATTCGCCTATTGAACGTTTTAGGTGAAGGTAAAGATGAGAAGAAAATAGAAGAATGGTTGACCCAGCTCTTGCAGGATGCACGAATTGAAGGTGAGGCAAAAGTAATTGTACCTTTAGAAGGCGAAAAAATTGTCAAGATTATCCAAAGAGAAAGCAGGTGGTCTGCATCCGTCTTTTTAGGCTTACGGGAGCCACAAGAAGGTGAGGCAGATATTGATTACGGTGACTACCTTTTTAACTTACAGGAGGGCCTACCAAAATGTGCATTAACTGCTTTGGTGTTGGTAGCAGAAGAACTACCCTTTATTGAATTGTTCGATTAGTCGATCAAGGTCCAAAACTAAAAAGCCTACGATGAGTAGGTAATTCTATGCGTTTTTCCTTTCAATAGGGAATTTGCTGAATCCACCTTGTGCGTACATTACGAGATTTTCACTTACCATTTATCTTTCAACCCTTTCACATCAATTGGAAATGAAAGCTTTGATAGGGCGTTGTCCATCAGAACATCAGGTTTGTAATCCTTACCGTATCGGGCTAAATACTGACCATGTGGGGTATGACCTAACATAGCTTCAGCATATTTATCTTCTACTCCACATTGCTTCATGAAATCAGCAGCAGTATGCCTTAAACTGTGAAAGACCTTTTTTTTATTCGTGATGCCCACCTTCTTACGTAAGTACTCTTCATTGAACCACCTGCCTACAGCCCTTGCGTGGCCATTGCTTTTATCCCACGTTAAATCTTGAAAAACTCGTACCGTACGCTTTTTTGATCTCAGGCCTCTACACCCAGTAAAATTAGCAAACAGAATGTATCTCCAGTAGATTCATTTTCGACTTCTTCCACACAAACAATTCACCCTATGGTCAACATATAATTGTTATAATATTATTTCCACACTTTTCTCAATCCTTCAATATCAAGTGGATAATCTAATAGTTTTGTTGCTTTATTTTGTAACACTTGCGGGCCGTATTTCTTTCCATAACGGTCACCAGACTGCGAGCCATGCTTATGGCCCATATATCTTTCTATAAACTCAAGTTCAACTCCCTTTTGAGAAAGCCAGTTATTTAACGTGTGGCGGAAACTCTTAAAGCTTTTCCCCTTAGTCTTCACTCCAACTTGCACAGAATAATTATTATTAAACCAGTCTCTTACTTGTCTTGAATAACCAGAGTTATCCTTATAAGTAAGCCCATGAAATAAGTGATCGATAGGATAATTCTTTTTTGCCCATTTCAAATATTTGGAGAACTCAAGTTTTTCTAGATCAGAGTGAATAGGAACACGACGAGTGGAGGTACGATTTTTATGCCGTTTTTTCAAATCGATAGAAGTACTATTTTCATTGAAATCGAAAACCCAAACTTTGGAATCAGATATCTCATCATAATACTCATAAATATCAGAAAATTGTAGTTGGCAAATTTCCTGTATTCTCGCCCCTGTGTATAGAGCTATGATCGGAACCCAATAGAAGGCAGGGCCTTTTTGAGTCGATGACTTGTATAGCTCAGGTTCAAACAATGCCCTCAGGTCTGTTTTATCGAAGGGTTCTGCCTCATCTTCTGCCGACCCGCTAATTCGCACCCCAAAATTTCCTAAATAGTTAATTACTCCTGTGTGTCTACTTTCACAGAACTCAAAGAAAAGATTAAAGTAGCTAAAAGTCTTTACCTGCGTTTTTTCATTGATCGGCACATATTCAGGATCGAATAAGTGTTCCGCTAAGGTCATTTCTTTTCGTTTTTTATTAGAATTCCGATATTTAGGGTAAGTCATTAAGCTATCTTTTAATTGATTGGCTCTTTCCTTTGTTAAGGCATTTATCTCGATATTCCCTGCAAGATCAAGAAGCTTTGATTTTGCACCCGTTGCTTCTTTCAAACTGGAGGCCGACCATTTTCTTATTTTAGACTCTGTCTTTAAAAAATTCTCATATTCGTCATTTATCGTTGGGTAGTCGATTCCATTGGCCTTGGGCTGAAGATTTGCGACTGGAGGTGCCTGAGGAAATTCTTGAGCTACAACCTGAACAGCGGATCGAGGCTTAACTTTATCCATCATTAACCATTTGGGTACAACCGATAAGGTCAAATTCATTAATCTATCAGTATAGAGCCTATCCATCATCATATTTAGTAAGTATTCCTTTGGCTCTTCTGCTTTGGCATATACACTTTCAATCAAAACCTCTTCATAGCCCTCATTGTATAAATACCCATCAAACTTTTCTCTATTTAATAGTTGGAAGTACTTCCTTAGAAAACCATCGGCAAATTCGTCTGTCAGGGATTTTAACTGGTTAAAGGCGAGGTTAAACTCCCCTTTAGGCGGTGATGATAGGTACTCTGCCGTTTGGTCATCTATTCTGAACTCAGGAAGGCGTTGAATCTGGTTTAAAACCTTTAATCTTAGTTTTGTTTCCTGCCTTGGATTTAACTTCATTAAGCCCCCGCTTTGTTTTGTCAATTTAGTCACAACATACCCACTTCCCAGTTCCTCGGCAAGAATTTGGTCACGATGTTGGGTTAAGATGCCCTTGATGACCTTCAACTCAACTGAATAAGAACGGATTTGAACAGCAAAGAAGAGCTTTTCTGTCTTGATTTGCAACTTCTGCACAAGTTTAATGGCCTTTTTTTCGAGGCCAGTCTTTAAGCTAAGGCGGAAGTCTTTTTTGCCCTGAAGGTATATTTGGATTGGCTTTGGGATGCAAACACGGTAGTAGTAGGGACCACCTTGAGAGGTGCGAAG
>JASJGK010000085.1:0-30217 GCA_033791585.1 SAR324 cluster bacterium | reverse complement strand
GGTTTTTACCTGCAAGGACAGCAGGGTCGGAGTTTTCTTTTAACCATAAAACTATATCATTGATATTATTCATGATTATATTGGTTATAACAATATTTTTTCAGTTTCCCAAAGCTTTCTTTTAAGCTGGGGTGTTTATCGAAAAATTTATGAATCTGGCTTTTGCTTACACTCAATATTTCTGAAACTTTTTCCAGATCCCCTTCTGCGCCGGCTATCAAATCAAAAATGCCCCCTATGACCAAAGGAAAGTCAGAGTTTTTCTCGTTTATTCTTAAAAAACTGGATTGCACGTAGGGTAAGATTAGTGTCTCAGGTGCTGGATGCAGCTCACGCAATTTTTCACTGATCACTTTATCCCCCTCTAGGAACTGAGAAGCTAAAGCCAAACGAAGCTTTTTCAAAGATTTTTTTTGATTATCATCTTTTGAGCGAGCTTGGGACTCGTAGACTTGTAGTCCATCTAAGGTAAGGCGAACGCCTGAGGCAGTCTTGTTTTTTTTCTGGCCACCAGCACCTGTCCCCTTAAAAAAATCTCTGGTGCAGAGCTTTAAAAGTTCTGAATCTGACAGTTGAACTAGCTGAAACCAAGCCTGTGCCTTTTCCACTTCCAATTTATTTGTCTAAAAATTCTTGTAGAACTGGGAAGATTTCATCCAGCTCTTGGTCCCTTTCTAGCCAATGGATATCTTCCATAGCACGCAACCAAGTCCGTTGCTTTTTGGCAAAGCGGCGGGTTTTCTTTTGGACATCTTCGATCATTTCTTCCACAGTCATTTCCCCAGCCAGATGAGCAACCACCTGTTTATAGCCAATGGAATTCATGCAAGGTAGAGTTGTATCAATCCCAGCGTCTAAAAGGCCTTGGACCTCTTTTACAAAACCCATATCAAACATCTCTATAGTCCGCTCATTTATGCGGGCGTAAGTTTCTTCTCGCTCCCAGTAGCGGCCAAGGTAAAAGACATCATAACTTGGCGTAAAATCTTGGGCCTTTTGAAATTGAATGAGGCTTGCCCCTGTGGTGAGTTTTACTTCCAAGGCTCTAGCCACACGAGCAGAATCATTGGCGTGGAGCATGGCGGCGCCACCTGGATCAATATCACAAAGCCAGTCGTATCGTTCTTCTTGGGTTTTAGCCCAAACCTCTTCTTTTACTTCAGGGGTGGCAGGGGGCGCTTCGTTAATGCCTTCGGTCAAGGCACGGTGGTAGAGGTTGGTTCCACCCAGTAAGATTGGAACTTTTTTTTGGCCAACAAGCCCAGTGATAACCTCTTTGGCATGTTGAGCAAATTTCCCCGCTGAGTAGGGCGCACCTGGTTCCATTATATCTATTAGATGATGAGCCACCTGTTTTCGCTGCTCAGCCGTCGGCTTGGCTGTACCTATATCCATGCCTTTAAAAACTTGCATGGAATCAACAGAGATAATTTCACTATTTAATTTAGCGGCTAGGTCTAACCCCAGGGAAGTCTTTCCGCTTGCTGTTGGACCCACAACAGCAATGATCTTAGTTAAACTCAACTGGGCTTAATGCTGCTATTTTCTGAGGAAAAAGTTCCGACAGCATGAATTTTTTCTTCTTCTAGTTTTTCTATATCAGCATCATCTACAGGTTCTGGCTGGCTAACCAGAATTTTTTTGAGTACTTCTTTGACATGAACCAAAGGGGTGATGATTAAGCCATTTTTGATTTCATCATCTATTTCAGCCAAATCTTTCTCATTTTCAGAGGGAATTAAAACCTCCACAAGGTGATTTCTTTTGGCAGCCAGTAACTTCTCTTTTAAACCACCAATGGGTAGAATTTTACCACGAAGGGTAATCTCACCTGTCATAGCCATATCTTTTCTCACAGGGATACCTGTTAGCGCCGAGGTAAGGGCACTGGTAATAGCAACACCTGCCGAAGGCCCATCTTTTGGGGTCCCGCCATCTGGAACGTGAACATGGATATCTAAATCACTAAAGACCTTAGAATAGATGCCCAGAGCATTGGCATTGGACCGAATATAACTGAGAGCCGCTTGTGCCGATTCTTTCATCACATCACCAAGTTTACCTGTCAGGCTAATTTTACCTGTGCCTTTCATGGTGCCAACTTCAATGGTTAAAACCTCACCACCTACAGAGGTCCAAGCAAGGCCATTGACAATACCCACCTCGTTTTTAAGGTCGAGTTTATCACGACTAAAGGGAGGCACACCAAGAAACTCATGGACTTTAACCTTATCAATTTTGATTGTGGTTCGCTCATCCTCTGGGATTTTAATTATGGCTGTAACAATTTTGCGGCATAATTTTGCAACCAATCGTTCTAAAGACCGAACCCCTGCCTCACGAGTGTAACCTCGAATCACCTCTAAAACACCATCCTGCTCAAACTCTACAGGTTGATCCTTCAGTCCATTTTCAATGATCTGGCGAGGAATTAAGTACTTAAAGGATATTTTTTCTTTTTCCAGCTCTGTGTAGCCAGAAAGATCAATGACTTCCATTCGGTCAATCAAAGGCAGTGGGATATCTTGTCTGGAGTTTGCCGTACAGATGAACATTACATCTGAAAGGTCGTATTCCACCTCAAAGTAATGATCCATAAAATCTTTGTTCTGTTCAGGGTCAAGAACTTCTAACAGTGCAGATGCAGGGTCACCCATATGACTTTGACCCATTTTGTCAATTTCATCTAATAACATCACGGGGTTGGTGGTCTTGGCCTTTTTCATGGACTGCAAGATTTTACCGGGCATAGCGCCGATGTAGGTTCTTCTGTGGCCTCTGATCTCGGCTTCGTCACGAACACCACCTAAACTCATACGCACAAAAGTTCGGTTAACGGACCTAGCTATGGACTTAGCTAAAGAGGTTTTACCAACACCTGGGGGGCCAACAAGACAAATAATCGGGCCACGTAGGCTCCCCACCATCTTGGCAACAGCAATGTATTCGATAATTCTTTCTTTTACCTTATCTAGTGCATAATGATCTTCGTCTAAAATCTTTTGGGCTTCCTCAATATCTAACTGGTCTTTGGTATCTATTGTCCAAGGGATATTAACCAACCAATCTAAATAGGTACGGACGATATTGGCCTCACTCGACATAGGAGGCATCATCTTCAATTTTTTCAGCTCTCTTTTTGCTGCTTCAAGGGCAACCTTAGACATCGCAGAGGCTTCTATCTTTTCTTCAATCTCGTCAAACTCTTCTTTTGAATCTTCCGAGCCCATCTCTTTTTGGATGGCTTTCATCTGCTCATTTAAGTAGTACTCTTTTTGGCTTTTGCCAATTTGGCCCTGTACTCTTTCTTTTAATTTTTGCTCTAATTTTTTATGTTCTTCTTCTTCAAGCATACGGGTGTAAATCGTTTCCAATCTTTTTTGATCGTCAACCTCATCCAGTAATTCTTGTTGTTTCGAAATTTCCAGAGTCAACAAAGGGGCTATTAAATCGGCCAATTCTCCTGCACCTTGGTCACCATTGGTGATCTTCTCAACGGAATCTGTGCCCTTAGCCACTTTTTTCACAAACTGACGAAATTCCAAACGTACTGATTGGATCAAAGCTGTTAGTTCTGCTGTATCAGCGCCAACTGTTTGCAAAACATCCACTTCTGCTTCGTAAGCATCTGCGCCAAGAGTGATTTTTTTTCTACGGCCTCGGTCTTTCGCTTCAAATAAAGCCTTAATGGTTCCATTAGGCAGGCGCATGATTTGTAAAATATTGCCCACAGTGCCCACTTCAAATAGATCATCCTCTTCTGGATTTTCTACCATTGGGTCTTTTTGAGCCAAGACAAAAATCTGTCGATCACCTTCTAGCGCCTTCTCTAAAGCCTCAATGGACTGCTTTCGTCCGATAAAAAAGGGCGTTGTCATATGAGGAAAGACCACGATATTACGCATTGGTAACATGGGTAGTGTGATTGTTTCCTTTACTTGATATTCATCCATGGGTGCTTTTTTATTGTCGTTTTAAGATTCAGATTATTATTTTACTGCAGGTTTAGTATCAGGTCAAATGATGTTATTTTTTTTAAACACCACCGAGCTGGCCTTGCTCTTTATTTTTCTTTTTTAATTCCAAACGGTTTAAGGCATTCACAAAAGCCTTGGCTGAAGCTATGACAATATCTGTATGGGAATCACGACCTGTCACCTTAATTCCATTGTCTTCTATTGAAATGGAAACCACGCCTTGGGCATCGGTTCCACCGCTGATCGCCTTTACAATGTAAGCCGTAACCTTAGCTTCAGAGCCTGTAATCGCCTTAATAGTATTTAAAGCGGCATCCACTGGCCCATCGCCGAAACTAGCTTTTTTAGTCTGGGCTTCACCGTCGATGTTTAATTTTACTGTGGCTGTAGGGAGGCTGTCGGTGCCGCTGGTTACATTAACATTTAATAACTCAAAACGATCTTGGTTTTTACTGTCGTTGCCCATGATCAATAATTCGAGATCATCATCGTAAACCACCTTCTTTTTATCGGCCAAGGCTTTAAAACCCTTAAAAACTTCCTTCAATTTTGCATCATCAATCACAAAACCCAATTCTTTAATTCTGTCTGCGAGGGCGGCACGGCCAGAATGCTTGCCCAATACCAACTGATTTTTACTCACGCCGACCGACTCAGGTGACATGATCTCGTAAGTCAGGCTGTTTTTTAAAACCCCATCTTGGTGGATGCCAGCTTCGTGAGCAAAAGCATTGGCCCCAACAATAGCCTTATTTGCCTGAATCATTGAGCCAGTTAGCTTAGTAAGCAACATGCTAGAGGGGTAAATCTGCCCAGTATTAATCCCAGCTTCAATTCCGTAGTAGTTGTTTCGTGTGTGCAGCGCCATTACCACCTCTTCTAAAGAAGCGTTTCCAGCTCGCTCACCAATACCGTTAACGGTGCATTCTACTTGGCCAGCACCAGCCCTGACAGCAGCCAAACTATTGGCAACAGCTAAACCTAAATCGTTGTGACAGTGAACCGAGAAGGTTACTTCATCGCCCCTGTAGACTTCATTTTTAAGCATATCAATTAGGTTATACATCTCTTGGGGGGTGGTATAGCCTACGGTATCAGGTACATTTAAGACCTTGGCCCCGGCTTTTACCACAGCAGAAAAAATATCTACCAAAAATTTAGGGTCTGATCTGGTGGAATCTTCTGCGGAAAATTCTACATGGTCGCAATCTTTTGCCGCCATTTCCACAGCTTTGATTGCCTTCTCTGTAGCCTCAGCTCTCGTCATATTGAGCTTATATTTAAGGTGCAAGTCACTGGTGCCGATGAAGGTATGAATCCCCCACTTGTGGCTTCCTTTTAGAGCGTCAATGCCGGCTTTAATGTCATTTTCCAACACACGGCAAAGTGTCATCACCCTAGGGCCTTTCAGGGTATGGCCAATCTGGCTAACAGAATCAAAATCCCCAGGGCTAGAGGCCGCAAATCCAGCTTCAATTAAATCAACACCTAGTCTTTCCAATTGGCGAGCCATTATCATCTTTTCACTGGAGTTCATACTGCATCCCGGAGACTGCTCGCCATCCCGTAAAGTGGTATCAAAAATTTGGATTGTTTTGCTCATGATTCTTGCCTAAAGTTTACATAAAGAAACTACTTTAACCCTTTCTCTGTAAGCTGAAAAGCACTCTTTTAACAAACAAAATGCAGACCCAGCTTTTTTTCGGGGCACTATCGACAAAGCCAGATAAAAAAAGGTATCCTCGGGCAACTAATATTTAAGGATTAATGTGCTGAAAAAACTAAAGGATGCAGTTCAAAAGAACATCATCAAACCCATTTTAGAAAGCCACTCCCCTATAAAAGAAGCAGCGCTGGGCAGCGCCGTGGGTATGTTTTGGGGTCTTACCCCCACAGTGGGCATACAGATGTGGGAAGTTTGGATGACTTGGGTCCTGTTTAAATTCCTATTTAACATGAAATTTGATTTGGTCATAGGCACAGCTCTGGTTTGGATCAGCAACCCTTTGACCATGTTTTTTATGTACTATGGTTTTTTACTCACAGGTTACGCCTTTTTTGATTTATTAGGTTCAGGGGTGGAGCATGTTAGTTACAGCAGTTTTAACGAGCAACTTTCAAGCATCACCAACAACCCTGAAAGTGGGAAGATTGATGTGATTTTAGAAGCAGGTAAGTATTTATTAGTGGATTTGGGTTACCCTATGGTTATAGGCAGTTTGCTTTATGCTATCCCCTTCGCCATTGGGTCTTACTTTTTTACGACCCAGGTTTTAACCAAGACCCGCAAGAAAAAGGCCGCCGCCATGGGCATTGAATATGAAGACTGGCGAAAACGTTTTGAGCACGGCGCTGGGCAAAAAGAATTATCAATGCACGAGAAAAAACACAAACAGCATCACAAAGAAGGCTAAGTCCATGGAAATTGATGATGAACTTCTTTTGCTTGAAGCAAATCTGGACGACCAAAGCCCTGAAGAACTTTCGCCTCTGCTTGATTTATTTTTAAATGCAGGGGTTAGAGACGCTTATTTTACGCCCATCATCATGAAGAAGGGCAGACCTGCCCTAAAATTAAGTCTACTCTTTAATAAATTCAAATTGGCTGAGATTGAAGAGTTGGTCTTCACCCACACCAGCAGCTTTGGCTTTCGCATCACCGAGACCACCTGCCACCGGCTTGCCCGCCATTTTGAAGAGGTTCAGACCAAATATGGCCCAGTAAAGATTAAAATAGGGGAATACCAGGGCAAAAGAGTGAGCTTTGCCCCTGAATTTGAAGATTGTGCCCTTTTAGCTAAAAAAAGTGGTCAGCCGCTTAAAGTGATCTTCAGCGAGGCAAACCATGTTTACTTATCCCAGCAAAAAGAGTCCTAAATATAAAGGACGTTAAAAATGCGTCAAAAGCTAATCTCTCTCGGTAACCTGCGGGAAAAGTAAATGTAACGAGGTGCCTACCCCAGGTTTTGAAGTCACTAAAATAACCCCGCCATGACTGGCCAAGGTTTTATGAACAATAGACATGCCTAAACCTGTACCTTGTTCACGAGTGGTGTAAAAGGGTTCAAATAATTTGGAGCGTACTTCTTCACTCATCCCCTTACCTGTGTCCTTAAAAGTAATACGAAATAAATCCAAACCACGATCGTCGATAATCCGCCCTGTAAATCTCTTTAATACAATGGGGTCTGTTTCTGTGTAATTGACAGTGCTAATGGTAAAGTCACCACCTTCTTCATCCATCGCTTGGGTGCCATTCATAAAGATGTTTAAAAAGACCTGTTTGAGAAGCTCTTTATTGCCTTTAATATGGCTTTCTTCAGCCTCTAGCTCTGAATAAATTTCAATAGATTGAGAGTTGGCAAAATGTTGGGAAAATTTCACAAACTCGGCCAAAAGATCATGTACCTCTATGATATCTAAACCAATGGGTTTGGGTCTCGTGTATTCTAAAAGATTAGAGATAATATGGTTCATAGAGCGAGTGGCAGACAAAACATGCTCAATTAGATCCAACTCTTCGCTGCCTTCAGCGGCATCTTTCTTCATCATGGACACAAATAATTCGATTGAGCCTAAAGGGTTACGCACCTCGTGGGCAACCTGCATGGCGATTTCGCCCATGGCAGCCAGTCTTCTTTTTCGCTCCGCATCTTCTTTCAAGCGGTCGATCATGGTAACATCAGTTAAGTTTACGATGACACCTAAATTTTGATTGCCTTCAGAGCGCATCAAGGTCGTTGAGCCCTCCAGGGTAATCAGTTCCCCTTCTGAGTCTTTTTGTTGGTCACTGGATTTTTGACCACTAAGCTTCTGGTACTGGAATTTGCAATCAAGCCCCTCCTCTATGGTTTGAATGGCCTCTTCGTTTACCTCGCTCGGCAAAATATCGAACCCCATCAACTCATTTAGTTTCTTGCCTTTGGCTTCTTCTTCACTGATCCCCGTGATAGCTGATGTGGCCCGGTTAAAAATTTTAATTCTCCCGTCAAGGCTAGTGACCACTAAGCCTGTAGAAAGACTTTGCAAAATATTAGTCAGTTCCCTGTTTTTCACGTGGAGTTCTGTAGTTAGCTCTTGGATGCGCCCCTCAAGCTTCATTTGGTAAAGGCGCAGCTTTTCAATAGAACTATTAAAGGTTTCAAAGGCCTTAGCAAAAAGCTTTTTTTCGGCAATTGAAGTTTCTGAAATATCCAGTTTCTTATCCATAAATACTTGAAAAATAAATTTTAAAGGTTTCAAAATTCTTTAGTCCGAGCCTAGCCGCCTCAGGCATACTTCGTCTAGCTTTTGGTTATTCAATAATTTGCATATACTAGGTAGCAAAATTTCAAAAAGACTCACAGTAAAGTAGAAAGATATTGCCTTAAACGAGACTAGATATTAAACTAACTGAAACACTCAAACCTAAAAAAAACCTATGAATGAAATAATCGTTTACAGCACTGGCTACTGTCCCTATTGCGACCAAGCAAAGCAACTTCTAAAGTCCAAAGGCGCTGAGTACACTGAAATTATGGTAGATAAAGAACCTGCGAAAAAAGTTGAAATGATTGAGAAATCAGGCCGCAGAACTGTACCCCAGATTTTTATTGGTGACTTCCATGTTGGTGGATGCGATGACCTTTTTGAAATGGAACATGAAGGTAAATTAGATGAAATGTTAGGTAAAAAAAAACAGGATAAAAAGATGGAACACAGAAAAGTGATTATTGTGGGCTCTGGCCCTGCTGGTTATACTGCTGCGATCTACGCCGCTCGTGCGAACCTAAAGCCAATGATTTTGTCTGGCCCCCAAAAGGGCGGTCAGCTTACCACAACGACAGAAGTGGAAAACTTCCCTGGATTCCCAGAGGGAATTGACGGCAACCAGTTGATGATGAATATGGAAGGCCAAGCAGCAAGATTCGAAACAGAGATCGTTTTTGGTCAAGTTACAGAAGCTGACTTGTCACAACGGCCCTTCAAGTTAACTACAGACGACACTGTTTATACTTGTGACGCTCTAATCATCTCTACAGGCGCTACAGCCCGCTATTTAGGCCTAGACAGTGAAGAGAAATATAAAAACCGAGGCGTTTCTGCCTGTGCAACCTGTGATGGCTTTTTCTTTAAGGGCCAAAGCGTTGCTGTGGCTGGTGGTGGTGATACTGCCCTAGAAGAGGCTACCTACCTTACAAATTTTTGCGACAAGGTCTATTTAGTGCATCGTAGACAGGAGTTTAGAGCTTCTAAAGCCATGCAAGATCGAGCACGCGCAAATCCAAAAATTGAAATGGTCTTAGACTCTGTTATTGATGAAGTGATCGGTGATGATGATAAGATGACAGATTTGAGAGTCAAAGATGTCAATACTGGCGAAACTCGCAATTTAGGGGTAACTGGTTTATTTGTTGCCATTGGCCACGTGCCCAACGCTGGGGTCTTTAAGGGCCAGTTGGATATGGACGACCAAGGTTACTTATTACCTGTTGTAGGAACAACAAAGCTAAATATTGAAGGCGTTTACGCCTGTGGTGATGTTATGGACCACACATACCGCCAAGCGATTACCGCTGCTGGCACAGGTTGTATGGCTGCTATGGACGCCGAAAGATGGCTGGCTGAACAAGACTAGCTCCTTTAAGGCTTTTTAATTAAAAAGCCAAAGTTCTTTATCTTCTCTCCCTCTGGTTTCACTGGGGAGAGGGGAGAATAAATCAAAATAATTCAAAATTCCGCAATTTTCTTGCATTTTCTTCTTTTCAAACTCCCTCTGGCCCCCCCTTTGCATCTCTTACCCTGAGTCTATTTATGTAGGCTCCAACAAAAACGTAAGGAGTAAAGTGGCAGTTCAGCTATTTGATCGAAACTTAGAACTTTTAACTAAGGCCATGAGCCTGACCCAAAAGAGACAAGCTTTGATTACGTCAAATATCGCAAACAGAGAAACCCCGGGCTACCGTGCTCAGGATTTAATGTTTGAGAAGGCCTTAACTAGAGCACTTCACTCAGATAAACCTGGCACATTAAAAACTACAGACCCAAGACACTTCGATGGCATTAAACGCGAGCCGTTGGAACTGGTAGAAGGTGAACAAATCAATAGCTTTAACCCCGATCCAAGGATGGATGGGAATACGGTTATTCTGGATAAAGAAATGGCCAAGTTAGCACAAAATCAACTTCAGTTCCAGGCTCAAGTAAGAGCTATTAATTGGAAAATGAAAAACTTAAAATCTGCCATCACGGAAGGAGGTAGGTAATGTCATCTATGCTTGACACCCTAGAAATCGCATCATCAAGCCTTTCGGCTCAGAGAATGCGAATGAAGGTGATATCTTCCAATATCGCCAATGTCAATACGACTAGAACACCTGGCGGCGGACCTTATCGCCGCAGAGATGTTATTTTTGGCGCTCTTCCACCAGAGAAAAACTTTTTAGAAGAGCTGAAAGCACAAAAAGAAGATAGTGGCGTACGCCACGTAAAGGTTCTCGGAGTAGTTGAGGATACCAGACCACCAAAAATGGTCTACAAGCCCAACCATCCAGATGCCAATGAAGAAGGTTATATCGCCTTGCCAAACATTGATATCTCAGAAGAGATTACCAATATGATGGTATCAAGGCGCTCCTTTGAAGCTAGCATTGCCGCAATGAATGCGACAAAGAGTATGATTAGCAAAGCACTTGAAATTGGCAGATAACTAGGAGAAAACAATGACTGAAATCAATAAAATCAACCCTGCAGGACTACTAAAGCCAATAGCAAAGACCCAAAAAACCGAAGCCACTTCAGGTGATTTCGAGGCAAAGCTACAGCAGACGGTTCAAAAATTAGAAAACATGGGCAGCGAGATTGACGCAATGCTTGCTGGCACTGCCAAAGGTGGAGCCAGTGAAATAACCCAAGGGGTCAATCAACTCGGCAATATGATCCAGTCTGTCAAAGGCATGGTGGAAAATATTTCCCCTTCCCAAAAATCAAGCTCAGGCTCGGCGAAATATGCCGCTAGCCAGTATGAGAAGATGAATAAAAACTCAGAGTCTTAAACCACTTTGAAATTACGGCAAATTTTTCCAGAGAAATAAAATGATACGCAATATTAGTCAAAGCTTCACCAGTCACGCCACACAAAAGGCCAACGGGCCTACCGAATCAGCTGCCTCAAAAATGGCCAGCAGCTTTGGTGAAATGTTTGATGCGGTGAACAAAGAGCAATTGACGGCAGATCATAAAATTTCAGAAATGGTAGCAGGAAGAAATAAAGACATTCCTGGAACCATGGTTTCTATGGAAAAAGCCGAAACAAGCTTAAAGATGCTGATGGCAGTACGAAGCAAGATGGTTGCTGCATATGAAGAAGTTATGAGAATGCAAATGTAGGCTTTTTCATTGCCTACTTGGCAGCTTTTAATAATACTGATACAAATCTTAACAAAGGGTGTTGAACCACCCTTAAGTTAATACCACTAAAACCAGAAAAACAACTAGAGACGACCAAGCATGGCCGAGCAAACTGCAGGTATTTTAGACGATTTTCAAGCCCAGTTTCAAGCTTTTTTTCAAAGCTTAACTACGGGTAAGAAGATCTTTCTGTTTAGTGCCCTAGGTGGTGTGGTCATTGGCCTTGTAGCCTTTGTCTTCTTCACTTCACAGGTAACTTGGTCCCCTCTTGCAACTGGTTTAAAGCAAGAAGACACTGCTAAAATAGTTGCAAAATTAGAAGAAATGAATGTTACCTACCTACTACAACCAGGTGGTGCAGGCATTTTAGTTCCAGCCAATGAAGTTGATCGTGTCCGCTTACAAATCGCAGGCTCAGGCTTGCAAATGGGTGGGATTGTTGGTTTAGAAATCTTCGACACACAAAACTTCGGTGCTACCGAATTCCAACAGAAAGTCCAATACAAACGGGCCTTAGAAGGCGAACTGGTGCGACTGATCACTAAGATCAGCTCCATTGATTCCGCCAAGGTTTCTGTTGCTATCCCAGAAAAATCTCTTTTCACAGACGATGAACTTAGGCCAACGGCTTCGGTTATTATCGAAAGCGCTTCTGGCTCTCGCCTTGGTGAAAAAACAGTAATGACCATCTTAAATCTTGTTAGTGGCGCTATCCCTGGCATGATGACAGATGATGTTCGTGTTGCTAATTCTAGTGGTAAATTGCTCTCTAAAGGCCTAACTGACCCTGACGGCAGCGAAATTCGCAGCAAAAACTTTGGCTTCCAGCAGGATGTTGAATTACGATTACAGCATAAACTCCTAACCCAGCTGGAAAAGGTTACAGGTAAAGACCGAGTTGAGGTTCGTGTTTCCGTAAAAATGAACTTTGATACTTCTGAAGTTACAGAAGACTTAGTTGACCCCGATTTAACGGCTGTTGTTAGTGAAGAAAGTGTAAATGAAAAGCAAACAGGTAGCCGTTCCATTCCCGTGGGTGTTCCTGGAGTTACCAGCAATAGCCCTGAGGTTCGTTCAGGTGCTTCTGAAATCGCTAACGTTAGTGATTCCAATAAAAACACAAAACGAACTAACTTTGCAAATTCTAGACGCCATGTTGTAAAAAAGAAAGCCAGTGGCGCCATCGAGATGATGACCGTTGCTGTGTTACTTGATGGAAAATATGATTATGTTCGTGATGATTCAGGTGAGGTAATTGGTGACCCTGTTTATAGCCCTTGGCCACCTGAAGACTTAGCCACCATGGAAGAAATAGCCAAACAGACAGTGGGGTACGATCCAGCTCGTGGCGACAGGATTACAGTTAAAAACTTAAAATTTACCAAACCGTTGGTAGAGCAAGAAAAGTTAAAACAAGAAAAGCGTAGAGCTACCAGAAAGTTCATTATCGACTTGGTACGCTATATATTAGTTGGCGTAATTATCATCCTCTTAGTCTTCATGGTCATCAGACCAATGGTGATGAAGCTTTCTGCCAAGCCAGAAGATCTCGATCTTCTTATGGGCTTACCTACTACCATTGGTGAACTTGAAGGCGAGGAACTAGAAATTCCAACAGAAAAGGAAACTGGAATACCACCAAGGGACAAAATCATCGAAATTGCCCGTCAAGATCCACTCAAGACAGCCGCCATGGTTCGAACTTGGTTGAAAGAGAAAAAGGGACCTTAGGGGCTCTTTGGGCTTAACTTATGAGTGATTTCAAACCTCCCCTTTTTGAAGACATATCCGTAGGCGTTACGTCTGCGCCCCCTAAAGCTGCAGCCCCAACTGCACTAAAAGGCCCCGCTGAAACCTTTACCCCTGTCGATTTTGAAACCAATACAGGGACATTTGGCGGAAAAAAACTCAGCACTAAAAGTGTAAAAGACGTTAAGTTTGAAGCTGGCCGCTTTATGGAAGAAGGCACACTTCTCACAAACGTTGAAGAATACTCCAAAAAAGTTCGCCAATCAGCAGACATCTACGCTAAAACCACCAGAGAAGAAGCGGGAATTTTAAAGTCTGAAATTGAAACAGAGCTGGCCCAGGCAAATATCATTGTCCAAAAGGCAGAAGCCGAAGCGAAGCAAATCATTGCTGATGCAGAAGCTGGCCGAAACGAAATCAAAAGGCAAGCAGCCGAGCAAGGTTATGTAGAAGGTTTGTCCCAAGGAAAAACAGAATTTAGAGAACAAAATGAAGCCTTAAGCGCAAAGATAGTGGCTATTTTACAGCAGATTGCAAACCTGCGTACCGAAATGTACAAAGAAAATGAAAACGCTTTGGCCCAATTGGCTTTGGTAAGCGCTGAAAAACTGGTTTATAAAAATCTTTCCCAAGAGAAGGATTTTGTTTTGGCTGGAATCCAAGATTCAATCAAACAAATGGAAGGGACGGAAAAAATTAAAATCCGTATCAACCCCTTAGAGTATGCTTTTTTAAAAGAGCACCTACCAGAAATTGAAGCCTATGCTGATGAAGATCAATCGATTAATTTCAAAGCCGACCCCGAAATAGCGCCAGCCTGCGCCTTGATAGAAAGTGATTTTTCTCAAATTAGCCTTAACTTGAGTGGGCAATTTTCATTGATACATGAGCAACTTAAAAGTTGTTTTGAAGAAAGAAGGTCTCTCTTTCAACCTCAAAAAGTGGACATGCCACCTGAGGCCCCTGAAACAAAATTTGACCCCAATAGCCTTGCGCCAAAACCTGCTAACCCAGATTTAGCTAAAGACCAGCCCCAAGACCCTGACGCGCCAACTGAATCTTAATCTCAACTTTAGGTGCCTAATGTTCCCCATGGAAACAAATGCATTCCTTTGATAGCTACTTAAAGGCCACAAAAGATATCAAAACCAATATTCTTTCTGGAAAGGTGGAAGAGGTTTTGGGTTTTGTGATTAAGGCCTTTAACCCTGGTTTAAAAATTGGCGACCAGTGCCGCATATTCAACCCCAAATCAGGGGCTTCAATGGAAGGCGAAGCTGTTGGCTTTAAGGGTGGAAGTATTTTGGTTATGCCCTTGGGCGACATTCGTGGTGTTGGGCCTGATAGTTACGTTATCCCCATCAAGGGAGAGCGTATGATGCCTGTTGGCTTTAGCATGCTAGGCCGCTGCATTGATGGCATGGGCAACCCCATTGACGGCCTTGGCCCTATCAACGCTGAAGCCAAGGTTTCACTTCATTCAGACCCAGTCAATCCACTAGAACGGCGCAGGATTTCTGAATCCCTAGATGTTGGCGTCAAAGCAATCAACGGCCTACTTACCTGTGGCAAAGGCCAGCGACTGGCAATTATTGCTGGCTCTGGTGTGGGTAAATCTGTGCTTTTGGGCATGATGGCAAAAAATACCACTGCTGATATCAATATCATTGCTTTGATTGGAGAGCGTGGCCGCGAGGTAAAGGAATTTATTGAACGAGATCTAGGTGAAGAGGGATTAAAACGCTCGATCGTTGTCGCGGCAACCAGTGATCAGCCACCTTTGGTACGCATGAGAGGTGCCTATTTGGCGACAGCCTTAGCTGAGTGGTTTAGGGAAAAAGATAAGGACGTTTTACTCTTAATGGATTCTGTTTCTCGTTGGGCCCAGTCCCAAAGAGAGGTTGGTTTAGCCGTTGGCGAACCGCCTACCACAAAGGGTTACCCTCCTTCGGTTTTTGGACTTTTGCCTAAGCTTTTAGAGCGGGCAGGCACTTCATCCAGCAAGGGTTCTGTAACAGGATTTTATACCGTACTGGTTGAGGGTGATGACCCAAATGATCCTATCGGTGACGCTGTAAGGTCTGTGGTCGATGGTCACATGATATTAGACCGAGAAATTGCCGCCCAAGGCCACTACCCTGCTATAGATGTTTTACGCTCGAAAAGTCGAGTTATGGGCGATGTGGCAACCCAGGTTTCCCAAGAAAATGCAGGTAAACTCATGCAAACTTACGCCACTTATAAAGAGGCGGAAGACCTAATTAATATTGGGGCTTACGTGCGTGGTTCCAATCCAAAAATTGACTATTCTATCCAGAAGATTGATGCCATCAATGATTTTTTAAGGCAGGGAGTCAAAGAGCGCTTTTTACTTTTAGAAACAGAAGCCCAGTTAGAGCAAATTTTTAAAGATTTCCCAAAAGATCGTAAAGATAGTTTCGGTTAACGCACAGCTTAGCGAGTAAACCTAATAATGAACCAACGCCAGTTCAAAGCAGTAGCAATTTTGATAGCCACCCCCACCATTGTTATTATTTTTTCAGCCTTTTTAATCCATTCTTATGGCAAAGATAAGGGCTGCCTCCCCCCTCAAGAGCTACCCGCCTTTAGTGTAGCCACCCAATCACCGGAGGTAGTTTCATTTGTCGCCTTTGGCGATGCTGGGGAAGCAAGTCAGATGCAACGGGATACCTTTGCTGCGGCCACAAAAACCTGTGAGGCTTTAGGTTGTGATTTCGCCCTACTTTTAGGAGATAATTTTTACGAAAAGGGGATCAAACGGGCTAAGAAAAAGCACCTCAAAAAAATCTACCAAAAGCAATTAAAGATACTAGGGCTGCCTCTTTATGTCGTCTTGGGAAACCACGATGTCAAAAAGAATTTCCAAGCTCAAATCGACCTACACCAAATAGAACCATTGTGGAATATGCCCTCAACCCGCTACCAATTCACAGCAGGCCCGGCAAATTTTATCGCTTTAAACAGCAATTGTCATGGTTTAGATCTTTTTTGGGGTAAAGAGCAACTTACTAAATCGGCCAAAAAGTGGAATGTCATATTGCAACACCACACTATTTTTAGCACAGGTTCCCACGGTGATGCTCCTGCTCCCATAGGCTATTTATGGGAACAACTCGATTTTAGTAAATTGGATCTTTTTCTTTCTGGTCACGATCACAACTTAGAACATTTGACCAAAAGGGGGCAAAAAGCACAATATGTGATTTCTGGTTCAGCTAGCAGACCGAGAAGCAATAAATCTGCTACTGGAAGCAATGCCAGCAAGGGATCAAGTGATTTCTATATAGTCGAGCCTGGCTTTGTATGGATTCAAATTACGAGGCAAACCATGGAAATTCAATATTTTGATTCTACGGCTAATTTGCTATATAAAACAAAGACAACAAAAGAAGAGTAAAGATAATGCCCATTCGCCTTAGCAGAAGAGAATTTGTTACCAAAGCAACCATTGGTGCTTTATCAATTCCCTTTTTATTAGAAGGTTTAAAATCCTCTCTTTTAGCCCAAACTACGGCCAAGCCCTTAATTTGGTTGACGGGGCAAAGTTCTTCTGCAAGCTCGATGCATCGCTTTATAGTACCTGAATTAAAACAATTTCTTGGTAGCCACTTCACAAATCATATTGCCACCTCTCAAATTGATGAAGACGCTAATATCAACGGTCATATTCTTATCGTAGAGGGCGAATTTTCAGCTGAGCCAGAGCACCCTCACTACCAAATATTAAAGGAGCTTTCCGCCAAGGCTAGAGCGGTAATTCTAATTGGTAACGAGGCCTCTTATTCGAGCCAGCACCCTGAAGGCTATTTGAATATTGAGAGAGAGTTTTTATACCCTGGGGAGTTGCCCTTCATTCGCATACCAGGTGAACCGGCCCAATACACTCACTTGCTCACAGTACTAAACCACCTTATTTTATATGGGTTGCCTGAATTAGATGAATTTCGTAGGCCAGCCATATTTTTTGATCAGGCCCTGTGTGACTCTTGTGAGTTTAGAAAAGACTTAGACCTTGGTCATTTTAGCGAAATTTTTGGGGACCAAGCTGGTTGCCTTTTTAAACTGGGCTGCAAAGGGCAAGTTACAAAAAACTCCTGTTCCCGTTTAAAGATCAACGGCTCTTCCACTTGGTGCGTTAGCGTTGGCCACCCTTGCGTAGGCTGCTCTAACCCTGATTATCCTGAGGCCCAGGGCCTTGGCCTTTTTGGTCAGGTTCAAGGGGGCGCAGGCCAGGCAAATTCTAGCTTAATAACGGGCATCCAAACATTAGGAATCGGTGCCGCAGCCTTGACCACATTGGGAATTATCACCCATGCAGCAAGCGTAAAACAAAATTCTATCCCTGAAATTCTTGTATCTCCAGAAGAATCACAGGTCGATGAAGAAGAAAATAAAATTTAAAAGAAAATGATCAACCAACTGCACAATACAGAGGGCTTTTTAAGCCTCAAAAGATCGGAAAGGCAAGCGGAAGAGGGCCAACTGAACCTCTATAGTGGGCGTAGTATCAACTTAGAGGGCAAGCTTTTTAGTCGCTACCCCCTTGAGGCAACTATAACCACCCAAAAGCTTTCTTCCCATTCTGGGTTGCACCATTCTTTAGCCGCTGTTTCGGCTTTAGAAAACTACCTGCAAATTGAGCCAACCCCAACAGGCCAGCTCATTAGGCGTGTTATTTCGGAATTAGGGACCATTGATTCGCACATCCATCATTTTTATTTAGAGCTATTACCTGATTTTTTCTCCCCAGATTTTATCAAAAAAAACTTGGGCACACTCAGCATATATTGTGATTTACCAGATGTAAAAACGGAAAAAAGTGACTCTTTTTTAACCGATGAAGATAGCTCTGACTTATTGAGTCATTTTGAGGATATGAGCCTCTGTTTAAATAGCCTCCACAAAACCTTGGGGCTACTTTGCGGCAAGTACCCAGGAATCATGAATCAAATCCCAGGTGGTATTTCAAACCAGAATATCAATGAGCATTTGATCATGAGCGTTCTTCGTGAATTAGAAACCTGTAAGGATTTTATTGAAAATGTTTGGCCTGAAGATGTCAAAAAACTCATTTCTCATTTCCCAAAAATGACTACCGTCTTTGATGGCGGGCAAGGGATGATCTGCTTTGGCAGTATTGCCGTTACAGGAAGCAATGCCCCAGCCTACTCAGAAGGGGTTTATATTGATAAAAAGTTAGAGCCTCTAAACAACTTAAAGATCACTGAATCATTACTCAACACCTATTACAAAGAAGCCAGTTCGCCCCAGCAGAACCAAGTTTATGACTTGAATAAAGCAGGCGCTCGCACCTGGATTAAGGCTGCTAGATATGAATCCATTCCCATGCAAACTGGGCCTTTAGCTCGTTTATTAGTTACTCATTATGGTGGTGGTAACGCTGAGATTAGTGATGCTGTAAGTAATTTGATCACGGAACTCAATTATGAAACAGACCAGGTAAATTCTGAGGCCACTCGTCTTTTTGCAGAAGCCATTGAAGGGCGTTTTTACATGCGCAACATATTTACTAACTTACTCAGTCTTGATTTTAAAATACAACCAAACCAAGCGACAAAATTTGATTTTTCAAGACGTGGCACTGGCCTTGGCCGTGTTGAAGCCCCTGCGGGTTCCCTGCTTCACCAAGTGTACATCGACCAAAACAAAATCATGAATTATCGCATTATTTCACCACAGAATTGGAATCTTTCGACTAGTGACGAATTTGGTAAGTCTGGCATTGTAGAAGATGAACTAAATGCAAAGGATGCAAAAAACCTGAGTGCGATTGCAGCCAGCAGAATTCTGCACAGCTACTATGCCTATGGCCTTGATGCTAGTCAGTAACCTTTTTTTAAAGCCCCAAGAATGACCTTTAACGAGAGAGTGCAACGAGTTTACAGCTCTATTTTTAAGAGATTAAAAAGGTATGTGATTCCAATTTTGCTGGTTTTGTCTTTTGTGACGGCCACAACTGCGCTGGACACAAGAAACAACCAGCTTCTGAATCGCTTAGAGTTGTTAAATATGCACTATACTTCTGGGCTTTTAATTTTTGTAACTTTGCTGGTATTGCTTTATCACAGGGTTTACATTGGGGTAGAGAACCTTGGGGAATTGCATTCAAGGCCTCTTAGAAAATTAATCAATCGAATCTTTTTTAGCTGTTTGACCTTGCTCACCCTCTCAGGCGGTATAACCTTTATTGCCACTAAAGAGCTAATCCCTTGGTTGCCCCACCAAAACTACCTTTTATTTTCCCACCACCTTTTTCTGTGGGTCTTTTTGCCTATTTTTATGGTCAAACTTTACCTTGATACTTCCGCTTGGGTCAGCCAGCTATACTGGTACTTAAGGGAGTTTTAAATGCGTATTGTTGGGATTACAGGCTCCATTGGCTCTGGCAAATCAACCCTAGCTGACCTTCTTAAAGTGGACCATTTTTGCATTGATGCCGATGACCTAGCCCGTGAAGCCGTGGCCAAAGGGTCCAAGGGATTGAGCCAAATCACCCAGGCCTTTGGTGCTCAAATTTTAACCCCAGACTACGAGCTGGACCGCAAAAAAATAGCGGCTATTGTTTTTAACGACAAAGCCAAACTGGCCACATTAAACGCTATTGTACACCCCGAAGTCCACCGTCTTAGAGCCTTAGCCTTTGATGCGGCCTACCAAACAGGCAGTAAGAAGTTTATATTCTATATTGTGCCGCTACTTTTTGAAAACCAGATGGAGAAGTATTTCCAAAAGGTAATTTTATTGACCATTGACCCTGAGGTGCAAATTCAGAGGCTAACGGAAAAACGTGGATTCACAGCAGAAGAGGCTGCAGCTAGAATTGCCAACCAAATGCCCCAGTCAGAAAAAATTACCAAGGCCGATATAATAATCAACAATGATGGCGGTATCATTAGCCTCACAAAACAACTAAATGAGGTTATGGAATCAGTGTTGAGTAAATTACCGCAACTTGGACCTGAGGCCTTTGTTTTTTCATGAAGCTATTTGAACTGACAGGCCAGGAGCGAAGCCACATCACCCAGAAAGAGGGCTATGCTATCCACATCGAAGCTGAGGCTGACTTTGATAAAATGGTGGCGGCGGCAAAAAGGGAAGGCATCAATCTCAAAGCATTTTCTAGTTTTCGGGATTTTAATACCCAGACAAAAATCTGGAATAGAAAATTTACAGGCGAGCGGCCAATTTACGACCGTGAAGGGGTAAACTTAGACTTTGCTAGCCTTTCACGCACTCAAATATTAGAAGCCATTTTAAACTGGTCTGCCCTACCAGGCACCAGCCGGCACCACTGGGGAACCGAAATTGATCTGATTGACACCTCCTTAATAGGTACCGAGTACCAAATTGAGTTATTACCCTATGAATATGAGAGCGGTGGCCCTTTTTTCAAATTGAACCAGTGGATGGAAGCCAACCTCGAAGACTTTAACTTTTTCCGCCCTTACCTTAAAGACCAATCAGGGGTAGCCTTTGAACCTTGGCATGTAAGCTATTACCCGCTTTCGAGTGTTGCAATCAAGGAGTTAACGCCCAGTCTATTAAAACCCATCTTGGAAAAGACATACTTAGAAGGAAAAGATTTGGTCTTAGAAAAATTGGACTGGATTTTTGAGACCTACGTTTACCACATCGCTAAACCTAAAAAAAGCTTTGCCTTGCCAAGCGCGACCAAATGAGAGAATCTACCAAAAATAAATGGATCCCCATGAAAAAGCTATCGATCAACCTTTTGTCCTTTTTTTGCGTTAGTCTACTTTGTTCAACGCAGCTCTTTGCCTACGACGAGTTCTCTGTAACTAAGTTTTTAGACCAAAAATATTGTGTTAATTGCGACCTCGCTTTTGCCGAAGCTACCAATGCCAATTTAGATGGCGTTATCGCTCACGGCTCCAGCTTTAAAGAGGCTGACCTTTCGCACAGCAGCATGGTCAAGGCCGATTTAAATTCTACAAGATTTATCCAAGCCAAATTAAATTGGGCCAATCTTAGCTCTGCTGAGATGAAAGGTTCCGTTTTTACCAGTGCAAAGGTTCGCTTTGTACAGTTTAAAAATGCCGACCTCCGTGGAATTTCTGCTATTGCCGCCGATTTTAGCTACGCACAAATGAGCAATGCCAATGTGGCTGGGTCAGAGTTTGCAAAAACTATTTTCAAGGGCGCAGACTTAAGCCACACAGACCTAACCCAGTCTAACTTCCAAGAGGCAGACCTTACAGGTGCATCCTTGGTAGGTGCAAAAATGATTGGAGTCTATCTGCAAAAGGCAAACTTGACTGGCAGTGATTTTCGAAAATCTGATCTGACCAAAGCCAATTTTACTGGTGCCACCCTAGAAAAAACCCTTTTCGAGGGTGCTCTTTTAAGTGAAGCCATCTGGACCGATGGCCGTGTTTGCGCCACAGGCTCAGTGGGCGAGTGCAAGCAAAAGTCAAAATGAAGCTAGAAGCCGACTTTTTTCCTGTCTCAGAAGAGCACTTAAAAAGAGAGAAAAATAAAGCGAGAGAGCTACGGACTAGCCAATGGTGGAAAAATCTCCGAGGGAGAGGCGAGTGTCATTACTGCAAAAAACGCTTTAATGCCAAAGACTTAACCATGGATCATGTAATCCCCATCAGCAGGGGGGGAAAGTCGACCAAGTCAAATATCGTGACCGCTTGCAAAGAGTGCAATAACAAGAAGAAATACCTTCTCCCTGTGGAATGGGAAGATTTTTTAAATGGTCAACTCTAAGGCCTCCTAACCCTTTACAGAATCCCCCCCAACAGGCAGAATTTAGAGCTAAACCCAAAAAGCTTTGCCCCATGTTTCAGACCACAAAACCAATCGCTGCACTGGCCCCAATGGACGGGATTACAGATCGAGCTTATCGGCTTATTGTGCGTCGTTTAAACCCAGAAGTGGTGCTCTATTCCGAGTTCACAAGCATCAATGGCATTGAGCATTCTGACGCAGTTAAATCTCGCATTGAATTTGAAGCGGAAGAGTTGCCCTTATTTGTCCAACTTTTTGGAAGAGAGCCTGAATTATATGCAAAAATCGCCTTTGAGACAGCAAAGTTAAACCCCACAGGAATTGATATCAACATGGGTTGCCCAGCCAAACGGATTATTCGAGCGGGCAACGGGGCAGCCTTGATCAAAGAGCCAGACCTCGCTTTTAAAATTGTAGAAGCTACTGTTAAAGCTTGTAAAGATATCCCTGTTACTGTGAAAACTCGGATTGGGTGGGACAACTCAGATCATTTAATTCCTTTTTTAAAAGGCCTAGAATCAGCAGGGGCGCAGGCCATTACTTTACATGGCAGAACAGCCAAACAGGCATACCGAGGTGAGGCTGATTGGAACCCGATTTATGCGGCCAAAGAGGCCTTATCAATTCCTGTGCTGGGCAATGGCGATTTAAAAAGTCACGACCAAGCTATCAGCCAATTAAAAAATTTAGATGGTTACATGATTGGTAGGGCTGCATTAGGCGACCCTTGGGTTTTTTGGAACCAAGAAAAACGTGAAAAAATCACCTTGAAGGATAAGGTTGCGGTAATGTTAGAGCATTTCCACCTGTCTCGGAAATTTAACAATGAGACCAAAGCTTTGATCGAATTTCGTAAGCATATTTCAGGTTACATCAAGGGCTTTCAAGATGCGAAGGCCATGCGTCTAAGCTTGATTGCTTCTGAAAATGAACAAGAATTTACTAAAAACGCGCTACTTATAGCATAATAGAAATAAGATAAAATATGACCGAATCCAAAATTTATGAAGCCAGAGGGGTATCCTCTAGCAAATCTGAAATCCATGATGCTATCTCAGATCTTGACCAAGGGCTTTTCCCTGGTGCCTTTTGCAAGGTTTTGCCTGATCATATTACTGGTGATTCTGACTATTGCACCCTACTCCATGCGGATGGCGCTGGCACCAAGTCCAGCTTAGCTTATATCTACTGGAAAGAAACAGGTGATATCAACATATTCAAGGGCATAGCTCAGGATTCATTAATTATGAATGTTGACGACATGGCCTGTGTTGGTGCCGTGGATAATCTTCTGCTTTCCAACACCATTGGGCGAAACAAATTCCATATTCCAGGTGCTGTGATCAAAGCTGTCATTGATGGCTATGAAGAGGTCATTGCGGCCTTAGCCATTGAAGGCGTTAACATCAAATCTTGCGGTGGGGAAACAGCCGACTTAGGCGATTTGGTTCGAACCATGGTTGTTGATTCCACCATGATGGTGCGCATGAAGCGAGAAGACATTATTGATTTAAACAATGTAAGCCCTGGTGATTCCATCATCGCATTTGCCTCTTACGGCCAAGCACGTTGGGAAACAGGCTACAACAGTGGAATCGGTTCCAATGGCCTGACTGCTGCTCGTCATGATGTGTTCTCAAAGGAATATGCCACCAAATACCCTGAATCCTACTCCCCTGAAGTGCCAGAAGAATTAGTCTATTCAGGCAAGCATAAGTTGGATGACCCCCTAGAGGGAACGCCTTTAAATTGGGGCCAAGCAGTACTTTCTCCAACAAGAACCTACGCACCCTTGATTAAAAACATCATCGAGGCCCTGGGCAAAGAAATCCATGGTATGGTGCATTGTTCTGGTGGTGGACAAACCAAATGCCAGAAATTTGGGGTCGGCGTACATTACATTAAAGATGACCTGTTACCCATTCCGCCTATTTTTAGGGGAATCCAAAAGGACCAGAATTTAACTCTTAGAGACATGATGCCTGTGTTTAACATGGGCCACAGGCTAGAATTATTCTGCAACCCAAAACATGCGGACCAAATTTTAGCTCTGGCCAAAGATGCTCAAATTGAAGCTAAAGTAATTGGCCGAGTAGAAAAAAGCACCACAGATAAAAACCAATTGACCATCAAGCATGATGGCGAAACTTTAACTTTTTAAGTAAACATTTTGAGTAAACCCATCTTAACGCAAGCACAAGGAATGGGGTTGGTGGCACTTGCCCGCATGACCTTAGAAAATGTATTAGCTGATAAAAATAATGACTTAACCATTTTCGATTTAGACCCCTATAAAATCGAAAGAGGCGTTTTTGTAACTCTTTTTAGCGGCACAAAACTAAGAGGCTGCATCGGCAATATTGAGCCTGAAGGCACTCTTTTTGAGTTAGCCCAAAAATTGGCTATTGCGGCTGCAACTTGCGACCCTAGATTCAAGGCAGTCACAGCGCCAGAGCTAAAAAATATCGAATTGGAAGTTTCTATCTTAAGCCCTACCCTAGAGCTTATAGGTAAGGACTCCCTTGAAAAAACTAGCCAGATCAGGCCCTTCATTGATGGGATTGTAATCGAAAAGGGCTCCAACAAAGCCACCTTTTTGCCACAGGTCTGGGAGAGTTTAAAAACCAAAGAAGCCTTTTTAGGCGAGCTATGTAAAAAGGCTTGCTTAGAATATGACGACTGGAAAACCAAAGAAACTAAAATTTATAGCTATCAAGTTCAGCATTTTAAAGAGGAATCATGAGCAAGCATTTATTAATCAAAGCAGCATACAAACAACCAATCGAGCGAACCCCAGTTTGGGTTATGCGGCAAGCAGGCAGATACCTACCTGAATACCGAGCAACAAGGGCACAGGCAGGCGATTTTTTAAGTCTTTGCAAGAACCCAGAGCTTGCGGCAGAAGTAACCATCCAGCCCTTGGATTTGATTGGTGTGGATGCTGTGATTATGTTTTCTGACATCCTTACACCTCTTGAAGGCATGGGCATTGATTTAACATTCAACCCCGCACCAAAGATCGCTAACCCTGTTCGTACAGCAGCAGACATTGAAAAGCTAAGGCTGCCACATCCTGATGATAACGTGCCTTATGTTGGGAAAGTTTTAGATATCTTAACCAAAGAACTAAAAGACCGCGCCCCTGTAATTGGTTTTGCTGGCGCACCCTTTACACTGGCATGTTATGCCGTTGAAGGTGGTGGAAGTAAATTATTTTCAAAGACCAAAGCCTTATTTTTTGATCAACCAAAGGTTGCCCATAAGTTAATGGAAAAGTTAACTTCCATGACCATTGATTATCTGAACTACCAGATTGAGCATGGTGCCAATATGGTGCAACTTTTTGATACTTGGGCGGGCATCCTTTGCCCTGATGATTACAACGAATTTATCTTCCCTTACATTCAGCAGATATTTGCAGGCCTAGATAAAAAAGGTGAAGTGCCACAGGCTTACTACATAAACGGTGGCCACCAGCATTTAGCCAAAATGGCTGAAACAGGTGCTGACGTGATTGGCCTTGATTGGATGGCTGATATGGGGCAAGCAAAAAGCTTAATTGGCAATAAAGTTGCCCTACAAGGTAACCTCGACCCTAACGTGCTCTTTGCTAGCCCTGAAGTTATCCGTGCAAAGGTAAAGTCGATATTAGACAAGTTTGGTCCTGAATCAGGCCATATCTTTAACTTGGGTCACGGCATTGATAAGGAAGTTAACCCCGATCATTTACGTGAAATGGTTAAGGCTGTTAAAGAGCTTTCTGTAAGATAATTTTGACTGCTATTGGAAATTAGGCAATGGATTTGAGCTAATGGATTTAATCTACTATATCTCGCTGGGCTTACTGTCTCCCCTTTTACTGGGAGTAAGACTATTCAAGCCCGCAGATTGGGAAAAAATTCGCCTAAAATTTAATAGCAATCTACCGACGGCCCCCAAAAAAAAGAACACACGAATTTGGATTCATGGTGCTAGTTTGGGGGAAGTTCGCCTCAGCCTTCGCATCTTAGAAGAGCTAAAAAGCCAAAACCCCGATTCTGAATTTATCCTCTCCTGCAATCGTGCCCCCGCTTTAGAATTAATTAAGGACAAGGCCCAAGCCTCTTTTATTCTCCCTTTTGATTTCTCTGGGCTTGTGAACAAAGTAATCCAGACCTATAAACCTGATCATTTGATTTTGGTGGAAACAGAGCTTTGGCCCAACCTCATCAACCAAATGAGCAAGATAGGCACGGTAAGCATTGCCAATGGTCGCTTAAGCGACAAACATATGGGCAACTACCGACGCTTTTCTAAATTTCTGACTCCACTCTTGCGACAAGTAAGCTATATCCAAGCAGGGGACCCAAAAAGTGAAGCCTATTTTTTAGAGTTATCCGTGGAACCTAATAAAGTGCAGTTCCAAGGTAATTTTAAATTTACAACTGCAGAAGCACCCAATGCCATAGAGTTAGAAAAAATCAAAACCGAATATGGGATTGCTGAAGATGATTATCTGGTTGTGGCAGGTAGCATCCAACCCGAGGAAATTCCCTTCATCTACCAAGCTTTTTTGCAGCTAGAAGACCCTAAAGCCAGGTTAGTTTTGGTCCCTCGACACGCCGAAAAGAAAGATGAATGCCTACAAATATTGCTCAACCAGGGTTTTAAGGCAGAGTTGCTGCCCAAAGGCCAAGTAACAAATCCTAAGTTAATTTTGGTAGATCGTTTCGGGGTGCTGCTTAAATGGTATGAACTGGCAAATGTGGTTTTTGTCGGTGGCTCTTTTGTAAATCGAGGGGGACAGAATATGATCGAACCTGCCAGCCTTGCTAAACCCATAGCCATTGGCCCATATTATCGAAATTTCGTCTCTGAGGTAGAGTTACTAACAGAAGCAGATGGTTTGTCAGTGGTGAAAAATGGGCAAGAGCTGGGGCAATTTCTCTTAAAGTGTAACCAAGAACCAGAATTTGCAGCGAAACAGGCCTTCAATGCACAAAAAACTGTGATCAAAAATTCAGGAGCCATAAAAATCTTTTGTAACAAACTGACTGAACTAACGAACTCATTAAATTAACACGTCCGAGCTAACCAATAAAAACTAAAACATGAAACCTTCACTATTACTTTTCAGTTTCTTTACCCTTAGCCTTCTTTTTACCTCAGGTTTGCAGGCACAAGAAGGCATGGTTTTAATCCCAGCGGCAGGTGGTCAACCAGCCTTTTATTTGGATAAAACCGAGGTGACTCAAGGCCCCTACCAAACCTTCCAGGAGCAAACCATTTACAGAAGAACCCCAGAATTTGCTGCAAAAAAAGTTCATGGGCCAGATTACCCTGTGCGCCTGTCCACCTGGTTCCACGCCGCACATTTCTGTAGCTGGGCCGGTAAACGCCTACCAACAGTAGAAGAGTGGAACAGGGCTGCAGGCAAGGGCAAGCGTGTCTACCCTTGGGGGGATGAGAAACTAGACTCCACTAGGGCCAATTTTTGCGATATCAACTGCGTCACGCCTTGGCATGATATCTTGCAAGACGACACTTTTGAACGCTACTCCAAAGCGGGATCTTTCCCTGCGGGTGCCACTCCAGAAGGCATTTTAGACATGGCAGGCAACCTTTGGGAATGGACAAGCACCATAGCTAAAACAGGAAAAAGCTTAGATTGGAAAGGTGAAAATTATGAAAATGCAGAGTTAGACTATTTTATGGTGATCAAGGGCGGCAGCTACGGCAGTAAGCCAACCCAACTAAAAAATGAAGACTCGGCAGAAAGCCCTATTAATTTTCGTTCCAGCCACGTTGGTTTCAGGTGCGCCAAAGATGTAGAAGTAAAAGGTAAATAGTGAAGGCCCAAGACTTAGAAAAACTAATCAATGGTTGGTTACAACCTGAAAATTATAGGGACTATTGCCCCAACGGCCTACAGCTAGATTCATCTAAAGAAATCAAAAGAATTGCTTTGGCAGTGTCCCTCACTTCTGAAATTATAGAAAAAGCTGCTGACCAAAATGCAGATGCTATCCTTTGCCACCATGGCCTTTTTTGGGATGGGGCAGACCTCAGCCTTGTTGGGCAAAAGTATGAAAGGGTTAAGGCATTAATTAAAAATGACCTCGCCCTTTTGGCTTATCACCTGCCCTTAGACTATCACCCTGAACTGGGGAACTCCGTTCAATTGGCCAAAGTCTTGGGCTTTGCAAATTTTACATTCACAGATCCCAAAGGGAATATCCCCAATTTGCTCATTGCCGAAGCTGACGGGATTTTACCCCAAGAGTTCGAAGACAGGGTTACAAATACATTGGACAGAAAACCGCTAATGTTAAAATTTGGACCAGAGAGGATTAATAAAATCGGAATCATGACAGGTGGAGCCCAGAAATACTTTCTAGAAGCCTCAAAAATGGGAATCGATTGCTACTTAACAGGTGAAGCCTCAGAGCAAACCTATGCCGAAGCTGGGGAGTTAGGCCTACATTATTGCGGCGCAGGCCATTACGCATCCGAACAATATGGAGTGCAGGCGCTGGGGAAAAGCTTATCCACAAAAGGATTCGACTGTTTTTTTATCCCTAGCGAAAATCCAATTTAAGTGCAGCGACCTCTTCTTTTAAGGTAGAAGTGAGGCTCGTGATATGAACATTGATCTGGTCAATCTGCTCTTTAGAAATATCGTCATAGTGAATCCCCCCTACAACTAAAATTTCTTTTGTAGTAACTTCCGCAAGTTCATGGGCCACTTCCTTGACCAATTCAATTTCCTTGTGGTTTTTCAGACCAAAGGATTCCAAACTACCAAGGTTTGAGCAGGCAACGGCCCCTACATGGGTTTCACCTCCTGAAATGACTAATACCAGATCACGCCCTAGAGCGTAAATATCAAAACATACTTCTGTTTTATTTTGTTTTTCCCCTGCATTCAAATGAATCAAAGGTTTTAAAGAATTTGCATGCATCGGTTCTCACTTGCTTTCGGGTACACTGCTTTGTATGGTTTTACTTTAACCTAATTTACTCCAGATGTTAAGCTTTTCGAAATTTAAAAAACCAGATCCACTTTCGCCCTACGCATTTAACCTGCGCAAGAAGCTTCTGCGTGGCAATGAATTAGGGCATTTACTAGACCTCCATAGCGAACACCAAGACTTTTTAAAAGAACTTGAACCCAAGTTAACCTTCCATAGATTGCCCTTAAAAGAGCGATTTGCTTACCGGTTTCTCAAGGAAGTGAATGTTTTGCGGAGTGATTTTAAAGAGAAAAAAAACCCGGGCCAAGGGGTCTTCCACGATCTGGATGAGGTGATAGTAAATGTGGCGAGAAACTGGTTCCCTCACATGGACCCCCTTCCTAAGGTCACTTGGTTAAAACACTTCACCACCAGAAAATTGGCCCATTACCACTTTGAAAAGGACGAAATCGCCATCAGCTTAATATTTGATAGTTTGCAAGCACCAAGGGAATTGATCCATTATCTAGCCTACCATGAACTGCTTCATAAAGAGGTTGGGGTTGTGCAAAAAAATGGCAAACGCTACGCTCATACCAGCGATTTTAAAAGGCTGGAAGAGCGATATCCCAACTTTGCTGAAATCGATAAAAAAATTACTCTCTTCTTAAGGTCTGCATAATGTTACTAGCAATTGAATCCTCCTGTGATGATACAGCAGTCGCTTTAATGACCACTGATGGCCAGGTAGTGGGGAGTTTAATCTCTAGCCAAATTGATGCCCACAAGGTCTACGGCGGCGTGGTACCTGAAATTGCCAGCCGCAAGCACTTAGCGAGTTTGCCTCTTTTAGTGCAAAGTTTGCTCAAACAGGCTGGAGCAGGCAATGAAGACCTTACAGCAATCGCTGTGACCTATGCCCCGGGCCTGATCGGCTCGGTTTTAATTGGGGTCAATTTTGCCAAGTCTCTCGCTTGGGGGCTGGATTTACCCCTAATACCTGTAGACCATTTGGAAGGCCATCTGCTCGCAAGCTTTTTAGACCACGAAGGTTTTGATTATCCATTTCTCGGTTTGCTGGCCAGCGGTGGCCATACCCATCTTTACAAGGTACAAGCATTTAACCAATATCAATTGCTTGGGAAAACTTTAGATGATGCTATGGGTGAAGCCTACGATAAAGCTGCAAAAATGCTAGGTCTTATCTACCCCGGTGGGCCAATAGTGGAAAAACTAGCTGGGCTGCATGAGGGCAAAGGTGCTGAATTTACGATTCCTTTACAGGGAAAACCAACTCTTAATTTTAGTTTTTCAGGCATGAAGACGGCTTTTAGAAATCACGCAATAAAAGCAGGGATCTTTGTAGAAAAAAAA
>JASJGK010000084.1:0-7552 GCA_033791585.1 SAR324 cluster bacterium | reverse complement strand
ATATTAGCTGGGGCAACATAGAGTACAGGGTGCCCATAGCCCATCCACCTAAAACTAATTTCCCCAATAAGCGCGATAATAAAAACAAATACTAACTGGGCAACCATCACTTTAGAAAAATTTACCGAAGGAGCAAAGTATTCTTTGGAGTAGGGTACAAAGGGGTTATTGCTGATTTGATCTGGTTTTCTATGAATCCAAGCAGAGTTTCCCCTAGCTAATTTGCGGCCCATTGGGTCAAAGCCCAAAAGGAAATTAGACAAGCGTAAAAAAGGAAATAGCAGCCACAAAAACGGCAGAAGTAGGGTCGGCTGAATCAGCCTCGTTACCCAAAACCCAAATTTTGTAAAAAACCAGTGAATTTTATGCCTTATGGTTTCAGAGGCCACACCTCCAAGGGTGATTACCACAGTAATAGAACCCGCTAAAAAAGCTAGATGCCGCCAACCAAAAAGAAAGAAAATAGAGACTACAACCAGAGTGATCAAAAAGTTAATTAAAACCCTTTGGATAGAAGGGGTTTCCACCTTCTCTACACCTTTAGCCTGATTTACTATGTCAAAAGAAAACCATTTAAATTGTTTTTGCTCTTTCATATTCTTAAAACAGGGTATAGATAAAAGGCGCTGAAATTTGAGCAGCGACAATGATAAAAGAAACTGAAAGGAGTAAAATAGTAGTTAAAAGTAAACCCATAGATTTATTTAATATGGAAAACAAAATCAAATGATAAAGTAGAGTGGGTAGATATAATAATTTTAGCACATTGTTCCTATTAATTTATTGCTAGTCTAAAACAAATTCTTCTTGCCAGTTGGACTCTTCGTCCCATTTTGGCTGGTCTTTTTTATAAAGTAAAAAATTATCTAACAATAAATAATCCATCTCTGTGCGCATAAAACAACGATATGCATCCTCAGGAGTACAAACAATGGGTTCTCCACGAACATTAAACGAGGTGTTGATCACTACCCCAAAGCCAGAGAGTTTTTTAAATTCAGATATAATGTTATAAAAAGCCTTATTCCTTTCTTGGGTAACTGTTTGCACCCTAGCAGAATAGTCTACATGTGTAATTGCTGGAATATCAGATCTTTTTTGATTGACCATCGATATCAAGTCCCCTTCGTTCTTATGATCGGTAGGAATACAGCGATCCTTTTGTACTGGTGCTACTAAAAGCATATAAGGTGAATTGGTTTCAATTTCAAAATACTCTTTAACATCTTCTTCTAAGCAGCTTGGGGCAAAGGGGCGGAAAGATTCTCTGTATTTAATTTTTAAATTCATTACAGATTGCATTTTTTCGGAACGGGGGTCACCAAGAATAGACCTGTTGCCTAATGACCTTGGTCCGTACTCCATTCTGCCCTGGGAAACTCCAATCACATTTTGCTCATTGATCAGCTTGCCTACTTGCTTGTAAAGGTCTTCTTGCTTTTCAAAACTCTTGTAAGGAAGGCCAGCCTCTTTTAGGTAATGTTCTGTCTTATCGCTAAAATCTGGCCCTAAGTAAGACCCAACCATAGAATCTGAACTCTTTACAATTCGTGGGTTTTTAAAATTATGATAATAGAGGTGCATAGCTGCACCTAATGCTCCGCCTGCATCGCCTGAAGCAGGTTGAATCCAAATGTTTTTTGTTACATTTTTGATTAAGTGACCATTTGACACACAATTTAATGCGACACCGCCGGCAAGGCAAAGATTTTTGGAGCCCGTCAATGCCAAGGCATGGCGACAGATTTTCTCTACTATCTCCTCTGTAACAACCTGGATTGATTTTGCTAAGTCCATCTCTCTTCTAGTAATTGGGCTTTCAGGTTCCCTTGGGGGGCCATCAAAGAGTTCTGAAAAAGCGTCTGAAGTCATCTTTAAATCAGTAAGGTAAGAGAAGTACTTTAAATCTAATTGAAAAGAGCCATCAGGGAAAATAGTAATCAAGTTTTTTTTGATCTTCTCCACATAAGTTGGATTCCCGTAAGGGGCCAACCCCATCAATTTATATTCACCTGAATTCACCTTGAAACCTGTAAAATAGGTGACGGCAGAATAGAGCAACCCTAATGAATGAGGGAAATACATCTCAGACATTGGGGTAAGTTTATTTTTTGATCCATGTGAAATGGAAGAACTTGTCCACTCCCCTACTCCATCTAGGGTAACTACAGCAGCATCTTCAAAGGGGGAGGGGAAAAAAGCGCTTGCGCCGTGAGATTGGTGATGCTCAGTAAAACAAAGCTCAAATCCCTTTGCCAGGCCACATTTTTTTAAATTCCTTTTAATATCTACAGGTAAATATAGCTTATCCTTTAACCAAACAGGCATAGAGGCTAAAAAAGAATTTTTACCAAAGGGGGCATTGGCAACATAGGTTTTAAAAAGACGGGAGAACTTAGTTATGGGTTTTTCATAAAAAACAACATAATCAACCTCTTTTGTACCAGCTTCACTTAGGCAATATAAAATAGCATTGTGAGGAAATCCGGGGTCTTGTTTAACTCTTGTAAATCGCTCTTCCTGGGCTGCCGCTATGATCTGGCCATCTTCAATAAGACAAGCAGCCGAGTCATGGTAGTAAGCGCTGATCCCTAGTATTCTCATTATAGACTTGAAGAAGGTAGTGGGTAAATTTGTGGCCAAATTTTAAAAATACGGGGTTGACCCAAGAGTCAAAATTAGCGATGACACTGCTTTAATTATCAGTCGGTAGGGACTTTGTCTATCTGTTCCGTGTCAGACCTTATGAGGGAGACTTTGTGAGAATTTAAAACATTCAAAGTCGAGTTTATCAGGTCGCAAGAAAAGATAAATTTTGTACTTGATGGCCTGAGAGGTGAGTGCTTCATAGCAGAGCTTTATAGAGGTGAAGTAATCTTTGTGGGAAAGAGTCAAGTCGCAAAGTTGATACTTGAAATGAGATCTAGGCTCGTTTACTCAGCGTAAATATACAAGCATAACAAACCAGTTGCAAAGAACCATTTAAATCGAAGTTGCGGGGCTTCAAGAGTAAACCAAGCTTGGGCTGGAGACATTACCTACATTCAAACCAAACAAGGCTAGTTGCAACTTGCTGTCGTTATGAACTTGCATCGACTTGGGGGTACAGATTTCCTATTGAATTTAAAATGCGAATGGTTCGCTAAGGTGCTTAAGATACTGGGGGAAGTTTATAGCTACTACCAAGATGTATTTGAACTCTGAAAAGCTACCCATAAAAGATATGTGAGAAGGTATAAAACTCCTTGACTGATTCAGGCCAATACGTAAAAGTCGGGTTTGTTGGTATTGCCGCAATGACCAGTGAATTACCGATAAGGTTTTTCAGGTTGCGGAAAGGTTAGTTAAATCAGATGCTAATCCCATTGAGTCGCTGAGTTCAAGTCTCTCCTCTCGTACCAACCCTATGGAGTCCCAAAGGCTAAGCCTGAGGGCGACGTGGGTAACAAAGCGAACGTTGTGAGCTTTATAATTAAAAAGTAAGCGAGAATAGCTCAGCTGGTAGAGCGCAACCTTGCCAAGGTTGAGGTCGCGAGTTCGAACCTCGTTTCTCGCTCCACTTTTATGTTTTCCCCTAGTGGGGATCGCTAAAGGGGGACGTCGTCCCTTTTATATCCCTCGATTTATATTCGGTTTACAATAGTCTAAAGAGGCCTACGACCTTTTTTAAGTGGAGCCGTGCTTTTTTCAGTTTTAAATATTCCCCCCATATTCCCCCCATATTCTCAAAGACTATTACACCCCAAGAGAGCGTCCATCTGGCACTTCTTTAAAATTTCTCACTCAACCTCTATACTTTCCCCTAGCGCCATCCCTAATGGGGGCTTACGCACATTTTTCAAGATAGTCTGAAAGTATCTATTGTAAGAGTGTGAGCCTCCCTCCTCCCCCCAAAAAAAATCTAATTTTATTGCCACTACGTTTTCCAAGTATTTTTCTAGAGGATTTTGGCTCAGTGTAGCCTAGTTGGTATTCGGGCTAGGGCAAACCGTAAAGCTACACGGTTTAAAAAGAAGGTCTTTTATTTAGTAGAATTTTTTGTAAAAACTAGTTAGGTTCAACGGGCAGAGCTAGCTATATTCGCAAAATTTTATTTTCAAATCACGAGCTGTTAAAAAATCTGTTCATTCCAAAATTTTTAAGAAGATGCAACGTTGACTATAATTTTACAAAAAATGGAGGCCTTAAATCTCTCTTCACTCATAATTGGTCTTCTAGGGGCTGTTTTCTTAAATTTGATTTTACGTTGGTTTTATATCAGATATGGTAAAAGCCACTCTAACAGAGTGAGCTTGGCGAATAACTTTGTTTTGCTGGCAATTAGCGTTACTCTGATCATCTTTTTAATTAAGTCCTCCATTGCTTTGTCATTAGGCCTTGTTGGGGCGCTTTCTATAATCCGTTTTAGGGCAGCTATTAAAGAGCCTGAAGAATTGATTTTTCTCTTTTTTAGTATAGCAATCGGCTTGGGCTTTGGGGCGGAACAGGGAATAGTTACCACTGTTGCCTTTATTATAGCGCTGCCTGTTTACTATATAAAGTTCCAGCTTCTAGACCGCACTACCTTAGAGCCAACAATGATCGTAACTTATAGTTCCGAGCAAAATAATGGGACTGAAGCCCAGGCAAAAGTTGCAGACCTTTTAAGGGCGAATTGCCTTTCTGTTAGATTGGTCAGGCTGAATGAAAAGGCCCAACTTTTAGATATGACCTATTCCGTTTCATTGCTAAATTTTGACCACTTGCTAAAGATCAAGCAAGGCCTTAAAGAAATTGACGAGAAATCAACCATTACCTTTGTTGATAGCTACAGGCCCGCTTTATAGTCTTTAAAAGGACTTTACAACAAAGACTTTAAAACAAAAAAATACAATCCATGACCATTATAGATCAAATTAAACTTAAGAAGGGGAAGCTGTTTCCCTTTCACCTTTACGGAACTATCCTTTTAATCGCCTATGCTGCCAAATGTAAAATTGAATTTGTAAACGAGATTGTACTATCGGCAGGCAAGTCTTATCTTGCTCCATGGTTGCTTGGGAGCATCTTTTTTTACATTTACTATAAACTCATAAAAAAGATAAATTTAGCTTGGGTAAACTATGAAGAGGGTTTGTTTTTAAACAAGATAGGCTGGTATCATGGGATATTTTACATCCTTATCTTTTTCCCTTTAGACCTAACATCAGTAAAGTACGGGCACCTCAACAATCTATTAGAAAAGTTGAGTTTAATCTTTGCAATTTTACTTCTCGTTGAAATTTCAGTCCACTGGTTTGTATCAGGTAAGGTGCAGCATGGGATGCCCCTGAAAAAAGATGAAAGACTCTTTAACCCCTTAAAATTTGTTCCTGCTATACCCCTTGTTAAGCTATTTTTATTTATTGTGTTCACCTTTGGACTCTATCATATGTGGATTGGTTCCAGTGCTTTGGTTAAAGACTATAAAATTAAAAATGCTCTACAAGAAGCAGGGGAGAAAAGTTCTTTTGGCAAAATTGAAACCTTAAACATTAAGATTCGGCCATCCAGTTTTTTAAAAATCCAAAAGGTAGTAACTAAGTACAAGCGGCGCCATATTTTAAGAGAAAAAGTGTTTCACCCCGCAGTCATAGAGCAAAATGGGGAGACTATCCCCATTAAAATTCGTTTAAAGGGCGATTGGACCGATCACATTTCCACAGATAAAAAGTGGTCATTCCGAATTGCCATTAAGGGAGAGCACTCTTTTATGGGGATGAAAACCTTTTCCATCCAGCACCCCCAGACAAGGTCTTGGGTTAAAGAGTGGATCTTGATTAAACATTTGCAAAATATTGGTATCTTAGCCCCACACTATAAATTTATTACCGTTAACATTAACGGTGAGTCATGGGGTGTTTATGCTTTAGAAGAAGGATTTACTAAACAACTTTTAGAAAGCCAGAATCGCCGTGAAGGGGTCATTGTAAAATTTAATGAAGATGCCCTGTGGTCAGAAGGCTACAGGAGCATCCTTAGCGAAGAAGAGTCAGGGACCAAACTGAATCTCCCTCTTTATCTAGGCCGTGGAGATCACATTGATGAGGTCATTGCTTTTGGATCAGGAGGCATTCAAAAGGACCAAACAGCCAATGATTACTTCTCTGCTGCGGCCCAGAAACTGGACGCCTTCAGAAGAAGGAAGGCAACTGTAAAAGAAACGTTTGATATAGAGAAAATGGCCCAATATAGTGCTCTGGTAGACTTATTCTCTGCCTATCATGGGATACAACATCACAATCGGCGTTTTTATTACAACCCCGTAACCAGCCTCTTAGAACCTATCCACTTTGATGGGGGGATTAAACCTAGTGTTTATGGGCCAATATACGCTCCCTTTTGGGGCCTGAGATCTTTGAAAAATAAGAAGCATTCTTTCACAGAGACTATGAACAGTTTCATGTTCGAAGATCCTTACTTCGTAGAGCGCTACCTTTATTACGCCATGCAGGTATCCGACCCGAGTTACTTAGAAAAAGTAAAAGAAACCATCGATCCTGAGCTGCAAGTACAACTTAAACTGATCCAATCAGAATGGCCAAAGCAGAATTTCCGGTGGAAATTTTTTGAAGATATAGCGACAGCCATGCGTGCTGGTTGGTTGGACTATAAATCTGAAAAGGCGACCCTCTTGGTTTTCTCTCAAAATGAATTCTTTCAGGCCAAAGAAAAAACAGTCCGGCTAGAGCTAGCAAATATCCAGCTTTTTCCTGTGCAGATCGCAGGGTTAGAGTATCGCCACAAAAAACGAGTAGTGCCCTTGGAAATTTTGAACGACGGGGGCCTATTGCAGGTCAACCCTAAAACTGGCTTAGTCTATATCCCTGGGAATATCCAAAAACAGGAATTTCACCAGGTGAAGGCTAGGGTTCCTGATTTTCTAGTAAAAGAACTGGGTAACAAATTCGATGTTGCTAAGATTAGAGTCTCTTTTCGGTCGATCCATTTGGATAAAGTCACGCAAAAGATGGTTACAAAACGCTCAAGGTTCCCTCAAGTTGGACCCCCAACTCGTAATTTTAATATGAGTAAGTCTTTAAAAGCGCACCCATTTTTAACAAAACAAGGGCGTGTGGTTACCATCCAACAGGGTACTTGGAGGATAAAAGGAGATTTAGTGATTCCTGAGGGCTATAGGGTCAAGGCAATCAGTGGAACAAAGCTAGAATTTGAGGAAAAGGCCATTTTTTTAAGTTACTCCCCTGTGTCTTTGATTGGCAGTTCAACAAAGCCCGTTATTTTTACCGCTCAAGGGGATAAATGGTCCGGATTTTTAGTCTCCCAGGCTGAGGGGAAGTCTGTTTTACAAAATGTTATTTTTGAAAAGGCAGAATGGATTAAGCGAAAAACCTGGAGCAGCCCAGGCGGGATTACTTTTTATGAAAGCGATGTGGATATTTTAGATTCCGAGTTTAAACATGGAAAAGGTGAAGACGGTCTTAATATTGTCCGTTCCAAATTTTTTATCAGCAATAGCCTCTTTGAGGACTTTCCCTCAGATGCATTCGATGGGGATTTTAGTGTAGGCACT
>JASJGK010000083.1:0-9608 GCA_033791585.1 SAR324 cluster bacterium | reverse complement strand
TTTTGCACTCCTCCCCCAAGGTAGCTGGAAATTGTTAAAGGCAAAATAATATTAAAAACTGCCAACTTTGAGTTGGTTTTTATGGGTAAAATGGGCATAATCCCAGATTGGGTTTAAGGTTACTTTACTCAAATAAATGCCGACCTGTCTTAGATTTAAAAGGCTCATTTCAGATGAAAAAAATAATTTTAGTTACTGGTGCCAGCCGTGGAATTGGTAGGGCTGTGGCTATCCGACTTGGGGCAGCTGGTTTTAAGGTTTTAGTGAACTTTAAAAGTAACCTTGATGCCGCCAAAGAAGTGGTAAAATCCATTGTGGATGCAAGCGGTGAGGCGGAACTTTGCCAGTTTGATGTGGCAAACCGAGATGAAGCAAAGGCCAAAATAGATAAGGTAATTAGTTCAGAAGGCCCACTTTACGGCTGTGTACACTGTGCTGGTATCACCATAGATAAACCATTTCCTGCTCTCGAAGGTGCTGAATGGGACCAAGTATTATCCACGAATTTAGATGGCGCTTACAACAGCCTTCACCCCTTAATTATGCCTCTGATTCAAAATAGAAAGGGTGGGCGGATTGTGATTTTATCTTCCATTTCAGGTATCACAGGCAACCGTGGGCAAGCCAATTATTCTGCCTCTAAAGCAGGTCTGATCGGCCTGACTAAAAGCTTAGCCCAAGAGCTAGCAAAAAGAAAAATTACAGTAAATTGTGTGGCACCAGGCCTGATTGAAACGGAAATGATCCAAGGTTTACCTTTGGATGCTTTAAAAAAAATGATCCCTATGCAAAGGCTTGGTGCGCCTGAAGAAGTAGCTGATTTGGTAGATTTTTTGGTTAGTGATAAAGCCTCATACATAACGGGGCAAGTGATTTCCATTAATGGAGGCATGATATGAGTCATCGAGTCGTAATTACAGGCCAAGCCGGCGTGACCCCCATTGGGCAGGATTGGGAAAGGGTCAAAAAGAACTTGATAGCTGGCATTTCAGGCATCAAACACCAGCCAGAATGGACCAAGATTGAAGGCATGAAATCCTTTCTCGCTGGTGAAATAACCGATTTTGAAGTCCCTAGCCACTATGCAAGAAAGAAAATTCGTAGCGCAGGGCGTGTTGCTTTAATGTCCATCGTGGCGGCTGAAAAAGCTTTGGCAATGGCTGGTTTGTTGAGTCACCCCGCTTTAAAAGATGGTAGCACAGGCATAAGTTACGGCTCAGGCTCAGGCAGCCCACCAGCCTACCAAGATTTTGTTTCGGCTTTGTTAAATCATAAAATTGCAGGGGTAACTTCTACTACCTACATTAAAATGATGAGCCACACTACAGCTGCAAATTTAGGTGTATTCTTTGAGACGACAGGCAGAATTATCCCTACCAATAGTGCCTGTACCTCGGGCAGCCAAGGGGTTGGTTATGCATATGAGTCTGTTAAATTTGGCAAACAAAAGGCCATGATAGCTGGCGGTGCAGAAGAGTTAAGTGTAGGCATCAACATGGTTTTTGATATTATGTTTGCTGCTTCCACCAGTACTGATGTAGAAAATAACCCTCGTCCCTTTGACGTTGACCGAAATGGGATGATTGTAAGCGAGGGCGCTGCCACTTTAATTTTAGAAGAATATGAATTCGCCAAGGCAAGGGGAGCCAAGATCTTGGGCGAAGTAGTTGGTTTTGGATGTAACAGTGATGGGGTCCACATCACCCAGCCTTCAAGGGCAGGAATGGCTAATGTGATGAAACTAGCACTAGAAGATGCAGGTTTGCCCCCTGAGGCCATAGGCTATATTAGTGCCCATGGCACGGCTACAGACATTGGCGATGTGACAGAATCCTTGGCTACCAATGATGTTTTTGGTTCTAAAGTTCCCATTTCAGGTTTGAAGGGCTATATTGGTCACAGCCTTGGTGCCTGTGGCGCTATTGAGTTATGGTTAACTACTGAGATGCTCAATGATGGTTGGTTTGCTGCCAATAAAAACCTCAAAAACCTTGACCCTCGTTGCGCTGAGCTGAACTATATTACAGGTGATGGCCTGAATCTAGACACAGAATATTTTATGAGCAACAACTTCGCCTTTGGCGGGGTAAATACTTCGATCATCGTCAAAAAGTTTATAGAGTAATGGCCACTTCCTTTTGCGTTGTCATCCCTACATACAATCACTCCCACTGTTTAGACCGCTTGGCCACAGAGATCGGTGGCTTAAAATTGCCCCTTTTTATAGTTGATGATGGCAGTGATGAAGAGACTAAAAAGACTTGTCAGGCGGTTAAGGCGAAACATAGCCATGTGCAGCTATTAACTTTGGAACAGAATGCAGGCAAAGGCAACGCCTCCCAACGTGGGTTTGAATTGGCTTATGAGGCAGGTTTCACCCATGCGATTTTGATTGATGCCGATGGGCAGCATGATGTTAGTGAAATGCCTCAATTTATTGAAGCCGCTAAAGCAAACCCAAAGGCTTTGGTCATGGGCAACCCTATCTTTGGTCCTGAAGCGCCACAAATTCGGGTGCAAGGGCGAAAGGTAACCCAATTTTGGGTGCATTTAGAAACGCTAAAGGGTGGGCTTGGTGATGCATTATTTGGTTTCCGCTGCTACCCCCTTGAATCTGTTACTAATTTGTCAGGTAATTTTGGCCGTGGGATGGATTTTGACCCTGAGATTGCCGTGAGATTATATTGGGCAGGGGTGCCTATCGTGAATTTAGACTGTAAAGTTTCCTACGATACTACCCAACCTTCTAACTTTGATATGGTCGGTGATAACCTTAAAATGATTCAGCTTCACACAAAATTAGTGATTGAAACTATTTTGAAATTCCCTAAGGTTGCTATCCGTAGATTTACAAAACCCTAAGTTGCCTTTTGAGCAAAACAGCAAAGGTCTAACCAGATTTTAACTTACCCAGTAAAGTCGCCTTGGCCCACCCGCCAATGAACATAGCCAAACGGGCCACGTGTTTTGGGTTTTTGATCATCAGTTTTACGTAGTAAAGCCCCACTCTGTGGCGACGGTAGAAGGTGCCTAAAATCTCGCGGTATTCCCGATCCAATTCCTCGTGAGTGATTTCATCGGATTCCCAGATAAAATTCATACTATTAAGTTTGCCCCAGTCCTCGTCCCTTAATTTCGCTTGGTATAGGTCTTCATAAATGGGGCTACCAGGGTAGGGGCTAAATTTAGAAAGGTTCAATATGGTTAAGGGGATTTTTTGCACAAAAGCTTTGGTTTCGGCAATGGTCTTGGCATTTTCACCGGGGTAGCCCAACATAAATAAACCCTTGGTTCTGATGCCCGCCTCTTTGGCCCAAGTAATGGCCCTGATGGATTTTTCAATGCGGATGGACTTGCTCATCTTGCGCAATAGCTCATCGCTACCTGACTCCAAACCGAAGGAAATTTCCCAGCAACCAGCGGCTTTCATCAATTCTAAGATCTCTGGGTTGATGGTATCGACCCTACTACCGCAACTCCAAGTGATTTTTGATTTTTTTGCGATTAATTTCTCACAAATCTCTTTGACTCTCGATTTGGAAGCCATAAAAAGATCGTCTACAAATTGGATGTGGGCGATGCCGTAGGTTTCGCTCAAGTGCTCCATGACATTTAAAACATAGTCAGGAGAGTGGTAACGTGAACGCCTGCCAAAGGTGGAATTATCGCAAAACCTGCAAGTAAAGGGGCAACCACGGGATGCGGCAAAGGTGGCCACAGGTCCCTTGGGGTAATCAAAAACTGAGGGTTTATAAATTTGTGGAAAGCCATAGAGCAAATCCCATGCTGGCATAGGCAGTGTGTCTAATTCCATGGGGGTGTTTGCTACTTTGCTCATTACCACTTTACCTTGTTTTCGGTACATCAAGGCTGGTACTTGGGCCAATTTTTCTTCTTCTGGCTCCTTAGTTTGCAAGGCCTCTAAAAGGGCCGAAAGGCCAACTTCCCCTTCGCCAACGATAGCATAATCAAAGGTATCAAACTGCTCTAGGGTTTCCTTAGCCATGGACGACAAATGAGGGCCACCAACAATGATAGGGACTTCAGGTAAGGCTTTTTTGATTTCCTTAGCAATATTTAAAGCGGGGAACACACCGACAGTAAAGAGGGTGAAGCCAACAAAATCAGGCTTTGCATCAATGATTTTTTTGGCAGCTGCCGCCTCATCCAAATCTAAAATATCACACTCAACAATTTGCGGGGTGAACGAATCCCGCCGCAAGGTGGCAGCTAAAGTGAGTAACCCTATGGAAGGCGAGCGGTTGATGATGTGTTTGACATAGTCCTTGCCCGCCCCTAGAGCCTCAAAGGGAGGGGACACCAAGCAGATTATGTTTTTATTAAAATTAGGGGACATAGTTAAAACCCAGAGTTTTTCTCTTCTCTGGAAAGGTATAATTTTGAAAAGCTAGCCAAGAACCATTAGGCAAGCAGTAAAAATTTTAACTCATAAATACATTCTAGCTGTTATTTCTTTTTAGTAAAAGACATTCGGGTAGGGCGGTGGATCAAGTCCCAAAAGGGGCCACGGTATCCCATTTCAACATAGGGTTTTAAACTATCCCACTTAAAGAATTCAGAGCCATCGATGGTCATCCAGTGGACGCTTGATTTATCCAACTCATCTAAGCGGCTTTGTAGCTTTTCTGCATCAAAGTGTTTTGATTGGTAATATACTGGTAAAAGGAAGTCTTGGTCTGCTGTTACTTGACCATCCTCTAGGGCGATCTCGGCTAACTTTGTATCACTATAAATTCTTGTACCAATAAAAGATAAAACCATAGTGGGGTTAATCTTATGCATCAGCTGGATTGTCGCTTCCGCTGTTTCGTCTGTTTCTCCCGGTCCACCAAAAATTAAATAGTGGCATTGAGCTAGATTAACGGCTTTGCACGCAAGGCCTGCCTTTAATATGTCATCAGGGGAGAAGTCTTTTCCGTGGCCATTTAAAGTTGCAGCGTGGCCAGCATCTGTACCAAACTCCACCCCTTTACAGCCTGCTTCAACCAATAATTTAGCCAGATTTTCATCAAAACCGTTTGGGGAACAAAAGGCATACCAGCGAATATTTAGCTTCTGCTTTATAATGTCTCTACAGAGTTGTGCAGCATGTTCATAGGGGCTATTAAAAACATCATCAACAAAAAAGAAATCATTAAAACCCTTATTTTTTTGGTAATGGGTCAACTGGTCAACAACCTTTTCTGTTTCTAAAAGAGTGAAGCGGGACCCGTTAATTTTAGGATAGGTGCAGTAGGAACATTTAAAAGCGCAACCTCTTTTGGTTTGGATTCCCATCAGGGAGCCCTGTTCAACATAAGTTGAGAGGTCTAACCCTTCCAGCCAAGGCTCATAAAAGGCGTGGGTTTTTGGGTTTTCATTAATTTTAAGTTCTCCACTTTCAAAATAACGCAAGCTAGGTACATCTGCCAGTGGTGTTTTTTGTTCCAAGGCTTGCAACAAAGCGATGATAGGTGCCTCCCCTGGGCCTGCAATGCCGTAATCTGCCCCAAGTTCTTTTATCAGTTGTTCTGGGAAAACAGAGTAACCCGACCCACCAACAATCACAGGAACATTACTATTTTCCTTTAGGATTGTAACAATTTTTTTGGTGCGAGGGGTGTAGTTCTTTTTATTTTGTTTATTGGTGTTGTCGATATTGCGAATGGAGATGCCAATGTAGTCTGCTGCATATTCAGCAAGACACTCTTCAATGGCTTGGCGGTCATTTTTTACAAAACAAAGATCCAATAGTTTAACATCGTGGCCTGCATCTACCAGAGCTTTAGAAATACAGAGAACCCCAATAGGAACAACAGGGTAAGGTGACTTTTCCCTGTTTGCTGAAACGAGTAATACTTTCATTAATTTAGTTATTTATTTAGCGCTAGGGATAAAAGAAAGATGCCAGTCTTCCATTTAGTTAACAATAGAATCAATTGGAGAAATGCACGGGGAAACTTTTAAATAGCTTAATTTTGGCCATTTTTAATATCTCTAATTTATACCATACGAATTTTTTACTGACTAGGCTAGAATTGTAAATGAAGATTCAGGGAAAATATTTTTTGGGGCAGTGACTATCTTTGGAAGGAAAGCCAAGGCTTTAAAGGGAAAATCCCTAAGCTTTTAGGTCCCGCAAAAAGTGGCTTGGATTCTTTCACTGGGCATTGGTGGTTTTGCAAAATGCTTAAATTCAGATTGCTCAGTAAAAGGGTTTTTAAGTAGCTTGTTTAAGTTAGTGAAGGGGGTTAAAATTCCCGTGTTTGCCAACTGGATTGCTTCTTCAACTCTATGGTTGCGTGGGATGAAGATAGGGTTTACTGAGTCCATGAGTTTTTTGGAATCATCCCGAGATTGACTCTGGTCCTGAAGCCTTGCCTGCCAGTTTTGCAGAAAATCGGCAAATGAGGCTGATTGAGTCAAAATTTCTGAGCTTTCATTTAATTGGTCTATCCCAAGGCTTAATTCACGAAAAGATAAAGTAAAATCGAGGTCTTCCTCTTCAAGATAGGTTAAAAACTGTCTTACTAACTCGTCATCACCACCCCTCACCTCAAAAAGACCCAGTTTTTTAGCCATTTTCTCAAGCCACTGGTCTTCATATACGTTTAAATAGCTAGCTAGCGAATCTTGGACCTTAGACACTGCAATTTGCTCTCGCTCATCCACCAAGGGGAGCAAACAATTGGCAAGCCTGTAAAGGTTCCACTTGGCAACTGGGATTTGGTTTGAATAGGCATAGCGCCCATATCTGTCGATGGAACTGAAAACTTTAGAATGAGAAAAATTATCAACAAAAGCGCAGGGGCCAAAATCCAATGTCTCGCCTGAAATGGACATGTTATCTGTATTCATCACCCCGTGAATGAAACCAAAACTGAGCCAATGGGCCACCATATTTGCTTGGGCCTTTGCCACCTCTTCGATAAAGGCTAAAACGGGGCTTTCTGATTTGGCAATTTCTGGGTAGTGTCGGTTGATGGAATAATCCAAAAGGGTTTTTAAGGAGTTTAAATCACCTTGGTTGGCAAAATATTCAAAGGTGCCGATGCGAATGTGGCTGGAAGCGACCCTTGTAAAGACACCACCAGGCAAGGGTTTTTCTCTAAAGACCTTTTCCCCACTCATACAAGCGGCCAAGGCTCTGGTGGTGGGTACCCCTAGATGGTGCATAGCTTCGCTTACAATATACTCACGAATCACAGGCCCTAAACTTGATCTTCCATCTCCATTTCTAGAGTATGGAGTGTCACCAGAACCCTTAAGTTGGATGTCAAAGCGTTCGCCTTTTGGGGTTAAAATCTCGCCTAAAAGTAAAGCTCTGCCGTCGCCCAGTTGGGGGGAAAAACTGCCAAATTGGTGGCCTGCATAAACGGTAGCAATTGGGTTACTGCTGGTTGGTATTTGTTGGCCTGTAAAAAGTTTAGCCAACTCTGCTGAGTTTGAATTAGAAAGATCCAAGCCTAACTCTTCTGCCAAGTCATGGTTGAATGCAAGTAAAGTTGCTTCAGGGAAGGGGGCAGCTGCAACTTGCGCAAAAAAAGCAGATGGTAGTTTGTCGTAGCTGTTAGAAAATTGGATCATAGTCATCTATATTTTGATTCCCCTATATGCTAATATATATGCAAATTAATAAATGTGTTGTTCTTTACAGTTTGGGCTTTAAAGCTATTGAGTTGTACAAAAACTTAGGAAAAATCACTCTACCCAGTTTTTTGAACGCTCCACTGCGCGGCCCCAACCAGCCATCAACTTTTCAGCTTTAGGGCGAGTGATGGTCGGTTTGTAAAGGTGCTTTTGCCGCCAAAGTTTTTGGATTTCTTCTTTTGACTCCCAAACGCCCAAGGCCAAACCAGCAAGCAACGCCGCCCCCAAGGCAGTGGCTTCTGTTTGTTCAGGCAGCGCCACATCGCACCCAGTCAAGTCAGCCTGAAACTGGCAAAGGAATCCGTTTTGGGCTGCACCGCCATCGACTCGAATGCTTTTAACCACAGCCCCCATATCTTTCTCCATAGAATGAAGTAACTCAGTCGCTTGGTAGGCGATGGCTTCTAAGGCGGCACGGACGATATGGTTTTTATTTGCTTGGGCGGTAAGGCCTAAAATTGCGCCTCTAGCAGTTGCATCCCAATGAGGCGCACCCAGACCCACAAAGGCGGGGACCACAAAAACCCCTTCCGAATTTTCAACAGACAAGGCCATGGCCTCTGTATCCTTTGCTTGGGTAAAGAGGCCCAGTTGGTCTCGTAACCACTGTATTAATGCACCTGCGATAAAAACGGAACCTTCAAGGGCGTAGTGGGTAACGCCGTCAATCTGCCACGCCACCGTGGTAAGCAGGTTGTTGTGACTGGTAATGGGCCTTGTTCCCGTGTTAGCCAGCATAAAGCAGCCTGTGCCATAGGTATTTTTAACTTGGGCCACCTCAAAACAGCATTGCCCAAAGAGAGCTGCTTGCTGGTCTCCACATATCCCTGCAATGGGGATAACTCCCCCGACTACCTGATCTGTAACCCCAATCTGGCCGCTAGAATCCACAACAGTGGGTAAGGATTCTAAGGGGATTTGCAGAATGCCTAAAAGTTCAGCATCCCATTGACCCGATTTGATATTAAAAAGTAGGGTGCGAGAAGCATTACTTGCATCAGTTACATGTAGTTTTCCCCCCGTTAAATTCCAAATAAGCCAAGAGTCGACCGTTCCAAAGGCGAGTCTTCCCTCAGTGGCAGCTTGGGCCACATCAGGGTTATTTTCCAAAAGCCAACGCATTTTGGTACCTGAAAAATAGGGGTCCAGTAGCAACCCTGTTTTGTTTTTAAAAGTAGGCTCTAAACCTTTTTCTTTTAGCCCTTGGCAGATTTTAATCGTCCTTCGACATTGCCAAACAATGGCTGGGCCTAAGGGTTTAGAGGTCACCTTATCCCATGCTATAATGGTTTCTCTTTGGTTGGTGACACCAATACCCGTAATATCACTTAAGTTTACCTTAGCCGACCTTAGCACTCCTTGCAGGCAGGCCAATTGGCTTGACCAGATCTCATTGGCATCCTGCTCCACCCAACCAGACTGGGGGTATTTGCATTTTATAGTTTGTGAAAAGGTAGCCAAAGCCTCTTGGGCCTTGTTGAATATTATGGCCCGAGAGCTGCTGGTGCCTTGGTCTAATGCTAAAATCAAAGGGTTCATTGGCTTGGGCCTCCACAAGGTTGTTAAACTGGTTTAATTTAACATGGCGAGGCGAAGATTTCTATCAAGAATTTATGTTATCTTCCTTACAGTTACTGTAGTAAATCCAACATTTTGTGGCTTTTATTACAAAAGTGAAGTGACAAATTTTGCCTCAAGAGAGGTAAACAAAGAGGTATATTTATAATAGCATAAGGGCTTACTTTTTGCGGGTAAAGGAGAAATAATTTTCACCCCCAGCAGCAAAAAGGCAAGATGAAAAAACGCACCCCCCTTATGTTATTTGCCATTTTATGGCCAGCTGTGGCTTTTGCCTCAGATGCAGATGTTCAAGTTAATCTGAATTTTGTCTGGACAGCTCTCTGTATGGCACTGGTTTTTTTTATGCAGCCCGGGTTTATGTGCCTCGAAGCTGGCAT
>JASJGK010000082.1:0-4488 GCA_033791585.1 SAR324 cluster bacterium | reverse complement strand
TTACACTTTTTAACAGGAAAGTTTGAAGAGTTTTCTTCTATCTACAACCCTTATAACGTTAGAGCTGGTTTATTTTTAAACCTAACTTTATCAACCATTAAGAAAAAAGAGTCTACCATGAAAGCCATGGGTGAGGTTCTGACTGGATTTTTAGAAGCCATAGCCAAAGGATTTACGGCAATGGATAAAAAGAAAGTTCCTGCCTCTGAGGCGATGGATTTTTTAAAGGAAGAAGTTGAGGCCGCTGCCAGCTAAGTTTTACTTTTAGCTAGTTCTCGAAATTACCAAAACCCCACTATTTTTTAATTTAATAGTGGGGTTTTTTTTTGTCTTTTTTCTTCGTGCTGCAATAGGAAGTATTGTAATGCGCCCTATTGCAATAAAACTAGGGGCTGCAAGTTTTAAAGAAGTTATTTGCAAGGCGAATAAATATCCTTGCGCCATTTATGGCTCACATACTCAGGGAAAAAAAACTAACGAGAAAGCAGCCATGCGGTAATCTCATCAGCCAAAAGTAGCCCCTTGGGTGTTAGGCTTACGGATTCCTCTGGATTTTCCATCGCCATACCCTCAAAAATCAATTGCTCCCAACTAGCTTGGGATAAATCAAAGAAGCCAGCATCCTTCCAATGCAACAGCTGGCTTTTTAAAATTCCCTTGGGGCTGCGTAAGTCGATCATCAATTTCTCTTCCGCCTTTTCTAGGTCAGTCAATTTATCGCAATAGACCCAAGGTAGTTCACCTTTGGTGAGTTTTTGTTGGTATTTTGCCCAAGAGCTTTCATTGCCAAAGCGTCTCCCAATCGCCTTTGAATGGGCATCTTTTATATGCACCATTGAATGGGCCCCTTGGCCTAGGCCTAAATAATCCTCCCCAGCCCAATTAGAAATATTTTGTAGGGATTCAAATCCAGGCCTTGCAAAATTACTCACTTCATATTGCTGTAATCCAACAGCATTTAAATACTCCACCCCAGACAAATAAATGTCTGTCAGCAAATTCTCTTGGTTCTTGGCCCAATTGACCCAATCTTTTTTCTTACCAGCTTTAGCCCGCTCTTCCATGGTTAAAAGGTAGAAGGAAAGGTGTTGGGGGTGGTAGCTGTTAAATGTTTCAAGGTCTTTTTTTACCTCTTTTAGGGTTTGGTTGGGTAGGCCACAAAGCAGGTCGAGGTTGATGTTGGTAAAGCCTGCTTGGGCTAAAATCTCCAGAGCCTTGTGGTTATCCTTGGCGCTATGCTTGCGCTCCATCAACTGTAGCTGTTTATCATTAAAAGACTGCACCCCTAAACTCACTCGATTTATCCCCAAATCCTTTACTGCATGGGCGTAATCTAAAGTAACATCCTCTGGGTTCATCTCGATTGAAAAGGAGTGAGCGGTAAAGTTGCCCAAGGAATTAAGCCAGGTAACAAGCCCTTCCATCTCAGAAATGTGCAGCCTTGAAGGGGTCCCCCCTCCCAGGTAAACGGATTTGAGAGAGGTTAGATCCAACTCAAACTGGCTTTTTAGAATCTCCACCTCTAATTTTAAAGCTTGCAGGTAGGCTTGGTGCTTTTTCGGGTCATCTTTACGGACAGCAAAAGCGCAGAAGGGGCAGATATGCCCACAAAAAGGGATATGGAGGTAAAGTGCGAGTGGTTTCACTTTTGCGTTACCAATCTTGGTCCACAGCTTCTTTTGGCCTCTCTGACGGTAGGCCCATGGATTTTCTTATGCGTTTTTTCTTGGCCTTTTGCCTCTCCCTAATTTCTTTTAATTTATCTAGGGCTTCTTGGGTATCGGGCTTGGTCTCTTTCTTTTTGTTTTGTTGTTGCTCTTGTTCCTTACTCTTTTTATCTTTTGGGTCTGATTTATCCTTGTCCGACTTTTTTGAGTCTTTTTTCTTTTTTTCTTGGTCTGACTTATCAGAATCCTTTTTTTTCTGGTCTTTATTTTGCTCTTGTTTCTTCTTTGAATCGTCTTTTTTATCCTGCTTTTTTTTCTCTTCTTCTTGGAGCAACTTAATAGCTTCTTTTATCTTTAGCCCAGCCTTTTTTGCTCGAATTGCCGCCAATTCAGGTCGGTGCGCCCAGCGCAGGGTTTTGTCTTGGTAAATTGCCGCTTCTTCTAACAGGGCTTTTACTTGGGGAAGTTTTGACTGCTGCGGCTTTGCTTGTGGCTGGCTTTGTTGTGATTGATTGGTTTGCAATTGTTTGACTTGTTCCAAGGCCCTTGTGACCTGTGCTACATTTTTAATTTGGGCGGCCTTTTCCTTTTTACCTGCAACCAAGCTGGCGACAATTGCCTTTTGGTTGCCTGAGGCTCGCTCTAGCCGAGGGAGGAGGGGGAGGTGATATTCCTTCACCGCAGCAATTTTTGTGTCTACTTTTAGGCTTAAAGGCCCCAGTTCACCAAGTTCACCTTGAGACAAAGCCTTGCTCTGCAATAGTGTGTCTCTGTTTTTATTGGGTTTGTCAAAATTAATCCCCTGGGCAAAGAGGCCCCCTGAAAAACATAAAATGACGGGTAAAAACACCAATAAACGTAATGGAGAAGCCATAGAGAGATTCAAAAAAATAGTAAAAATATTAAATAAAAAATTTAGTTGCCCATTTCATTGTAATGGTGAAAGAATTTATAAAAAATTCATAACAACTTAGGGTACAAACATGAGCGAAAGTACAATTAAGCAAACAGCCAAAGAACTTGCAGAGATGATCCCCTCCCAAGAAGAAGGCCAACTCTTCGCCCAATTTGTTGACAAGTTTAGATTATTTTTAAGCCAACTAGAGCAAGAAGACAAGGCCACAGCGCAAATTGCCATCGCTCAGATTGAAAAAACCTTGGATGCGCCTATTTACCAAGATGTTGGTAAGATTTTAAGAAATTTCCATAATCAGTTGACGCATTTCCGTGATGACCTGCCTTCTAGCATTGCAAAATGGGATGCTGCTGGGGTTTCTGATAACCTAGAACACATCATGACCCTAACGGATGATGCTGCCAATAAGACCATGGATATTGCAGAAGGCGTTGCCGATAATCTTGCCAGTGAAGGCCATTTTTATACTGAAATTGATGCCGATTTGCAGGCCATTGTTGATGACGAAAATACAAGGCCCGAAACCAAAGCGGCCTTGGCTAAAAGCCTAGAGTCCTTAAAAAAATTGAAAGCCAACAATGTTTCTGCCCAAACAGGTATGACTGAGATTCTTGTGGCCCAAGATTACCAAGATCTAACAGGCCAGCTAATAAACAAGATACTCGTTATCATCAAGAGTTTGGAAGCAGATTTGGCAGGTTTGATTGTCCATTATGGCACTCAATTCAACCAAGAAAAAAATGCTGCTGAGACCCCAATGGAAGGCCCTTTACGCATTGACGATAAAGATCGCCAAGACCAAGGTGATGTAGACTCACTCCTTTCCCAATTTGGTTTTTAATAATGACATTTAAAAAAATTACCCTACTGCTCTTTTCCCTCCTTTTAATTGGGGGCTGTGAAAAGCTAAAGTCGCACTTTGTCAGCCTTACTGGCATGGATGAAGAGATCAATACCATTTTACAAAGTGATTGGGAAAAGGAGGGTGACGATCTTTTTGCTAAGCTTACTTTAGAAGATGATGAAACCCCAAATTTGGATCTGGAAATGGCTAGCCCGCCACCTATCCAAGTGGCCCCCCTATTAGTTGCTAAAGAGCCTAAGGCTGTAGCAAAAAAAGAAAACAAATCAACCTTGCCTTATATTGTGCAAGTGGGTGCTTTCAAAAGTGGGGATAATGCTAAAAATTTCGCCGCTAAACTAAACAAAAGAGGCTTCAAGGCCCAAGTGACCAAAGCCGACGGGGCAAAGGGCAACACCTGGTATGTCGTAAGGTTAGGCCAATCATCACAGCTCAATAAGGCCTTGGCTTTAGCCCAGAAATATTCAGACCAAAATAGCAGTAAGTCCATGATTTTAAAAAATCTGGCTAACTATAAAACCATCTCCCCTCGGGAAGTGGAGGTGGCTGACAATTATAATACTGGTGGATCAGCAAGCAAGGGCACCGACTATTCAGCTTTTATGCAAGATAGCAACAAGCCTAGCCCAAATAAGCCCTATACAGTGCAAATTGGCGGGCTCTATGAAAAAAGTCACGCTACTAAATTGCTGAAATTTGTGAAGCGTAAAAAATTAAAGCCTTACCTTATGAAAGTGCAGGATTCTGTAAAGGTGAATTGGTGGTGGACTGTTCGAATTGGGCATTTTTACAATACAGAAGAGGCGCAAGAAAAGGCGGACCATTTGTCTTCTCTAATCAAGGTACCGTTAAAAGTAACCTTAAACGCCAAGAAAAAATAATAGCCTTTTGCCCCTGTGCAAGAGAGTTCTTGACAAGCGCCAGACTTTTATGAAATTTTTGATGTTATATCGCTATTTTTGTATCCAAAAATAGGCATGATCAAAAAAACAATTATTTCAACAGCTTACTTAATTGTAAGCATGAGCAAAACATGATTGAAC
>JASJGK010000081.1:0-27741 GCA_033791585.1 SAR324 cluster bacterium | reverse complement strand
GATCGAGGCCTTTGGTGGTTTCGTCGTTGGTGGTAACTATATGATCGGGGTTATCGTGTTCCTGATCTTAGTGTTAATCAACTTCATGGTTATTTCCAAGGGTTCTGGTCGTATTGCTGAAGTTGCTGCTCGTTTTACTTTGGACGCTATGCCCGGTAAGCAGATGGCCATTGATGCTGATCTAAATGCAGGGATCATTGACGAAGCTGCTGCCCAAAGCAGACGTAAGGAAGTTCAGCGAGAGTCTGACTTTTTTGGTTCTATGGATGGTGCTTCTAAATTTGTTCGTGGGGATGCCATTGCAGGTTTGATCATCACAGGCATCAATATTATTGGTGGGTTGGTGATTGGGGTTCTCTTTTACAAAATGGATATCGGTAGAGCAGCCGAAACCTTTACCAGCTTAACCATTGGTGATGGTTTGGTGAGTCAAATTCCAGCAATTATTATTTCTATTGCAGCTGGTATCGTGACCGCTAAAGCAGGCGCTCAAAACAGATTGGGTGTGGATTTAAGCTTGCAACTCTTTGGTAACCCTATGGCCTTAGCCATGGCTAGTGGAACCCTTGCTACCTTTGGTATGGTTCCTGGTATGCCTGCTCCTACTTTTTTACTCTTGGCTTTTGTCATGGGGGTTTTGTCTTACCAGGGGTTCCAAACGAAGAAACAGTTGGTTATTGATCGGGCGAATGCCGTATCAGAAGAAGAGGCTGTAGCCACAGAAGAAACTAGCGATAACATTGTTGATCTTTTACCCATTGATGTTTTAGGCCTAGAATTAGGTTACGCCATGATTCCTTTGGTCGACCCCGAGCAAGATGGAGAGCTTTTAGAACGAGTTAAGGCTATCCGTCGACAAATCGCTTTGGACATGGGTTTTGTTGTGCCTCCTGTACACATCAAAGATAATTTACAGCTTGAACCTGGTGCCTATTCTATCATTATCAAGGGCATTGAAGTTGGTAAGGGCGAGATGATGATTGAGCATTATATGGCTATGGAAGCGGGGGAAGTTGACGAACATATCGACGGAATCCAGACCATTGAGCCTGCCTTTGGCTTGCCTGCCATTTGGATTTCTGAGGCCGACCGAGAGAATGCCCAGATAGCGGGATACACTGTGGTGGATATCCCTACCATTGTTTCTACTCACTTGACTGAAATTATCAAATTGCATGCCCACGACTTTTTAGGCCGTGGCGATGTGCAGAAGTTGCTTGATAAGTTAAAAGAATCGGATGAAAAACTGGTTGAGGAATTGGTGCCTGATTTATTAGGTCTTGGCGCCATCCAGCGTGTGTTGCAAGGAATGCTCAAAGAGGGAATCTCTATCCGTGACATGCATAGTATCTTAGAACTATTGGCTGACGCTGCTCAATACACTAAGGTGCCAGACCATTTGATTGAGCATGTAAGAGAAGGCTTGAGTCGAAATATTACCAGACAATACCAAAATGAAGAGGGCGTTGTTCCTGTTATGACCTTGGAACAGTCTATGGAAAATATTCTAGCTGAGTCTGTGCAAGAAAGCCCTCAGGGTAACTTTTTAGGCATTGCACCTGAAACAGCCCAGAAGGTAATTAGTTCGATTGAAGAGGGCGTAGAAGCTTTTAACATGTATAATTATCAGCCTGTGCTCTTGGTTAGTTCGGTGGTACGGCCTCATATCAAACGCTTGACCGAGCGTTCTATCCCCAATTTAGTGGTCTTGTCTCATGTGGAAATCAGCCCTGAGGTTCAGATTGAATCCTTAGGCACCATTGAGATGATTTACTAATCTTTAGTTATTTTACAGAGTCGCACATGTTTAATCCTTGGTGCGGCCTCATCTCAGTATGATTTAAGCTAAAGCCTCAGGCAGACTTTTATCCCGCCCCCTCAAAAAACAACAGCAATATTTAGCCTGTTTGGTTCATAAAAAGAGCAGCTCAGAGCTTTTGATTTGGTCTAAAGATCGTATCTGAACGGCGGCTATCTTTGAATTTATCAAGGACTTGAATTTTGTATCTTCTTAGGTTGGTTTTTTCGGGGCAACATTTTGGACGACGTTACAGGTCGGGCAAAAAAAAAGCTCAAATGATTTGTTAGTCACTGGAGCCTTTTTTATTTTTGCTTTTGGAAGCGAGTGTTTTTTAAATCTTATTTTGTATCTGTTAAAAAGTTAGTTCCATTTTGCTCCGTGGCAGGTGTAACAGCTTGGGGCATCTTTCGAACCTTTTAAATTTGAACCATGGCAATCTGTGCAGTCCGAACTAAGGGGATTATTATACTGGGCCTTGTGGCCTACGCCATAAACTAAAACGTCGTGGTCGGCGGCCCCGTCCCATTTGTTGTAATGACAAGAGTAGCAACTGGGTGCATTGGCGCTGCCATCAAGGTCTGTGCCGTGGCAACCAGCGCAGTCTCGGTTAGGAGTTGTGCGGTTGGGGCCATGGTATGAGCCGCTCACATTATCTGTATGCCTTGTTTCTAAATCTGTCCAAACATCATCATGGCAAGAGTAGCAAGAAGGCCTGCTCATGGAGCCTTTTAAATCAGTGCCGTGGCAATCAGTACAGGTGGTTGAGAAAGTCATCGAAGGCTTGTGCGCAACCCCACCTTTGATGTTGGTATGGTCATCTGTTTGCCACAAAGCATCGTGGCAAGAATAGCAACCAGGCACGGGTCCGTTGCCATTTAGGTTGGTTCCGTGGCAGGCAGTACAGTTTTTAGCACCTTTGTAGAGCTTTTTGCCATGCATCACCCCCTTGATATCAATGTTGTGTTCTGTCAGTAAGTCTTTACAGCCAGTGCTTAGTAAAAATAAGCCAGACAAGCTAAAGAGTATGATTAAAATGCTGGATAGCTTTCGCATATTACCTTCGAGATTAGAAACTGAATCAAAATTTTTAATTGAGTGTAATCAACTTTTTTTTAAAAAGGAACAATTAGAAAATGAAAAATAGTTTAGTTAATTTTCCTATTTAAGGGGATTTCTAATTTTTTTACTTCCTTTTTTTTCTTCGAGCCTTGCTTTGCAAGTTCTCTTGCTCTAATATCAAAAAAAAACTAATTTTTGTGCTTTCCTTCTGGTTTTATATGCCATTGCGCTTTCTATTTTCTTGTTTTCTCCTCCTCCAGGCTCTACTTATTTTTCAAGGCGAGCTTTTGGCCTTTGACCCTAAAGCGGTTGAGCAGTTAAAATCCACTAAAGTCTGCATCGGCTGTGACCTTACAGGTGCTAGTTTAGAAGAGTTGGATCTAAAAGATGCCAACTTAACTAATTCGACCTTAGACCGTGCAAACATGATGGGGGTCAACCTTTTAGGTGCCACCTTAATGGGTGTGAGTTACGACCAAGCCTTTTTTGAAAATGCCATTTGGGTCAACGGGGAAAACTGTAAAAAGGGTTCCTTTGGTAAGTGCTTGAATGACTCCTTTGCTAAGCTTACCGGGGTAAAAAACTGCGTAGAATGCAACCTAGCCTATACCCATATGCCCAATGTTTACTTGCAGGGTGCTTTGATGCAGCGGTCCAACATACAGGGGGCGAATTTAAAAAAAGGTGTTTTGGTCAACGCCAATCTAACAGGTACTGATTTAACAGGTGCAAACCTCACAGGTGCAGATTTAACGGGAGCTTTAATCAAGGGCACAAAGTTTGATGGCGCCGACCTTGTTGGGGCCTTGTGGATTACAGGGGGCAAATGTATTGAAGGGTCCAAGGGTATGTGTTTGACGCAACAATGGGCCAATCTGATTAAAAATAAGACCTGTAATAAGTGTACCCTTCCTTTGATTAAAAAGCCGAACCAAGATTTTCAAGGTGCAAAGATCATTGAAACCATTTTAGATGATGGCGACTTTTCTGGCAGTGATTTTACAGGGGCGACCCTTACAGCCTCCACCTTTTCTAGGGCCAATCTATCATCTTCTAAATTTATCAATGCGAAGATGAATAAGGGGCTTTACGCTAATGTTGATCTAAGTGCCGGTGACTTTACAGGTGCCGATCTTACAGAGTCAGATATGACAGATTCCCAAATGGGGGGTTCAAAGTTTGTGAAAACTAAGCTTTATGCAGTGAACATGTCCAATGCCAAGTTGCAAGAATCTCGTTTTGAAGAAGTGGATCTTAGAAATGTTGACTTTAGTGATGCTGATTTAGATAAGGTTGTGTTTGAAAAGGTTGATTTTTCCAATGTTCGGTTCAATGGGGCTACATGGATTAATGGTCAAAAATGTGTGCGAGGGTCCATTGGCCATTGTATCACCGAGTCGGTTCAAAAGACCTTAAGGAAAAAGGTCTGCCAAAAGTGCTCGCTTCCCTATGCTAAGTTTGAAGGGCGAAATCTTGTTGGGGCAAAGCTGAGCCAAGCATATTTATATCGTGCAAATCTAAAGGGGGCCAACCTTACAAGTGCAAAAATGGTTAAGGCCAATTTTCTTGAAGCCCAGATGCAAAACGCCAACCTAACCAAATCAAATTACGATCAAGCCTTACTTGAGCAAGCAATTTGGGTAGATGGTAAGGTTTGCAATAAGGGGTCTATTGGCCGCTGCAACACCAACTTCACCAAAGAATTGTTTGCAAAAAAGTCATGTAAACGTTGCTCTTTGCCCTATGTGAACCTAAAAGGTGTGACCATGAAATGGTTTAACTTGAATGGGACTAATTTAATGGGTGCTGACTTTAAAAAAGCCAACCTTACAGGGGTCTTTTTTGAAGGGGCAAACTTAGAGAGAGCGGATTTTAGAGGAGCCTTGCTTGTAAGCGCCGCCTTTAATGATGCAAAAATAAAGGATGCTGATTTCACAGGTGCAGACCTTTCTGGGGCAACTTGGCCCGACGGGCAAGTTTGTGCGCCTGGCTCCATCGGCCAATGCAAATTCCAAAAGAAAAAATAATAATGAGCGCAGGCCCAGAACTCTTGATTTTAGCTGGCGGCATGGGAAGCCGCTATAAGGGATTAAAACAGTTGGATGAGTTTGGGCCAAATGGCGAAAGCCTAATGGAATACTCTCTGTTTGATGCCAAGCGGGCTGGGTTTTCGAGGGTGATTTTTTTGATTCGTGAAGAGGTTTTTAATCTTCTTAGAGAAAAAATCCTTGTTCCTTATGCCGACCTCATCGAAATGGATGTGGCCTTCCAAAAACTTGATGATCTACCTGAAAATTTCACCCCGCCAGAAACCCGAGAAAAACCCTGGGGTACGGGCCAAGCTGTTTGGTCTGCTCGTCATCACATCACCAAGCCCTTTGCTGTGATCAATGCCGACGATTTTTACTCTCCCCAAGCCTTTGAAAAATTATCAAAATTCTTGATGCACCTACCAAACGACTCATCGAGTTTTGGTCTGGTCGCCTACGAGTTAGGCGGAACCTTGAGTGATCAGGGCTGTGTGAATCGTGGGATTATTAAAACAAAAGAAGGACTTTTGGTTTCTGTGGAAGAAAAACTTGGAATTGAGAAACTTGGAGCTAAAAAATCTGATGCTGAAAATTTGAGCAATAAAAATCAAGTTGAAGGCCCAAACTACGCAACTGTGGCGCAAAGCGAAACCAGGTTAGAGCTTAGCGATCTAGTCTCTGTAAATTGTTGGGCTTTCAGCCCTAAAATCTTTAGCCTTTTAGAAAAAGATTTTGTTGGCTTTTTAAAAGCAGAAGGTGATCAATTAAAATCAGAGTTTTTTCTGCCTACAGTTTTAGACCTCGCCGTTAACCAAGATCAGGCTCAAGTTGAAGTTATGACAACCACTGGAAAATGGATGGGAGTCACCTATCCTACTGACAAAGAAGAGGTTGTTGCCCAACTGGCTAAAATGCATAAAGAAACAGTCTATCCGCCAAACTTAAAGCGTTATTAAAGCTTTTCAATTTTTTATAAAAGGGTTAAATTAAAAACTTAATTCACGCATAAGGAATTTCCATTGCAATTAAATGAATTTTTAAAAGAATCCCTGATTATAAGTCAATTTGAGGCGGATTCTAAGTCCCAAGCTTTACAGCAACTTGTTGAGCAACTATCTGTTGAATTCTCTTCGATTAACAAAGAGAGTATTTTAAATCTGATTATAGAGCGGGAAGGTTTGATTACTACTGGTATTGGTAGTGGAGTCGCTGTGCCCCATTGTAAAAGCTCTGAGGTAAATGAATTGACTGTGGTTTTGGCTAGGTCGAGCAAGGGAATTGATTTTGAAGCCCTAGACGGCGAACCCTGCTATTTGTTCTTTATGCTCATCGCCCCTGAAAACAGTACCTCTACCCACCTCAAGGCCTTGGCTAAGATAGCTAGAATCGCTAAAGATGAAAAAATAAGAGCAGGCTTAGAAGCTTGCGAAAGCTCAGCTGAGATGCTCAGTTTTATTACCGAGCAAGAACATCACTTTTCTTAAAGAGCAATGAAACTGATTGTTATCTCACATGGAAATTTAAGCGCAGAAAGCTTAAGCCTTGCCCAGCAGATGGTGAAAAGTGAGATTTCCGCTCAGGCGCTATCCTTTGGGCATGAGCAAGAACCTGAAGAATTTTCCAAAGAACTGGTATCTTTAATTAAAGCCTTTGGGCCTGAAGAACAGGTTTTAATCCTTACAGACCTTTTTGGCGGAACGCCTTCAAACTTGAGCATCCCCCTACTTGAAGAAGGCCGAGTTGAACTTCTCACTGGTTTGAATCTTTCCATTTTACTTTACGTTTTAAGCCAACCGCTGAGCAAAGACTTTAAAAAACTCTGTGAAGGGGCAAAAAAAGCAGGTGTGGAGTCGGTTGTCTTGGCAGGAGAGTTTTTATGATCGCCAAAAAAGAAGTGATCTTCAGAAGAATTTTTGCTCGCTCAATTGATATGGCTTTGGCAGCTTTGATCTTAGCCATGGTTCATAAAATTACTGGGCGGGATGGAATGGAATTGGTTGGGGCTTTGATAATATATCAGACTATGGTGATTTTGCTCAAAGGCAATAGCTTGGGCAAAGAACTTTTAAGCATCTATGTAAAGCCCGTAGGCAACCTGCCACAGGTTAGGATGTTTTTTCGCGAGATCTTACTCTGGTTACTTCTGCCCTTTATTTTGCTGGCCTTGCCCTTTGCTGGTACACCACTCCATGACCGTTTAACTAATTTGGCTGTTGTTGAATATGGCTAAGAAGAAAAAGCGTTTAATCCGCTGCCCAATCTATGGCTCCATTGGTTTCGCTGAAGAGGAAATGGCTCTTATAGGCAGTCCCTTTTTGCAGCGCTTGCGAAGTGTAAGCCAGTTGGGGTTTGCCAGTCTGGTCTTTCCTGGTGCGACGCACACAAGGTTTTCTCATTCACTAGGTGCCTGTCATTTGGCAGGTTTGGTTTTTGACCAATTGCTGCTTGGTGAACACCACGACTTAGCAGACTATTACACCCCTGATGAACTAGCTTATTTTAAGCGACTTTTGCGTTTGAGTGCCTTGATGCATGATGTGGGGCACCCGCCTTTTTCCCATGCGGCAGAAAGTGTTTTGCCCGACACGGATAAATTACCACTCCCTAGCTTTTTAAAGCCTGAAAAGACCCGCATCGCTACACACGAAGACTTTACCTTTGCTATCATTTGGGAAATTGCCCAAAGTGAGGGAATAATTTCTTTGGAAGAAGCTGAGGATATCATTGCGATTCTTTCTAAAAATGCCACGCCTTCTAGCCGCTTGAACGCTAAAGATGGTGAACCCTTAATCTACCCCCTCCTTTGCCAGTTGATCAGTGGCGAAGTAGATGTAGACCGTATGGACTACCTCTTGCGGGATGCCTATTTTGCAGGTGTGCCCTATGGCAATTATGATTACCAGCGTTTGATCGGTTCTTTTGCAACGACTTTAGAAAAAACTACCAATCGCTTTTTGCTGACCATAAAGTCAGAAGATATACCCACCTACGAGAATTTTTTGCTTTCTCGTATGCATATGTTTTACCAGATCTATTTCCACAAAACCCTTGGGGCCTTCACTCACTATATCACTCAAGTATTTGTGCAGAAGGAAGTGGATATTAAGATCGATGGAACCCTAGAAAATTACTTGGCCACCACGGAAAATGGCCTCAAAGACGAGATCAACCGTGCCAAAGACAAAACTTGGGCCAAACGGATTGCCATGCGGATTCCAGCAAAAACCTTGATGCGCGTCACAGCTGGTGATGCCAAACGATTAAATAAGATGAAAGAGGTGGAAGGGCAATTGAAGGCTGCTGGTATCGATTTTTTTGGAGTCCACTCCTTTAACCAGTACTCTTCCCAAGTGAAGGGTGAGCCTATTGACGAGAGTACATTACTTGTTTTAGAGCAGGAACTGGGTAAGTCTATCGTGGTGCCCTTGGCTGAAAGATCAAAGTTACTCCAAGAGCATGAACAGCGTATTGAAGTACACCAGTTATATGTCCACCGAGAAGATTACCGCAAATCTTTAGAAATTTTAGGGGTGCCTTATGAATGAAATTACCTTGACTCAGCCAGATGATTGGCATTTGCACCTAAGGGATGATAGCGCCTTAGCGGCTGTTGCCCCCGATTCGGCCAAGTTGTTTGGTCGGGCGATTATTATGCCCAATATTAAGCCCCCCGTTACGGACTTGAACCTGCTGCAAGCCTATAAAGCAAGAATCCTCACAGCTACACAGGGCACGGGGTTTGAACCTTTGATGACCCTTTATTTGACCGACAAAACCACCGCCCAATTAGTGAGAGAAGGCCAGGATTCAGGTTTGGTTGCAGCTGTGAAATTGTACCCCCAAGGGGCCACCACCAACAGCCAAGATGGACTGACTTCCATTGAAAAGGGTTATGATGTTTTAGCTGCAATGGAAGAAATTGGCCTACCGCTTTTGATCCACGGGGAAGTTACAACCTCTGAGATAGATATTTTTGACAGAGAAAAGGTTTTTTTAGAGAAGGTATTAGGCCCTCTTTTGCAGCGTTTCCCAAGGTTAAAGGTGGTTTTAGAGCATGCAACAACAAAGGATGCAGTTGATTTTGTCACAGAAGCAGGGCCAAATTTGGCAGCGACCATTACAGCGCACCATTTGCTTTTAGATAGAAATGATTTGTTGGTTGGCGGTATTCGGCCCCATTACTTTTGTTTGCCAATCCTAAAACGCCGCACCCACAAAGAAGCTTTGGTAGCTGCTGCCACCAGTGGCAATCTCAAATTTTTTTTAGGGACAGATTCGGCCCCACACCCACAGGGGGCCAAAGAATCAGCTTGCGGCTGTGCTGGGGTCTATACAGCGCACGAGGCCTTAGGCTTTTATGCAGAAGCCTTTGAAGCGGCAAATGCCTTGGATAAGTTGGAAGCCTTTGCTAGCTTTTCTGGCCCAGACTTTTATGGCCTCCCACGAAACGGCAAAAAAATTACCTTGGTGAAAGAGGCGAAAGAGATCCCTAGCAGCATCCCCTTTGGGGAGCATCCTTTAGTTCCCTTTAGGGCAGGCGGTTCAGTAGCTTGGCAGGTGAAGGCTTAGTTAGTTGGCTCAGTTTATGGGCCTAAAGGTTGTAGCCACCACTCAAAATAAAGTTGGTTCCAGAAAGATAGAGCGATTCTGGGTCTAAAATCAATTTTAAGGTTGGATGTAGGTCTTGGTATCTGCCAAATCTTCCCTGAGGGATGTAGTCAGCGGCGTTTTCTGATTCTTTTACGATGGAATTTTCGAGTGTTCCTGGGCTAATGATATTCACGCTGATATTATCACCTCCCCATTCCCTAGCCATAGTTTTAGAAAGAGACAAGACTCCCATTTTTGAAATATGGTAAGCAAAGGGTTTTGCAGCGCCTGCCTTCTCTGCCCAAGCATAAGAAAAATTAATGATCCTAGCGTTGCCTGAACTTTTTAGCAGAGGGTGAAAGGCTTTGCAGGTTAAAAAAACGGAATCAAGGTTGTTGGTAATGACCTTTTTAAATTCGTCGTAGCTGGTATCTAGTACCTTAGCCTCGTGGTAGTCGCCCACCACATTGATCAAGCCATAGAGGTGGTCAGTTTTTTCTTTAACCTGGGCAACCAAGGCCGTCACTGAATCAGGGTCGGTTAAATCGGCTTGCAACCCCCAGGCTTTGGCATTTGGGAATTCCCTTAAAATTTCTTCAATTCCTTGGGAGTTGCTGTAGTAAGAAAGGTAGAGTTCTGCACCTTGGGCAAGCAAAAAACGGGCAATAGAAGCGCCTGTTCTCGTTCCAGCAGCAGTAAGCAGAATGGGTTTGTTTTTTAAGTCCATAATAAAAAAGGGAGAAATAACAGTATTTGCAGTCTAATTTTCTGAAATAATTAAAACAGATAATGACCGAAAAATCTTGGCATAAAGCTAGTGATTTGCCAAGATTACCTTTCTCAAAATAGTATAAATCCCTATTAAAAGCTATTCTTATGTGTGGAGTTTTTGGCATCGCCGGTCACCCCGAGGCAAAACATATTTTACCTACGATCTTAATGTCCTTGCAGCACCGTGGCCATGATGCCGCAGGTGTGGCAGGATTGGTAGACATTGACCCAAATTGCATCGACACCCTAAAAGGCGCTGGGAAAATTAGTAGTGTATTAAACGATAAGGGGATGGATAAGTTTGTAGGGGATTGTTTTATTGCCCATACTCGTTACTCCACAAGGAACGCTGCGAAAAGTGTTAGAGAAATACATCCCCACTGGGCCCAGTCAATGTTGGGTCGTATTGTCATTGTAACCAATGGTGATATTATCAATGTGGATGAACTATTAGAGTTTGTTCAAGCCCAAAATACAAAGGTTTACACTAAAAATGATGCGGAGTTGATTGCAGCTTTAATCAATATTGAGCGCCGCCAAAACGACCGAGATATGTTCCAGTCCATTCATCACGCTATGAGCCGGGTTAAAGGTGGCTTTGCTGGTCTGGTTATGTCAGAAGATGAAAATAAGGTTTACGCCTTTCGCGACCCTTGGGGCATTCGCCCTTTGCACCTCTGTGAATTTAACATTGGTGGTAAAAAATCGGTGGCCGTTGCCAGTGAGACTTGCGCTTTTGATATCATCCAGCGCTATAATCTTTCTAAATTTCCTGATGTTGCTATCTCTGCTGAATACAGAGAGGTTCAACCTGGAGAAATTCTTTCCTTTGATGGCGAGGGGAAAATTGAAAATGCCTTTTTCCAAACACCACCTTCAGAAAATATTGGCTGTGTTTTTGAAGCTATTTACTTTGCACGACCTGACTCTAGTCTTAGAGGCGAAAGCTTTCAGGTGATCCGTGAAAGAATGGGTGTTGAGTTATTTAAAGAACGACAAATTGACGCAGACCTTGTGACTTCAGTGCCTAAAGGTGGCATCCCTGCGGCAGTAGGCTACGCTAAAGCCTCGGGCCTACCCTACTCCATTGCTATTTTAGAAGAGCCTAGCACAGGTGGCCTTCGTAGCTTTATTACCTCTGCTGATGAGCGTCAGGCCTTTGCACGTATGAAATACAGCGTTCTTCCCGATGTGGTGAAGGGCAAAAAAATTGTGGTAATTGATGATTCTATCGTCCGTGGCACCACGGCCAAACTTTTGGTTAAAAGCCTATTCCTTGCAGGTGCTAAGGAAGTTCATTTGCGCATCCCAGCACCCCCTTACGATCATCCTTGTCACTATGGGATTGAAACAAAAGACCCAGAAACTTTGATCAGCCATGGTCGGAGTGAAGAAGAGGTTTGTAAAATTCTAGGTGCAACAAGCTTGCATTATCTTTCTTTGGATGGTTTATATCGAGCCATTGGGAAAGAACGCAAATTATTCTGTGATGAGTGTTTGTCTGGTAAATCCCCAATTACTCCTTAAGCATATTTTTATCAGGGGTTCAAGTTAAAAAAGAGGCTCTAAGCCTCTTTAAAATAAGATTTATTTCATTTCTACTTCCCCTTATTCCCCTGTTCCCTAAGGGCGATTTTCTTGCAAGTTTAGCCGTCAAAAGCTATAAATGCCTCTCTATTCTGTAGCTATAAGATTCATACGAATATTCGAATTTCTAGATAGTTAAAAAAGATGTAACTATTTGTTAGAAAAGCTTGATGAAAGTTTGCCAAACTCTTTATAATCTTATAGTCTTTCGATGACTTGTGGACAGAACTGCGCTCGAAAAGCGCCAATATACAGTAGAAAAGTTTATGTTAGCTCAATTTGGATATGTCTTTTTATTTCTCGTGATCCCATCTGGGTTTGTGCTGATGAATTTATTTGTAGCGCAATTTTTAAGCCCTTACAGGCCAAGTAGCGACAAATCAAAGGTTTATGACTGTGGTGAAGACCCTATTGGCTCTGGATTAGTCCAATTCAATATGCGCTTTTATTTGGTAGCGTTGGTTTTTGTTATCTTTGATGTAGAAATCGCTGTGATGTACCCCGTAAGTGTGGTATTTAAAGAGCTACTCTTTGATGGTTGGGGCATGATGGCCTTTGTAGAAATTACCATTTTTGTTTTGATCTTAATGTCTGGTTTAATCTATGTTTGGAGCCAAGGTGGTTTGGATTGGGTTCGTGACGAAGTTAAGAACAACAAAGCTAAAAATTAAGAACACTAAAATCAATAAGTTTTAAAGTTAGAGATTATGAAACGAAATCTACTTAATACATTACCTGAGAATATAATCATTGGTACTGTTGATGATCTTTTAAACAAAGCGCGAGCCAATAGTTTATTTTACATGCTCTTTGGTCTTGCCTGCTGCGGAATTGAAATGATGCAGACTGGTGGGCCTCGTGGCGATTTAGACAGGTTTGGGTCTGTGCCTCGTGCCTCGCCTAGGCAATCAGACTTAATGATTGTCGCTGGAACCGTGACTTTAAAAATGGCTAGCAGAGTGAAAACTCTTTATGACCAGATGCCTGAGCCAAAATATGTAATCTCTATGGGCAGTTGCTCCAATTCTGGTGGGTTGTTTCAACCTGCATATTCTGTTTTAGATGGCGTTGACCGTGTGATTCCTGTAGATATCTATCTGCCTGGTTGCCCACCACGCCCAGAAGCTTTAACGTCTGCTTTGCTTGAACTCCAAAAGAAGATCAAGTCAGAAAAGTACTTACAAAAATCAAAAGACAATGCGTACATCTGAAGCCTTTGCGCTGCTTGAGCAGCAGGAAGCCCTAAAAGGCTCCATTGAATTACTGGAAGGCGAGGTTTCGCCGTCGATCAAGGTTACGCCTGAGGGTTTGCTTGCAACTTTAACCTTTTGTAAAGAGTCTCCGACTTTAGATTACAAAGTGTTAGCTAGTCAAACAGGAGTTCATGAAGGCGAAGTAATCAACCTTTTTTACCATTTGACCTCTTACTCAAAGGGTCACACCTTAGCTATTGAATGCCCCGTGCCCTTAGACAACTGTAAGGTTGATACCGCTTGTGGGCTTTGGAGCGCCGCCAACTGGTTAGAGCGTGAAACTTACGACCTTTTGGGGGTTGAATTTATAGCTCACCCTGATTTACGTCGGATTATGTTGCCTGATGATTGGGAAGGCCACCCTTTAAGAAAAGATTACGTTGCACCCTTGACCTACCAAGGTGTTGACAACCATCCCACTGAGTTGACCTTAAGTTTCCAAGTTAAAAAAGGGGATGACGATGAATAAGCAACTGACTACACAATACATGACAATCAACATGGGGCCGCAGCACCCTTCTACCCATGGTGTGATTCGCTTTATTGTGGAAACTGATGGTGAGATCATCCATAAGTGTACCCCCGATGTTGGTTACTTACATAGATCCATTGAAAAGATTGCAGAGGGAGTGACTTGGCAGGGATTTGTACCCTACACTGACCGTGTAGATTATCTTTGCGCCATGAACGCCAACTGGGCCTATTCCACAGCTGTGGAAAAGTTAATTGGGGCTGAAGTGCCTAGAAGGGCTGAAGTTTTGCGCGTTTTATCGGCAGAGTTAAATCGAATTTCTAGTCATTTAGTTGCCATTGGAACTTGCGCCATGGATATTGGTGCCTTTACTCCTTTTATTCAGCTACTAGCAGAAAGAGAATATATCAATGATCTCTTGGAAATGCTCAGTGGTGCTAGACTGACTTACAATTATATTTGCATCGGTGGTGTAATGCATGATGCCCCTCCAGGGTGGATTGATAAGTGTGAAGAATTTGTAGATCATTTTGATTTAGCAATGGAACAGATGAACCGCTTGGTGACTTACAACCGAATTTTTATCAATCGAATGGCAAATTTGGCGGTTATCCCCGCTGAAATGGCCATTGACTATAATCTGGTTGGCCCAAACTTGCGAGCAAGTGGCGTGAAGTCGGATGTTAGAAAAGATGAGCCTTACTCAATTTACCCTGAACTGGATTTTGAAATTCCTATTGGTAAGGGTGTTGAAGGTGAAGTTGGCGATAGTTACGACCGCTTTTTCTTGCGCTGTGAGGAAATTCGAGAATCTATTAAAATCATCCGCCAAGGCCTGAAGCTTTTAGCTGGGACAGATGGCCCTATTAAAGGCAAGGTGAAGAACAACATTAAGCCACCAGTTGGACATATTTATGTACGCCACGAGACACCTCGTGGGGATACAGGTTATTTTATTCAATCGAACGGAACAACGTCACCAAATCGACTTAAGATTCGTTCGGGATCATTTACAGCAATGTCTATCATCGAGGCAGTTGCTCCAGGAACCTACATTGCAGATTTAGTGGCCATTATCGGCTCTTTAGATGTGGTAGCTCCTGAATTAGACCGTTAAATAAAAGGATAAACACTGATGGAATCTTTGTTCATCTCATTAGGACTGTCAGAAGATTTAGCAATCTTCATAACAGCGATTATCGTTGGCACCATCCTAATCCACTTTTTGGCTATTTTTGCTGGGTTTATGACTTGGATAGAACGGCGTTTGGCTGCAAGGTTTCAGTTTCGTTGCGGTCCAAACCGAGTTGGACCTCAGGGATTACTCCAGTGGCTTGCTGATGCTGTAAAGTTAATTATAAAAGAAGAAATTATCCCGCAAGGGGCTGACCAGACTATGTTCCGTTTGGCTCCATTTATGACGGTGGTTGGTGTATTTGCTACTTTTGTGGTGCTGCCATGGGGCCCAAATTGGATCCCTGCCGACCTTGATGTTGGCCTTTTATATCTGATTTCGATAACAGCCTTGGTTGTGATTGGAATTTTGATGGCTGGCTGGGCAAGTAACAGTAAATGGGCTTTGCTCGGCGGAATGCGTGCCGCAGCTCAGATTGTATCTTACGAAATTCCAGTAGCTATGGGCTTACTTCCCGCAATTTTAATTGCTGGTAGCCTTTCTATGGGTGGCTTGATGCGGGCGCAAGGCTGGTTGCCTTGGGACTGGATAGCCTTTCAAAATCCCTTTTCTATGTTGGCTTTCTTAATTTTCTTTGTTGGGTCCATTGCCGAATCTAACCGAGTTCCCTTTGATTTACCTGAAGCAGAATCAGAATTGGTTGCTGGTTTCTTTACAGAATACACAGGTTTCCGTTTCGCAGCCTTTGGCCTCGCTGAATTTGGCAATTGTTGGGTAGTTGGTGCAACAGCAACAGCTGTCTTTTTAGGCGGTGGTAACTTACCGGGCTTTTTAGGCGAAAATGCTTTGATCAGCTTACTTGTGTTCAGTGCTAAAACCTTGTTCATGATTTTTGTTCTTGTATGGTTACGATGGACGCTACCAAGATTTAGAATTGATCAATTGATGGAATTTTCTTGGAAGTATCTACTACCAATGTCTTTTGTGGCCTTCTTTGGTCAGGCTGTTTTTATGTTGATTTCTTGGGATAGCCCCATGATTCAGCAGGTTGTTAGTCACGCAATGTTCCTAGGCTTTTTAGGCCTACTCTTTAAATTTTCTACTCGTGTTGTTGCCAACTACAAAGAACATGCAACACCTGTAAATTCTAGAGCAACAGATTATGTAGCTCCTCCTGTTACGGAAGTCGAAGCGGAGGCAGCAGTAGCTGAATAAAAATAATGAAAACCTATTTTAACAATATAATCCACGGGGTTACATCAGCATTTGAAGGTATGAGCATAACTTTTTCAAGTTTGTTCTTTCCTGCTGTAACGATACAATACCCCGAGGTTGACGTTCGTTCTGTTGAGTCCCAAAGAAAGACTTACAACGGACCCATGATGGGAATGTCTCCCAATTACCGTGGTATTTTGCATGTGGACATGGAAATCTGTACAGCCTGTTTGATCTGTATGAGAGCCTGCCCTATTGATGTGATTGCTATAACCAACGTCAAATGTGAAAAAGAAAAATTTCCAGGTCGAAGTGGCAAGATGGCTGTTAAAACCAGAGCCGCTACAAGATTTGATATTGATATTGCAAAATGTATGTTTTGTGGGCTTTGTGTTGAGCCTTGCCCAACGGGGGCCATTTATCACACTAACGAATTTGAAATGAATACCTCCACAGTAGAGGCCTTGGTTTTAAAGTTCGTAACCCCGCAAGAGGCTGCCGATGCTGAGGCTAAGGGCAAAATTATTGAAGCAGAAGCTGCGCTAAAAAAAGCAGCTAAAGCCGCTGCAGCGAAAGAAGAAGTTGCACAAGCACCAGAAACAGAATCAAAAGGAGAAGAATAATGCATGTCCCTGATCTGTTTTTTATGTTCTTTACCATATTTGTGCTAGTTACCGCTAGCATTGTGGCATTTTCATCCAACATGCTCCACTCAGCATTTACTTTGTTTTTTGTGCTTTTTGGCATGGCTGGGTTTTACGTCTTATTGGGTGGCGACTTTGTTGCCATGGTCCAACTGATGGTTTATGCAGGTGGTGTCAATGTACTCTTGATTTTCGGTACTATGTTGACGGGTGACATTGCAAAACCTGAGATAAGTAACCTTTCCTTCCAAGGGATTCTTACTTTTTTCAGCGGTGTGTCCTTCATGGCCGTACTCTTGACTGTTTTTGAAAAAACAGAATGGACCCTTTTAGAAAAGGGTGTGCGTGAGCCAACGACTGCTGAGTTAGGCAAATTATTACTAAAAGATTACATACTACCCTTTGAGGTGATTTCCTTCTTGCTGCTGGCAGCAATGGTCGGGTCTGTTTTAATAGTTTTACAAAGGGAGAAAGACTAATGGGTTTATCTGCTTACTTAATGGTTTCAGCAGGCCTCTTTGCCTTGGGCATGATCATGTTTATTTCCAAAAAGAACACCATCGGAATTTTGATGGGCGTGGAACTGGTTTTAAACTCTGCCGCTTTAAATTTTATGGCTTTCTCTTACTTTACACCTTCGAAGGGAAACCAACTTGATGGGCAAATATTTGCGATTTTTATTATCTTATTGGCCGCGGCGGAAGCCGTTGTTGCCTTGGGAATCGCTATTGCTGCTTATAAAGAATACAACCATGTACAGGCTGATGAATTGATCAGTTTAAAAGGATAACCATGGACTTTATCCAAACATCAATTACGATTATCCCCTTTCTACCGTTACTAGGCGCTTTGGTATTGGGGCTTTTTGGGAAAAAAATCCAAGCTGCATTAGGCGAGAATATGACAGGGATCATTGGCTGCGCAACGCCAGTCATTGCAGCTGTCTTAGCCTTTAGCAGTTTCTTTGTGTTACTTGGGATGGAACCTGAGCAACGTATTGTACGTGTAACTATGGCCACTTGGGTTTCTGTTGCTGAATTCTCTGTTGATTGGGCCTTTAGATATGATACCCTGACTTCGATGATGTTGATGATTATCACTGGTGTCGGCAGTTTGATCCATATTTATTCTATGGGCTACATGCACAAGGATGAATCCTTCTGGCGATTCTTTGCATACATTAACCTTTTCTTATCTGCCATGTTGATGCTGGTCTTGGGCGATAATCTTTTGATTATGTTCCTAGGTTGGGAGGGCGTAGGCCTTTGTAGTTACTTGCTCATTGGCTTCTGGTTTTCTAACTATGATTTTGCAACTGCTGGTAAAAAAGCCTTTATTGTCAACCGCATTGGTGACTTAGGCTTTATTGTTGGAATGTTTTTACTGGTACTCTACTCCTCACTAAACTTTGATATTGTTACTTTATCTTTTGGGGAATTAGAAGAAAGAGCCTTGACCTTGAGCCAGTTTACCATCTGGAATTGGCCTCTCTTAGAGGTGGTTTCCATTTGCTTCTTCATTGGTGCAATGGGTAAATCTGCTCAAATCCCACTTTATATCTGGTTGCCTGATGCGATGGCTGGCCCGACACCTGTTTCCGCTCTAATTCACGCAGCAACCATGGTTACTGCTGGCGTTTACATGATCGGTCGAATGTTCTTTATTTATAGCCTGGCCCCTGAGGCCATGGAATTTATCGCTCTCATAGGTGCCTTGACTTGTTTCTTTGCGGCGACCGTTGGTATGGCCCAGATGGATATTAAAAAGGTGTTGGCCTATTCCACTGTAAGTCAGTTGGGTTACATGTTTTTAGGCATGGGAGTTGGCTCTTTTTCTTACGGTTTATTTCACCTCTTGACTCACGCAGCCTTTAAGGCTTGCTTGTTTATGGCAGCAGGTTCCATTATTGTGGCGCTTCACCATGAGCAAGATATGAGAAAAATGGGTGGAGTCTTAAAAAAGATGCCTATTACAGGTTACTCCTTTATTGCTGCAACCTTTGCCATTATGGGTTTCCCTGGTACTTCAGGCTTCTTTAGTAAAGATGAAATTTTAGAGGGGGCCTTTTTATCAGGGCACCCAATCCTTTGGGCCTTAGGCTTTGTTGCTGCTGGTATAACTAGTTTTTACATGTGGAGAGCTGTCTTTATGACTTTCTACGGTGAGTACCGAGGGGACGAAGAGACTTGGGACCATTGCCATGAGCAACCAAAAAGAACTGTAGTGCCCATCGCTATTTTAGCGATTGCCGCTTTGCTTTTAGGTTTTTTAAACGTGCCCGATTATTTAGGCGGTAGTGAACTCTTTTCTCATTACTTAGAGCCTTTTGTTGTGAATTTAAATCACCAAGCAAACTATGTTGCGCCTGTTTTAACAGAAGCGGAACACCACAGGCATGAGATGCTAGAGTGGGGTTTGATGATTGGCACTGTTAGTTGGTCACTTTTTACGGCCTTCTTGGCTTGGTTCTTATACATTAAGAGCCCACAGACAAGAGAAAAAATTATGGCAGGATCTAGCCCCCAAGCCTTGTTCACTCTACTTGCCAACAAATATTATGTTGATGAGTTGTATGACACGGTTGTGGTAGAACCACTGGGTAAGTTGTATCGCTTTTTAGCCAAATTCGACCAAAAAGTCGTTGATGGAGCTGTCAATGGAGCTGGGCACTTGGGCCGAATATTCGGTCAACTTGCTGGGCTTTTTGATGCCAAAATTGTAGATGGGATGGTCAATGAGACCGCCTGGTTTACCCAAATCGCAGGAAGGGGGATGAGTGTCTTACAATCAGGTAGGATTCAAGCCCTTGTTGGAAGTTCGTTACTATTGATAAGCGGTGTTGCTACACTGCTTATGCTTTACTTAGATTAAACATTAAATTGCATTAAATACCGAGGAACTGATGTTAAGTCATATTTTAACTTGGGTCGTGTTTTTACCACTGTTAGGTATTCCCGTCCTTTTTGCCTTGCCCAAAGATAAGGCAAAATGGGTCACCTTAGCAGCCACAATTGCTGACTTTATCATTGCTATCCCTATTTTTATAGGGTTCAACAAATCCATCCCTGGGGTAAGTAACCCTAACCAGATGCAATTTGTTGAAAAGTTTGATTGGATTCCTTCCTTAGGTGTCCAGTACTATATGGGAATTGATGGCTTGAGCGTGACCATGATTCTATTGACCCTTTTGATTGGGGTTCTAGCAACACTTGCTAGCTGGAATATCAATAAGTTTGAACGTGGGTATTTTTCCATGTTCTTGCTTTTACAGGCTGCGATGCTAGGTGTATTTGTTGCCTTGGATTTGATTCTGTTTTTTATCTTCTGGGAAGTTATGCTCTTTCCTATGTACTTCCTAATTGGTGTTTGGGGTGGGCCTCGAAGAGTCTACGCCGCTATCAAGTTTTTTCTTTACACGCTATTTGGTGGTGTGGGGATGCTCTTGAGCTTCATCGCTATGTGGTACTTTACACCAGGAGAAAGAACCTTTGATATGATCGAAATGCTGGCCCGTGTATCGGCTGGTGGCGTTTTTGAAGGTCCAGATATTTTAGGTATGCCCTTTGCGAAGGTGATCTTTGTTGTACTTTTTGTTGGCTTTGCCATCAAGGTGCCAATCTTCCCTTTCCACACATGGTTACCAGACGCTCACGTAGAAGCGCCTACTGCGATTTCTGTTATTTTGGCTGGGGTTCTTTTAAAAATGGGAACTTATGGTTTCTTGAGAATCAACTTTCCAATGTTTCCCGAAGTTTTCGCATGGTTTAGAGATTTCCTGATTGCACTTGCTGTAATAAATATTGTCTACGGTGCGCTTTGCGCCCTGGCCCAGAAAGATCTAAAGAAAATGATTGCCTACTCCTCGATAAGCCACATGGGCTTTATTTTGCTGGGTATTGGCGCTGCAACAACCCAAGGCATCAATGGTGCCATGTTGCAAATGTTTAACCACGGTACAATTACAGCCATGTTATTCCTTTTGGTTGGGGTGATTTATGATCGTGCCCACCACCGTGAAATTAACGGCTTTGGTGGTTTAGCTTCTGTTGTACCTATCTTTGCTACCTTGACCTCCTTTGCCTTTATGGCTGGGATTGGTCTACCGGGTCTTTCGGGGTTTGTAAGTGAGTTGTTGATTTTAGCCGGTTCCTTTAAGGAATACCAAGTAGCTACTATCCTCGCAGGCTTAGGTATTATCTTAGGCGCAGGCTATATGCTTTGGTCATACCAGAGAGTATTCTTTGGTCCATTAAATGAAAAATACAAGGATTTATCCGATGTGAATATCATTGAAGTATTCTCATTGGCCCCTCTTTTGGTAATCATTGTCTATCTAGGTATTTTCCCTAATGCAGTGATCCAGTATTTTGAGGTCTCCTTAAACCATATTTCTAGGCTCTTGTTACCCTAACGGGGACCCAAGAATTATTTCTTTGAGAAAACAATGATCAACACCCTGCCTTATTTGAGTTTGATACCAGCGCATGTACTAATTGCGCTGGCGATTCTCTTCTTTTTTGTGGCCAAGGCCATACCTGGGATAAAAAAAATCCCACAGGCGCCTGTATTTTATCTGGTTCTGCTCGGCGCTTTTTTGCTGGAAGGGATGCAAGATGGAAGTGAAGTAATCTTTTTTGACATGCTTCGTGTGGACTCCTTTTCTAGGACCATGAACCAAGTACTCTTGGTCATTACCGCAGCGACTCTATTTTTGCTCCATTACTCTGATGAAATGGATAAAGAATACAATTGGGAAAATTACGGTTTACTATCCACTCTGCTCTTGGGCATGATGTTTATGACCTGCTCTATCCACCTGTTAATGGTGGTGATCGCAATTGAATTAGTTAGTTTACCGAGTTATTTGTTAGTCGGGATGAACCGTAAGGACCCAGCAAGCAAAGAGGCCAGTTTAAAGTATGTGCTCTTTGGCTCTTTTGCCACAGGCATCATGCTTTATGGTATGTCTTTATTATTTGGTTTGACTGGTTCTTTAGTATTTTCTGATATCTGGAAAGGCCTTCTAAAGGTTGAATTGATAAATAGCCCTATTTATATCTTAGCGCTCTTTATGAGTTTTGCAGGTATTGCTTTCAAAATTGCAGCTGTGCCCTTTCACTTTTGGTGTCCAGATGCTTACCAAGCTGCCCCGACACCTGTTACAGCCTTTTTATCGACGGCCCCAAAGGTTGCTGGTTTAGCTTTGTTTATGCGGCTATTAGATGAGCATTTTTCCATTCAGGCCTCAGGCTTGATGGAAATGATTGCTATTATTTCTATGTTGACTATGACACTGGGAAATTTGGCTGCCCTAAAGCAAACCAACTTAAAACGTTTGATCGCTTACTCTTCCATCAGCCACGCAGGCTTTTTGTTGATGGGTGTTGCTACCTTAGATGAGGTTGGCAGGCAAGCGGTTTACTTTTATATTCCCATCTATATTTTAATGAACTTTGGGGCATTTACTGCTCTAATATACATGGTTAAAGATAACAAATTTGATATAAGCAACTTCAAAGGCATGATCCGAACTCAGCCTATGTTGGTAACCTTCTTTGCTATTTGTATCTTTTCTTTAGTAGGGGTTCCCCCTTTCGCAGGCTTTATTGGTAAGTTTTACCTTTTTAAGGCTGCCATTGCCAAAGGCCTCTGGCTTTTAGTTGTGGTTGCAGGCGTAAATAGTGTGATTGCACTTGTTTACTACGTTGGAATCTTAAAGGTAATGATTATCGATGAGCCGGATCATCAGACATTGCAGGTGAAGAGTAACCCTATACTAATGGGTGCGCTTGCTATTTGTTCTGTTCCTCTCGTCTTTTTTGGGCTATACTGGCAACCAATCGTTGTTTGGACTCAGTCCATCCTACTTTTTCGGTAAGTGACTGGGCTCTTAGCCCTGGTCACAGCTCTATTTGTAACGGGATTTACCCCCATGCAAATACGCAAAGATAAATAGATAAAAAGCCCTTTTTGAGGGGTTTTTTATTTGACTAAGACCCAAGCTGGTCATAGAATAAACGAGATTTATATATGAAAACCCATAAAAACTAACCCAAACCCTGGCATCCCCTTGAATAAGCAAGAAAATCATAGACCCAAGTACCCTGGAAAAAGAATTACTACTAACGGTAATGTTCTGGTCTCATATTTTACCGAAGCAAGACTTTGCGAAGCTGGTGTATTCTACCCCATTACTCCTTCAACGGAGATGGGCGAAAACTTCCAGTTATCCTTCGCAAACGGAGAATTAAACGTATTTGGCTCAGCTAAGATCGCTATTGAAACAGAAGGCGAGCATGCTGCCCAAGGCGGTGCTATCGCTGCTAGTTTGGCAGGCAAAAGGGTTGTGAATTTTACCAGTGGGCAGGGGATTGTTTACGGTAGTGAGCAGTATTACCATGCACCGGGGAAGATGAGTACAATGGTACTTAACATTGCAGCTCGTGCTTTAACGAAAGCTGCCTTAAACGTGCACTGTGGTCATGATGATGTTTATGCTGTTTTAGATACTGGCTGGATCATGTTATTTGCCAAGGATGCCCAACAGGCATCAGATCAGGCCATGATTTTAAGAAGGGTGACAGAAACATCCCTTACACCTGGCATGAATATCCAAGATGGTTTTTTAACCAGTCACTTAGAGCGAACCTTTGCTGTGCCAGAAGCAGATTTGATTCGTGAGTATATGGGTCGTCCGGAAGACATGATTGAATGCCCGACTCCCGCTCAAAAAGAATTGTTTGGGCCTAAGCGCCGTAGAATCCCTATCATCATGGATATCAAAAACCCATTGTTGATCGGTCCTGTGCAAAATCAGGAACACTATATGAACAGCGTGATTGCACGTAGAAACAACTTTGTTGAGCCTATTCTAGAAATGCTAGAAGATGCCTACAAGGCCTTTGGCGAACTTACAGGCCGCCACTATGGTTTGATCAGCGAGTACAAGTGTGATGATGCCGAAACAGTATTTGTTTCTCTAGGTTCTTCTGCTGAAAACATAGAGCCTGCTGTTGATCACCTACGTGAAAAAGGCGAAAAGGTTGGCCGAATTCATATTAACGTGATTCGCCCCTTCCCTGAAAAAGCTATTATTGAAGCGCTACGTGGTAAAAAGAATGTGATTGTTCTTGAAAGAATTGACGAGCAGATGGGTTCTGATAACCCAATCACCCGTGAAATTCGCAGTTCTTTGGCAAAAGCCGTTGAAAATTCAAAAAACAATGCTTTTGAAGACTTACCAACATTAACTCCTGAAGAAGTTCCACGCATTACCAGTGGTGTTTATGGCCTTGGGTCACGTGACTTCCGCCCTGAAGGAATTTTAGGCTCTTATCAATTTGCCACAGGCCAAATTGCTCGACAAGACGGCAAAAAAGTTTCTGATGGTGTAAGTTTCTTTTATGTCGGTGTTGATCATCCTTACGCTGTAATTGCTGACGAAACCCCAAGCTTTCTTCCTGATAACGCAATTGCTATCCGCTTCCATTCCATTGGTGGTTGGGGAGCGATTACCACAGGTAAAAACCTTGGCGAAATTATCGGTGAACTTTCTGGTTATATTGCCAAACGTGACGATCGTTTTACTGAAAATGGTGAGCCAGAAGAAGTTTACCACATTAGTGCCAACCCAAAGTATGGTTCTGAGAAAAAAGGTGCACCGACAAACTACTTCTTGGTGGCTGCCCCTGAGCGAATTCGTGTAAACTGCGATTTAAAGCATGTGAATGCTGTTCTTTGTTGCGACCCGAAAGCCTTTACTCACACCAACCCGATTGGTGGTATGGCAGACGGTGGTGCTTTGATCATTGAAACAGAAGAAACAACTTCTGAGGGACTATGGTCAAGAATTCCGCAGAAATATAGACAAGAAATTTTTGATAAAAACATCCGTATTTTTGGTCTTCCAGGTTTCCAGATTGCAATTGAAGCGACCGAGCGCATGGAATTACAATACAGAATGCAAGGAAATAGTTTCTTAGGTGCTTTCTTTAAAGTTTCTAGCTTCTTAAAAGATAATAACATCCCAGAAGATGAATTTTTATCTACTGTAGATGCCCAGTACAATAAAAAGTTTAGCCGTTTTGGTAAGTCTGTTGTTGAATCCAACATGCAGGTGATGAACAACGGTTTTAAGCGTGTTTGGGAGATGGAAAGAGGCGATATTAACGCCCCTGATAAATCTGCAATGCGTGGTGAGTCTATTTTACCTGTTTCAGGTAACACTCGTTTCCCACTAGAAAACCCAGAAGGCCAGGCACCAAGAGAGCCTTTACACAGCTTAGCAAAGTACAACAGTGAATTTAGAGCGGGCTTAGGTTATGATCAACCTTCTTCAGCCTTAGCATCTACTGGTGTTATGGCAGCGGCAACAGCGGCGACCATTTCTAAGTATGTTTCTAGAAGAAGAACCCCGATTTTTATTCCTGAAAACTGTACCCAGTGTATGGCTTGTATTGAAGCCTGCCCTGATACAGCCATGCCGAATTCGGCGCAGGACGTATCAACAGTTATTTCTACTACCATTGAAAACTATGTTAGTGACGATGCTGCAAGAAAAACCATTGGCGCTGCTCTCCAAGAGTTAGAAGACGGCTGTAGAGCAGAGATGAATAACCAGATTGCTACCAATAAAGACAATGCTACCTTGTTTGGTAATATCTTAATTGACCAGCTAGCTGCAAAATTTGGTTCTGATGCCTCTCTTGCTTCTTCTTTAGAAGAGTTAGGGAAAATCGCAAAAGTGATCCCCATGGCCTATGCCAAGTCAAGAACCACTTATGATATTTTAGAGAAGAAAAATCCTGGTGCTGGTGGCCTATTTAACATTATGATCAGTGACCTTTGTAAGGGCTGTGGTGAGTGTGTTGTTGAATGTGGCGACAAGGTTGCCTTGCGCATGGAACATGAAACAGAAGAGATCAACGGTGATCACGAAACTCAGATTGGTTTCTTGAACCTGCTTCCTGAAACAAGCCAGAAGTACCTTGGTAAATTCGATTCTGATAACCCAGAAGAAGCCAAGGCCGTAGCCTTGAAAAACCACTTGATGGTTCGTTCTAACTACGATGCTTTAGTTTCTGGTGATGGTGCCTGTGCGGGTTGTGGTGAGAAAACAGTTCTTCGTGCAACTGCAACAATCACTGAAACCTTGATGAGAAACCTTTACCATAAAAAGGCGACACGTTTTGATGCTAAGGCAAAGCAAATTTCTGAAGTTGGAGCTAAGCAATTAGCTGCAATGAGTGATGATTCTAAAAAATGGTGGTCTGCAACGATCAAGCATTTGATTTTAGGCCTTGGCGGTGAAGACACTGCTGATAGCTTAGACAGAATGGAAAAGCTTTACGATAAAGATGATGCCTATTTACTTGAGTCTTTGAGCCTTGTACTCCGTCAAGAAGCCTTCAACCATAGGGACTTAAGAGCTGTTGATGAGCGTTATGCTAACGGGATGTCTGTTCAGATGATGACCAGTTGTACTGGTTGTAACTCAGTTTATGGTTCAACTCACCCCGCTAACCCACATGCTTACCCATGGATGAATAGCTTGTTCCAAGATAGTTCAACTTTAGCTTGGATCTACGGTGAATCAATGATCATGGATCACTCAAAGCGTAGTGTTATCCCTGAAAGATTGGTTGACGCTCTGCTTAGCGGCGCTGATACATCTGAAGATGATTATTTTACTTACACTCACTTCTCTGATGCTCACATGACAGACTTAGAGGTTCACGAACTTCCTAAGGTTTGGGCTATCGGTGGTGATGGTGCCTTTGGCGATATTGGTTTCCAGAACCTTTCAAAGGTTGTGTTGCAAAACCGACCTAACGTGAAGCTGTTGATGTTAGATACACAAGTTTACTCTAACACTGGTGGTCAGAACAGTGACTCTTCTGTAATGCCTGGTGGTTTCGATATGAATCAGCATGGTGCTGCTACAGAAGGTAAGCTTACAGAACGTAAGGAAGTGGCTCAGATCTTTATGTCAGGTCATGGTAGCCCCTTTGTTGCTCAAGTGAGTATGGCAAACAGTGCAAACATGTTTAAGGCGATCTTAGATTCTGTATTGTATCGAGGAACCAGCTACATGCAAGCCTTTACAACTTGCCAGCCAGAGCACGGTGTTGCCGATGATATGTCGACTGTCCAAGCCCAGATCGTTCGTGATTCCCGTGGTATGCCTGAGTTTGTATTTAACCCAGCATTGGGTGAAGTATACTCTGAAGCTTTAAGCCTCAAGGGTAACCCTGATATCAAGCGTGACTGGAGACAAAAAAATGTTCCAGGAACCAAAGATAAGTATAACTACACAGTTGCTCACTGGGCAACTACTGAGAGTCGCTTTAGAAAGCACCTCTTTAAGGTAGCGCCAGGGGAAGAGAAAAACCTAATCCACTTAGATGAGATTATGGCTAGAGTAAGCCAGCATGATGTTACTTCTCGCTACTACTTGATCGAAGGCCATAAGGCATTTGTTCCTGTAAAAGGCGTGTATATCATGGTTGAGAAAGGTGATAAAATGATCCCTATGGGAATCAGTCGCCAGATGGCTCTCTTCTGTGTGGAACGTCGTAAAAACTGGAGAATCCTTCAGTCTATGGCAGGAATTGTCAATGAAGATTACCTAGCCCAAAAGGGATAGGTTACGATCATAGATTAAAATTAAGGGAGCTTCGGCTCCCTTTTTTTTGCCTTGCCAGTGGTTTTTACTGTTAATTATGCAGAACAATAGAAATTAAGAAAAAAGGGCTAGTTAGCCTTTTTTTTCCACGCTACCTGTCGTAGTCCTTATTCAAACGTATTTTCCTTATTAGCTGTGTTGAAAACAAGAGAAACCACAACTCTTGAAGGAGGCTTTTTAAAGGAAGAATACCTAACCTAAAAGGGTGAGGTCATAGATCAAAAAAAGGAGCTTCGGCTCCTTTTTTTTTGGCCTGTTTGTATGTTTTACTCTGTGCAATGACAGAATATAAGACACAAAAAGTGAGTGCTTATAAGACTAGTTTTTCGTTTAAAATTAAACTTACAAAATGCAGATTTACTGTGTTGTTTTTCGGGAACCGCCGCAAAATATACCTGTAGTTTTTTTAATGCAAGGCGTGAAATCAATGCCCCTTTTTCGGGGGAACTTCTAAAAGCTCCAACTCCAGCCCCTAGTTTGAATATTTTGTCCTGCCAATA
>JASJGK010000080.1:0-4637 GCA_033791585.1 SAR324 cluster bacterium | reverse complement strand
CAGGGCTTATGTGCGCTGGTGTCGCTGGAAAACATGGCCGTTCCGTTTTAGTCTTAGAACACAACTCAAAATTGGGAAGAAAAATTTTAGCATCTGGTGGAGGCAACTGTAATTTTACCAATTTAATAGCCAGCTCAGAGGATTTTGTATCCAAAAATCCCCACTTCCCAAAATCAGCCTTAACTAGATATTCCTCCAATGATTTTATAGACTTAGTGCGCTCATATAAGCTTGACTATTATGAAAAAAAACTAGGTCAACTCTTTTCCAATGAAGGCTCTAAAGCGGTTTTAGATCTATTGGTATCTGAGTGTAAAAAAGGTTCTGTAACCTTTAAAATGCACAATTCAGCCAGCAAAGTTACCAGAACTGATATAGGTTTTTCGGTCAAAGCTGGCGAGCAGACTTATAGCGCAGAAAATTTGGTTATTGCCACGGGAGGCCTTTCTTTTACGGGCTTAGGAGCGAGCGATTTCGGATTTCGCATCGCTGCACAATTTGGCCTAAATCTAGTAAAAACAGCTCCGGCGCTTGTTCCATTTTTACTAGGCGGTTACAAAAAATTAAGCGGTCTCGCTTTACCTGTAGAGATAGATATCAAGGGCAAGATCATTGCCGATGACTTTTTATTTACTCATCTAGGTTTTTCTGGGCCAGCAGTGCTTAAGGCCAGTCTTTACTGGCTGGAAGGCGAAGAGGTCACCATAAACTTCCTGCCAAATTTTGACTTCCACCAGTTGATCCAAAAAGCCAAAAAAACAGGCAACCCAAAATCCCTAAACAAACTCCTTTCACCCTTTTTACCGTCACGCTTTATAGACTTTTGGCTAGAAAAAGAAGTGGCACTTCCCCCTAAAGATTTACAAAATCTAACCACTAAAGAGATCGAATTAGTTATCCAACAGTTCCAAGCTTGGACCTTTATTCCCCAAGGCACAGAAGGCTTTAAAAAGGCTGAGGTAACCCGTGGGGGAGTGGATACCAAGGATCTATCTTCTAAAACATTTGAAGCCAAAAAAGTTAAGGGTCTCTATTTTATTGGTGAAGTTCTTGATGTTACAGGCTCACTTGGCGGTTTTAATTTCCAATGGGCATGGTCTTCTGGAGTGGCTGCTGGCCTTGCTCTAGCTAATTCCAAATAATTACGACAGCCCCACTTTGTTATTCCTTTCTCAAGAGCCCCACTTTCAACTTTTTGCTCTAAGCCCCCCCTTTTTTTTAATAACACCACAGGCAAAGGGGAAATCTCACTAAACTATTCTCGCTTTAAACTAGCTATAGTCATAGCTTTACTCCAATATTTTACATATAAACATCACCTCTTTTAAAAGCTATGCTTGGCAGGGGGTGAAAAAGCATATATTTTAAAGTCTATAAACTATAAAAAACAACAGGAGAACCAATGGCCACTATGCTAGGCGAAGTAAAATGCAGTAATACAGACTGCAATAAAACAATCGAATTTCACCATGATGGAATGCAGTATGCAAACTGTAAATATCAAGTCCAATGCACTGAATGCGATACTATCATTACCTTTAGCGGAACAGGCACCAGAAAATTTTTAGGCGAAACACTAGGTGACCGCCCCGAAGCTAAAGAAATCGAAGGGTAGGTACTTTTCTGCTCAAAACTTGGAGCTATTCTAGGGTAATCCGAGTAATTTCGCTTAATAATTGTCCTTTCCAGCGTAAAATGCAGGCAATTGACCAGCTTATTGCACCAAAAACGCATTTACACACAGTAAACCCTGCTGTTTCTGCATGATTTCGCAAGAGACAGCACTTATTATTAACCATAAAGTACTTTTCTAAATTTAGCCTTCTTTAATTTCTCCTCTTCACTTACACTTCTTTAGTTACACTTTTTAATTTTCAAACTGGAATCCTTTTTCCAGCCCAATTATTCTTAAAAAAAGAACAACAAACCAAAAGATCACAAATTGAACCAAGAAACTAAAAAAGTCCTGCCCTTTGCCGAATTTATAGTATTAATGGCAACCATGAGTTCCCTTATGGCTTTGTCCATTGATGCCATGTTACCGGCCTTGCCACAGATTGGAAAAGATTTAGGGGTTGTCAATCCCAACGATAATCAATTGATTATTTCCTTCTTATTTTTAGGGATGGCCTTAGGGCTTATGATCTATGGGCCCCTGTCTGATTCTTTTGGCCGCAAACGCCCGCTTTATGCAGGTTTGAGTTTATTTATAATCGGCTGTTTGATCTCGATCTACGCTAAAGACTTCAACCAAATGCTCTTTGGTCGGGTTATCCAAGGCATGGGCTTAGCCGCCCCAAGAGTTATCTCTTTGGCCATTATCCGAGACCTATTTCATGGGGAAAACATGGCTAGGGTCATGTCTTTTGTCATGGTGGTTTTTATCTTGGTTCCAGCCATTGGTCCAGCTGTGGGCATTGGCATTTTAGCATTTTTTCCTTGGCAAGCAATCTACACCCTCTTTTGGGTTTTAGCCGCTGCGGTAATGGTTTGGTTTGGAATTAGGCAGCATGAGACCTTAGACATAGACAAAAGAACCCCTTTTTCGCTGAAAAATATAGGCAGTTCAATTTTAGAGATTGTAACCTGCAAACAAGCCATGGGCCCAACCGTAACCATAGGAATTATCTTCGGTGCATTTTTAGGTTATTTAGGCAGCTCGCAACAGATCTTCCAGGTTCTTTACGAAACAGGTAATAAATTTGCCCTTTATTTTGGAATATTAGCCTTGGCTTTTGGTGGGGCATCCATCATTAACGCTAGATTAGTTCGAGTTTTTGGCATGCGCAGACTCTCCATATGGGCCTTGTGGTTATTAACCTCGGTTTCTATGGGCTTTTTCTTTTTAACTGATAGCTACCAAGGTGTCCCCCCTTTTTGGACCTTTTTCCTCTTTTTGGCCGCTTGCTTTTTTGCAATAGCCTCCCTTTTTGGCAATCTTAACGCTATGGCAATGGAGCCTTTGGGCCACATTGCAGGCATTGGTGCAGCCATGATTGGTACTATCTCCACCCTCATCTCAGCGGGGCTTGGCGTTTATATCGGCCAATTATATAACGAGACTGTGTTGCCGCTAGTGGGCAGCTTCGCTATTTTAGGGGCAACCAGCCTATTTATTTTAGCACAAACCACCAAGGGGCAAGAGCACGATTTGGCTAAGATCTAGCCTAGGTGGGGTAAAATACCAAGGAGCAAGATAAAAGTAATCCACCTAAATCAAAAAAAAATGGTTTCGAAAGCAACTAGTTTCTGATAACCTTTAACAAGAGTTTTAGGTTCACTAATTTTGTCTCAAAGTAAGCTTAGAGAACACTAAACATAAAAATAAGAACATTCTAATTTAGTATACTCAATTTACATATTAGTACTGGAAGGGGAAGCCTTCCATTTTTTCCATAGACTATAGGCCTAAATTAATGAAATTCAGCTCACAAATTAATATTTCAGAGGGACAAGCATGAAAAATCTAACTTTTGGTACAAAGGTAATCATTGGGGTTATCTTTCTCGTACTCATTGGCACAATCCCTCTTATTACTCTAGGGATTATGTCGAGTCAGGAAGCGGAGAAGGCCTTAGAAGTTAGTGCCTTCCAACAGCTGAATGCCATTAGAGAAATCAAAAAGAAGTCCATCACCAACTATTTTAAGGAACGTGAAGGGGATATGGAAGTTCTGGTTGATATTGTTACCAGCTTCAAGGGTGACTATGAGCCTCAATATCCGTTTTTATCTCGCTATATTAAGTCTTATGGTTACTACGACCTCTTTCTAATTCGCCCCGATGGCTTTGTCTTTTTTACTGTTACAAAAGAGGCAGACTTTGAAACCAATGTAATGAATGGCAAATATTCCAGCAGTGGCTTGGGCAAGCTTTTTAGAAAGGTTTTAGAAATTGACGAATATGCACTGGTAGATTTTGAAGCCTACGCCCCAAGTAACGGTGACCCTGCGGCCTTTTTTGGTCATCCTATAAAGGATGAAACAGGTAAAGTTATAGCTGTGGTAGCCTTACAGATGCCCTTAGAAGGAATTGATGGCATCATGCATGTTCGTGAGGGTATGGGTGAAACAGGGGAATCGTACCTCATTGGTCCAGACCTTTTAATGCGTTCTGATTCCTTTTTAGACCCAGTCAATCACTCAGTGAAGGGTAGCTTTGCTAACCCATTAAAGGGCAAGGTTGACACTAAAGCTGGTAGGGATATTTTCTTAGGTAAGTCAGGTGCCGAAGAAATTACAGATTACAACGGCAACCATGTTCTTTCAGCCTATAGCCCTTTGACTTTTAACGGTATCACCTGGGGAATTATCGCTGAAATTGATATGGCTGAAGTGGATATTCCGATCATTGCTTTAAAAAATGAGATCTATTTTATTATAGGTTCAACCCTTGTTGTTGTGATCTTGATCATACTATTAGTTTCCTTTGCCGCCCGAAACGAGGTGAAATTTCTTTCTAACGTGGTCCATAGTTTATCTGGTTCTTCTGACCAACTCTCGGCTGCATCCAGTGAAATTTCCAATGGCTCCATTCAACTTTCCCAAGGGGCGACAGAACAGGCGGCCAATTTGGAAGAGGTTTCAGCCAGCATGGAAGAAATTTCTAGCCAAGCCCAAGGCAATGCCAATAACGCCG
>JASJGK010000079.1:0-40853 GCA_033791585.1 SAR324 cluster bacterium | reverse complement strand
TTTTTTAGAAAACTACCAAGTAGATTTAATAAAAAAGCATAATACAGAAATTTTTATCACCTTACAAAAATTTCGAAAATTTAAAACCAAATATAATCTAAAAAAAATTAGTGACTTTTATTTAAAAAATAGTGATTACACCATTGATTTTACTTATTTCGCGAAAAAAATTATCCCCAAACTACTAAAATAACTTGCATAATGGTCCTTTAGCGCAAAGTTTAAGTCCAAGCTGGGCTAGAATTTCTGTTAGGAGATAAGACCCAAGCACAGATTACAAGCAAGTATGAACTCAACTGTTTGCCGCGATTAGCGCCTGCTTTTACTAAGCTTGTCGGTAGTACTAATACTATGTATTGCCCTAAATCAGTCAAGGAGCTTTATACCATCTACCATATCTTTTAATGGTAGCTTTTCAGAGTTCAAGTACCCCTTGGTAGTAGCTATATCTTTATGCCTTGCTAGTTTCTGAACAAAAGTTATGTCTCGACCGCTCTCAAGTAAGTGGGTAACGACACTTGCACGAATACCATGCCAAGGCTTCACCCCTTTAAAACCTAACTTCTTATTGAGCTTCCTAGTCGCATTACCTAAGCCTGTACTGGAGGCATAGGCCTTTGTTCCATCACCTTCATCTAAAAACCACTGTTCACCTTTTTCTCTTTGATCACTAGCTAAAAACCCCGCAAGGTCTTCTGACATCGGTATTGTAGCCTCTCTGCCTCCCTTTGGTTTCCAATCATCAGTTGCCCAGATATGAATTAGTCTTTGCTCTATGTCTATATGCTCTAATCTAAGGTTGCAGACTTCCCCTGCCCTCATGGCTGTGTTTACCATTAAAATAAAAGCTCTAATCTGATTCCACCTAGCCCTTTTCCTTCTTTTATTGGTGGCTGCTTCATGCACTTCATGTAAAGCCTTCAAAATTACAGTTAAATCCCTTCTAGAGTATATCCTAGGCTCTTTGGTTACTCTTTGCGGTTTAGCTATTTTAACAGGTTTACAGTAGGAGTTTTTCTCAGCCCAAATATAGAAAGTCTGGATGTAGGACAGATATTTACGCCTTGAGTTAGCATTCATCCCTTTAGCAGTCAAAAGCTCGCTTAAGCTAAGATTATGGTCTGAGTTAAACTCCCCTATGTGATGATTACCCAAAACTTCTTGGTAGTAGTTTGCGGCAATAAGGTACGCTCTATAAGTAGCAGGAGATCGGAATTCCTTTACTTCATCAAGCCAAACTTGCATAACTTCTTTGATAGGTAGTCCAAGGTGTGCCCTTGCCTCTTTATCGTATTTATCCTTATTAGCCTTCTCTGTTATCTCTAGCTCTATCTTGGCGTACTGCTTATCTAAAAAGGTCTTCATTTCAAGCTCTGAACGCTTCTTTTGACCCCTAGCAGTCTCCTTGTATGCGTACTCCTCAAGGGTGCATAAATCCCTTCTTATAGCCCTCTTTTTGCCTTCAAGGTAGAACTGACCTACCCATACTTTACGGGTCTTATTGTAGGTGGTTTTCTGTCTAGGTTTAGGCATATTAGTTGTCAGGGAAGGATTTTAAATTCTCGATAGACTGGCTTAATATGTACTCTAGTTGAACATCAAGGGCAGAATCAATAGTTGAGGATTTGTCTTTGTATGTCTTTATGGATTGCTCTATGTATTCGTCTGAAAATCCCTTTCCATGGATTATATTTAAAAGAGCTTCGGCATCTTGCGCCCACCCAATTGCCATCTGGTTTAGGAAGTTGATAAAATCCTGCCTAGGGACGTTTGTGACCTTAGTTGCTTTGAAAACATCTTCACCAAACCAGTTGATTAAAAGGTGATCTATGTTTAAAAGGGCCTCTTTCCCTATTCTTACAAAATAGCTTTTGAGCAAATTTATAGTATCCTCTGACTCTAAAAGTGGATTTGCATAGCCAAAAGTTTCCTTGGTTGAAGAATTCTTTTTTTTTAAGTTTTTTCCCCCACCTATTAGTTTTAGAAGGGTTTCGTCATCTCGAATCAAAAAGCTTAGTCTTGTATCGGCTATAATAGATAATCTAGTTACTCTCCCAGCTTTTTCCGTTTCAACCTTTTTAAAAAATTCTCCCAGCAGGAGAACAGCATTAAAAGACCCATCAACTGGGTTTTTATGATCTTTTTCTCCTTCACCGAGTAGCAGCCAGTTTGCAGAAACTCCAAACCCCTTGCAGATTGCTATCAGGCTTTCAGTCTTAGGCTCAGTAGGTTTAGACTCATTCAACCACCCATTAATAGCCCCACGCCCTAGGCCTGCTTTCGTAGCAAAACGCAAAACATTGCCGTTTTCTTTTTCTTGGATTAGCTGCTTAATCCTTATTATTACTTGCTCTGCACTCATTGTGTCTTTAAATATGAAATTAAATGTTTTTATGCATAAAATTAATCATTGCAATTAATGCAACTAATTTATAAAATCAAGCCATCAACTAGAGATATACCAACAATAAGCAACAAGGACAATATGAAACCTGAATTCTTAACCAGTGAAGAAATTTACTCAAAATTGGCCGCCCTAGGGTTTAAAATAAGCAAAGACACTATCTATCGGTGGATTCGTGACGGGGTAATAAAATCTAAGAAAATGGGCCAAAGAGTCTATGTAAGCCAAGCCGAGTTTAATCGTGTTGTAGAAGAAGGCATTTCCTAATGAACGAACCTCTGATTGAGTCGCTAAACAGCAATATAATCAGACTGGCTCGGGCCATGGAGAGCTTTAATGACAGCCTTCCAGTGCTTAAATCAAAGCTGGAAAAAGTCGAGGCATTACAGGCCTTAAAATTAGAAGAAAAAGAGCGCAAAGCTAATATTGGTGAGTGTGTAGCGAAAGCTATGCCTGACGTAATGGAAGCTTTGAAAGAACTAGAGGAAGGGAAGAAAACAACGGGAAGAGGTACGAACTCCCCCGCTGCCAAACCCTGAAATGAATCAGAGTCCTAGTAAACGTACCACGCCAACTAGGGCATAAACATACTAAAAATTCTTTGGTTTCGCAAGCTGACGCTATGTACCAAGGGCTACGGTATCGAGTCTGATTTATTTTGCCATTTTTTTAACATTACTACCCCATAAGGGGAGTGTACCTAAAGGAAGCAAGATGACATTCATCGAACAAATAATAGAACTACTTAGCCAAAACACCCAAGACAAGATAAATGAGGGTGTAAAGCCATCTCAAACTAAACGAGAAGCTACCCGAACCTTACAGCCAGTCTATAAAGCAGACTTCACCTACCTCGTTATTGGAGGCGATAGCAGGCCGACTGAAAGGTGTGATGATATTAAATCTATACCTAGAGACTGGGTCACTCAGTGTGTTCCACTACAACAATCCATATTTGCAGTTGCCCTGTACCACTACGAAAGAGAAATCGTATCAGACCTTATAGGCATTGATGCCAAAGACCTTACCAATACCTTGGTGAATGAGCTAAAAGAAAAAGCTTATTTAAAAAAAGCAGAAGAGGAGTGGGGGCCAAGGTTAGAGCGTTTTAAGGAGGTTGATGGCAAGCTTGTTTGGGGGAAGATTGATGACCCTGCCGCTTGTTTTAAAGGGCTAATAACTAAGAGTATAAATCAATCGGCCTACGTATCAGCCTTTGAGTGGGAATTTGGGCATTTATTTGAGAAAATTATCAATGTCGGCCTCTACGCACAACGCTTCTACGGGACAAGGGATACTACTGAACTCCTTGAATTTACAAACTTCATTTCAGAGCCAGAATTTCATCATGAGTCAGAGAACCCCTTTGACTATAAGAACCCTGATAACTTTCTTTCTATGGACTTCAAAGGTGTTGAATCTTTTACGCTCCTAGAAGACCTCCTAGGCGGCTTCCTTACCCCTGAGTGCTTCCTACCCGAAAGCCAACTTACCATCCACACCCCAACCAGCAATTATATGGCTGCAAATGGCGATGGGGCACTATGAGCATCCCTCTACCTATCCAGCAAGTCCCACACAATATAGAGGCCGAACAAGCAGTCTTAGGTAGTATAATCTATGAGCCTGGTACACTTGATGAAGTTGCATCACTTCTAACCCCTTTATCCTTCTATTCTAAGCAGCATGAGTATATTTTTAGTGCTATGCTGGAACTCACTAAAAAGGGCCAACCTATTGATATTTTTTTTATCAGTAACGAGCTTAAGTCAAAAGGGCTATATGAGAAAGCTGGTTGTGATGGCTATCTTTCGGATTTAGAATGCTGTGTCCCACAGAGCAGGAATGCTACCGACTACGCTAAAGTCGTAAAAGAAAAAGCTACAGTAAGGACATTGCTTAACCGTGCTCAAGCTTTGGTAATGGATTGCAACAACCCTGCTACAAACCCAGATCAACTATTAGCGACACTAGAAAGAGACCTGTCAGAAATTGCCGCAAAGTCTGCTGATAAGAAACATACTTTCGTTAAAGACATACTCGTGACCAACTATGAGGAATTGGAAAAAGTATCAGCAAACGATGATGCAGTTATAGGCTTATCTACTGGCTTTAGCGACCTAGACCAAATTATCTTAGGCCTACAGCCTTCTGATTTATTGGTCTTAGCTGCTAGGCCTTCAATGGGGAAAACAGCTTTTGTTTTGAATATGATGAAGAATGCCACTCAACAGGCACCGCAAAAGGGCACCCCAGTATTCTTTAGCTTGGAAATGCCCAAAGAAAAGTTAGTAAATAGGCTTTGGGCGGCTGAGTCCAAGGTTCCATTGAAAAAGATAAAGACAGGTAATCTTGACCCTGAAGACTGGGATAAATTGGCATTAGGTCTCGACACCTTAAGTCAAATACCTATGTGCTTTTACGATACACCCAATTTAACTCCTTTTGAAATGTCGAGCATTTGTAAAAAGCTTGATAAAGATTTAGAAGGCGGGGTTTCTATGATCATAGTTGACTACCTTCAGTTAATGGATGGAGACACTCCAAACACAAATAGAGAGCTAGAAATCGCAAATATTAGTCGTAAATTAAAGGGGTTGGCTAAGGATTTATCAGTGCCCGTTATCGCCTTATCACAGTTAAATCGCTCCTTGGAAAGCCGTGCCGATAAAAGGCCAACACTTTCTGATTTACGAGAGTCAGGCCAAATTGAGCAGGATGCCGATATAATTATGTTTATTTACCGTGATGAAGTCTACAACGAGGACTCATCAGACAAAGGCCTTGCGGAAATACTGGTCTCAAAGAATCGTGATGGCGAGTAGGTCAAAGTCGACTGGCCTTCCAAGGCAAGTACACTCAATTCAGCGACTTGGCAGATAACGCTTATAATTCGGGCGGTGAATCTAAAAGCGTTCTTAATAACTACTAGTAAAGAAACTAAATGAATATGCAATTGATAAGGAAGCCGACTCCCTCAGAACTCATAAAAGAAGTCCAGCAAGTGTTTAGGCCTCAAAGTGTAGGCGTGGAGGCGTTTAATACGCTGGAAAAAGGGGGCGATATAGTTGCCCTCACAGAGTCCTTAAATGCAGCCAATGCCTTACTAGGCAACTCTAATTTGGAGGCATGGAAAAGGTATATAGACACCCTTCTACCCAAAGAATTTAAAGACTCTAAGGCTAAAATTAAAGCATTGATTGTTGCACTTTACTGCAACTCCTGCCTGATCTGGTGGTACAGTCGAAATACCTTACCCCTTAATCAAAAACTATTAGCCGAATTAGCTTTAAGAATAGAGCAAGGTTCTAAAATGCCTGCTCAAAGCGTTGATGCGCTACTACATGGCACAAAAGTAAAAAAGCTACTCCTTAGCGACCGTAAGCAAATAAAAAGTAATATTGGGGTGCTAGGAACAGCAAGAGAGCCAAAGGCAATTCAGATTGTGAGTTGCCCAACGTATCTTTGCCAAACAGCAAACCCCTTACCTTTTAAGCAAGTAAATTTAAAAAGAGGCCGAAGCGAAGAAGAACATAAAGCTTTAATATCAAGGGTTTCTAAGCAGGAACTTTTCAAGTTAATTGAGCCACTACAGGAAATTATCAACTTCTACCAAACGCATAAAGGGACTGATGCAGTGTGCGACTTTGATAATGGAGCGGCTAAAGGTATTATGATTACATTCGGCTCTATAAGAAAGCTGCTACCCCCTAATTTAAGTGAGCGTCAGTATAGAAAGGCCGTTACTCAATATACTGATTTAGAGGGGAAATTGTTTGAAGTTATGCACATGCCAAGGAGTACAAACAAAAAAATTGTCCATAAAAGCCTAAAATATCCGCTAGTTCACACATTAGAAAGAACATACTGGAAAAATGGCCAATCTCAAATCACAGGAATCTTATTTAACGATATTCTTCTTGAATTTAGTAATGATTTCAAACAAATGCCATTAATGCGGGAACTAAATGAAAACTTTAGTGGGGTAATTAAGGAGCATCATCGAAGGGCATATCTCTTATGCACAAGCTTGGGGCAGCTTAAAGTTAAAAGGTCAGAAGACAAGCTCCTTGAGGCTTGCGGGATTGAGAAGGATGACAACCAAAATTATAAGCCTAAATTAGACAGCGTATTTGACTACTGGCGAGAAACTGGCCTTATGAAAAAAATAACAGATTTAGGAGGCGGTGAATATGAACTCGAAGCTAATGGAAATTTTCTTAAATCTCTACGGTGAAACCCTCCGCTTTTAAGGAGAATCCCTCCTCTTCTAAGGATAAACCCTCCGCTTTTAAGGAGAATCCCTCCTCTTCTAAGGAAAGTGATTTTCTAAAGCCTTGACTATAGGGGGTCTACAGCGGAAAAAGTAGGGCATATAGTTTATATAGAGTCTTTATAGAGTATCTATAAAGACTCTTGTTTGATTTTTGCCTTGAAGGCGAATCAAAAAAGAGCCTTCAAAAAGGCAAGAACTGGAAAATTAAGAAAGTTTGGTCTTAAAAGTTAAGCTTTGAGAGTTAAGGCCAAGGCCAGTAAGGAAAAAAGTCTCAAACAAGGATTTGAGCTTTATTTACAAATCAAGAAATAGCTTCAATATGAGCTTAGGATTGATTTATTTTAAACAATACAGAGGTAAGCAGTGCATTTATAAAATACAGTCCGCGATCACTACAAGCATACTAGAGGTGATAACATGCCAGTAAAAAACCTACAGTTTAGATTCTAACTTAAAAAAACAATCTAAATTTGCTTTTAAATTCTCATTGGAGAAAAAATGAAACCTGAATATTTAAACTTAAACAATCAAAACCACTCTTTTTTAGCTGAGAAACCAGTATCCGCAGGGGAATATCTAGAATTTTTGCTGGCTGAGCATAAAATTACTATCCCAGAATTTGCCGCACATCTCAACGTCAAAGGCGAGAAAATCAATGGCATCATCGAGGGTACAAGCCCAGTTACTAGGAACTTAGCTCTCAAGCTAGAGGCAGCGACCAAATTTTCAGCAATGAACTGGCTAGCTATGCAGCAACGATTGGACTTATTTGAGGCCTCAAAAACCTTCGATGGTTCCTCTGTAACCCCCCTAGACTTTGAAGAAGCTACAAGACAAGGCCTCGCTAAGTGTAGAGCCGCTTTAAACAGGGGGCACTAATGCAAATTACCAAGCCAAAATTAATCTTAAGAATCGTTAAAAAAGAATCTTACGGTTCGATTGCAGTTCCGAACATCTTTGAGCAAACCCTTCTAGGGGCAGACCTCGAAAGACGTTTTGGAGATCAGCAAAAAATAACGGCTAGGCAGAATGCGAATGCTAACCCGCTTGATCAGACTGAGCTGGCAAGGTTTGAATTCCCTAAAGGCAATGGTGGCGTGACCTTTAGCCCTCAAGAGATCAGCGACACAACGAGCTATCGACAAAATACCGTCAACGGGGTTTCTGGCCCCATTTCAAGGACTTTCGGCAAGGGCTTCTCCAAACACACCATGTCAGGGGTTTTTACAGGGGGTATCATCAACAGTGTGATAATGAGTAGCAACCTGAAAAATATGGATCTGGCGAACTATAAGGCAAGCGATTGGAAAGACAATCTAAAGCGGTTTCTAGGCCTCTATGCAGACCTTTCTGACCCGAATTCAAAACTTTATCAAAAGCTTGAAACCTCAGCAGGGAACTTTGTCTCAAAGCCCAACCCCGAAGGCTATGAGCTGCAACTCATAGATGAAATTAATTCTGAAATGTACGCAATAACCGTCAGTGACCTAGGTTTCTTTCAAAATAAGGCCGAACCCTTGAAGATCGGCTGGAAAATAGACTTCCTTGCCTATGAAAATAAGCTTGATGCAGTCTATAGACCTATACCTGATGACGTTTTAGATGTTCTTGGCTCTTTCAGGCTTCCCACCATGAACGAGTTACCCGTACTTGGCCCACTCACTACCGCAATCAATAAGCTTACAAAGGTGACTTAGATGGTAGCAGAGATGATGGAAGTTATTTATCAGTTTGTTGACTACCCGAATCAAGTAGTAGCAGACCTCGCAAAGCTCCACTGTGCAGCCAACCACGTTGCAATCAAGGCTAATGAAATTCAATCAGCATTGAGCTACAAACAGAGTTAACCATGGCTAAACCTGTTAAGAATTGGCCCTTATGGTTAAGGCGTTGTCAGCAACAAGGGGTTTTTGGGTCTACAGGCAACTTCAAAGCTTTCTGCAAAGAAAAGGGAGTTTCCTATGAGACTGCCCGTAGGCAGAAGGCTAAGCTTGGTTTCCCCCTCAAAGAACTCCAAGAAGAGATCGTAGAGGAGGCTAAGCCCGTTGAAGAGGCCAAAGAACCTGTTTCTAGCCCCTCTCCTAGCCTAGCTCCTAAGCCTCAAGAAAAGGAAGTCAAAGAGCCTAAAGAAGCCCCTAAGCCAGCACCTAAAAGCAAGGCTGGAAGGCCAAGGCAAATACCGTGGGCCAAGCTTTTCAAGAAGTTTTTAAAAACCGATCTAAGCTTAAGCGATTTTGCTAGTAAAGCAGGTCTAGACGTTGATTCAGAAGAATTCAAACAGGAAACACTACTCTGGGAAGAAGGTAGGGCATCGGCACAACCCACAGCCAAAGTTAATTTTGATTTTGAAGACTTCGACAACAAAATGTTGGATTCAATCGCTGCTAACAGGCTTTTGAGTGATCAGCTTACCGAATCAATCCAGTCTGACATACCGCACCTTGAAACAATCCAAGAGAAGAAGGATGCAATGAATTCTTTAAAGCTTGCTACTGAACTGCAAACAAAAGCACTAGAGCTTGTTTCATATTACAGGCAAGACAACAGAAATTACACTGAACGTAATTATATCAAAATGGTTGAGACTGCCATTTCACTGATCATGGACAATGAAAACCACCCTGAGTTTAAGTTGAGAGAAGCTTGCTACTTCCTTACTGGCTCAGGAGTCCCAGAGACTTACTGGAAGCAGCTAGCCGAAGATGCAAAGCTGGAGCGCACCGATGAAATCAAAGCAGCAATCGAAAATTTAAACCAAGAAAAGCCATTAATCCATACAACAAATGAGATAACTAATGAATAATTTTTTCGACAAATACAACAAAGCGGGCAGTAACTTTTTTAGAGAAACCCCTGCCCATTTAATCGGGGGCTACCTGCCACAGTACCAACCACAAAACAAGCAAGCCCTGCAAAAGGCCTTCAGGGAAGCTGAAACGAGCTTTAGGGAGAGGTCTAGACAAGCCAAAACAAACAACCTCAAAGAGCAATCACTCAATGCCGAAAAGGGAAAATCCAGTGTAATTGACTTTATAAAACATACATTTAGGCATTACCGAAGGGAGTCGTGGCACCACCACCTTATGAGTTACTACCTCCAACAGGTAGTAGAAGGTAAGATTAAGCGGTTAATGGTGTTTTTACCCCCACGCCACGGAAAGACGGAAACCGAGGAGAGAGCCGTAAACTATGCCTTGGGGCGAAACCCAAATGAGAAAATTATTGCTTGTGGCTACGGTGCAGCAAGGGCAAAGGTTATCTCTCAGCACATAAGAAACAACCTCAAAGACCAAAGGTTTGCCGATGTATTTCCTGATTTTGCTGGAGTGAATGGCAATGATACGCAAGATTTTTGGGAAATTGGGGCGGGGTACATGGGCTATCTTAGAGCCGCTGGAATTGGAGGCTCAATTACTGGTCAAGGCTTTGACCTTGGCCTAATAGATGACCCTGTAAAGTCTCGTGAAGAGGCAGAAAGCCCCACCTATCAACAGAAAACAATGGAGTGGTACGAGGGTACTTTCCTAAACCGACAGGATGAAGAAAATTCAAGAATTGTAATTACTATGACTCGTTGGCACCCAAAGGATTTAGCAGGCCAAATACTAGAGAAAGACGGTATAGCCATGTATAATGGGCAAAAACCAAAGCAAGGCACCCCTGAATGGAACGGGCAAGACTCCCCCGATGGTTGGCATATTCTTTGTTTACCAGCCTCTATGGATGAAGAATCCCTCCCCTTTAAGCATGGGCCTATCAAGCTACCTCAAGAGGAATGGAGAAACCCTGCAATCGCTGAATACGTGCAGTATGAGATCGAAGGCCAGCCCCTAACCCTTTGTGACCCCCGAAATGAAGGCGAGGCACTATGGCCTAGAAGGTTTGGAGAAGATTTCTTAAAGCAGTTTATGGCAGACAAGCACAACTGGAACTCACTCTACCAGCAAAGACCCAAGGCTAAGGGCGGCAACATGATCAATAGAAAGTGGTTCCCTGTCATTCCTACCTTTGGGCTTAACAAGGTGGATAGGATTTGCAGGTTTTGGGATATAGCGGCAACCAAGCCAAGCAACAAGAACAAAGACCCTGACTTCACCGCAGGCGCACTAGTGGCACTGTCAGGGGGCAGGGCTTACCTACTTGATCTAGTGACTGCTAGAGAGACTACAGGCGATATAAACAACCTAATGCTTAAGACTGCCAGAGAAGACAAAATGAGGTGGGGTACAGGGGTTTATCAAGTATGGGAAGAGGAAGGCGGTTCCAGTGGTAAAGTGGCCTCAGCGGTGTATTTGAACCTATTACAGGACTATTACGCAGCCCCCTATAGAGTCACCAAAAACAAAGAGTGGTTTATCGAGCAAATGGGCGCAATGGCTCAGCTTGGGAATGTTGATGTTGTTCAAGGTGATTGGATGCATGAAAAACACGACTCAAACACGTTCTTTGATGAAGCCGAAGCTTTCCCCAAGGGGCGGCATGATGATCGAATTGATGCAGCCGCAAAGGCTATTTTCTGGCTAAAGAATAACACCGATGTAAGCGACCTTGGCAAGCATGACATAGAGGAGCAGGTAGAGCTTGCTACATACGGGATTGATTTTAAGCCTATGGAAATTCCAGAGGGGGTAAACCTCAACCTAGTCCACAAAGACGAGAGGGAGTCCATAAGGCAAATGCTAAGGCCTATTTGTAACCCTAAAACCCTAGAGGAAATGGTTGATGTGTCAATGGGTAGCACCAAGCTAGACGTAACAGAAAGCGATTTTTATGCAGAATTTGACCCTGCCCTAGGCGAGGCTCAAAGAGTGGTTAAGCCTCTACATGCTAGAGCCTATAATAATCTATGCAATGAACAGGAAAGGCTAGTCGAAATCCACTACGGCCAAAACGCTTAAAGAAATGGGTTTAAATTCTTTAGAGTTTCTGCTTAAACGCTCTAATTAGCGGCTAAAGACTAGTTAGGAAATCCCTGTAGATCGTTTACTATCAGGGCTTTAAATAAAAATAGAGAAACTCTAAAGTTTTGAGTTTAGTAAATTATAATTTTGGGCAATTTCTTTAAAGACTTCCTCACTTAACGTGGCTGAGGTCTTTGGGAAAAGTGTGCCAAAACTAATCCCTGTGAATCCTTACTGAAAAAGGGCATACAGAAAAGTCTATCTGATAGAATCGCCTTTTTATCCTCTCCAACATGGGTTGCACGGGCAAGAAAGAAAAACAATAAATCCCTGTAAATGCCTATTAAAAGAGGATTCACAGGAAATTCTATCAGATAGACTTTTTATTTTGCCGTTCCTTTGGGTGTTGCTTAACTTTTCTTTACTAGCCTGCTTACACCATGTAAAAGGCTTTCTGGCACTTGCAAAAGGGCAGAGTAACTGCATATCTTTAGGCATAAGAGTCATTCCTTTAGTCAGAGGATGCGCCAATAGAATTTGTGGGGGGTCAGAAGCGTTATGACTCAAATTATCGTTTAACGATACGTCGCCCCAACTTACGAGTTTTTCTTAGGTTCCGCTATTTGCTAGTGTTAGTTAGCTATCACGGGCTTTTTTTTGAATTGTCTTTTGGCAAGAAATATGCTTATCCTTAAGGTAGAAAGCGGTTAAGCTCCCATTATTTCTCTTTGTCGGTAGCGTTTATACTTCACAGTATATGTTATAGCCCGAAAGGAACGTAAGTGAGAATAGTGCGTACTGAAAATGGCCTCATGACTCTATCAGAATTCCTTAACTGCTTTTTAAACTTTAGGTGAAGCGAGTATATCGACAGGTAAGCCCACCTCCAAAAGCCAGTTCACGTTAAAAGCGGTACTGGACTGAGGATGGCAGTCACCTTTAATTGTTAGATGAAGCGAGTATATCGACAGGTAAGACCACTTCAAAACAGCTAGCTCTCTATATGGGACTTAGACTCGAAGAACGGCAGTCATCTATAAAATAAGAAAGCCCCTGTTAGTTAATTCTAGCAGGGGCTTTTTTTATTCTAAAAATACGCCTAAGCCTTTAAACTTGCCTTGCTTAGTGAATAGCTTGGCAAAGTCGTTTCCAGTCACACGGCCTTTCTTCATGGCTGAAAAAGCTATTTCCATCTTCTCTGGCAGGTCTACGTCTTCAAGGGCAGTATAGATTAGCTTTCTATCCCTAACCTCCAACCTTACTTCAAAAGGGGTGCTTTTATCGGCACTTACTAGGCTTAAAAGGTCAGGGTCTACCTCAATGTAGCTCTTCCCTTTATGCTTTAAAATCTCAGTAGGTTGAGGCCTACCCAGCATATCCTTACTATCATAGGCGGTGATAATAATCATCTTAGTCTTAAACTTTACCTGTGGGTTGATAAATATCACGTCACCCCTTAAGTTTTCCAGAGTTACCTTTGAAATTGGCAAGTAGACTTTCCCTTTGAGGGATAATGGTGAGACGATCATTTTGCCCCCTTGGTGCTGGCTTTAGGCTTAAGATTGATGAATGAGCTTAGGTCGAATTTTCCGTTATCACCATGCAGGACATGCTTATCATCCGAGAATTCAAAGGACTCACTGCCATGTTCAATACGCAAGTACCCCCTTCTTTGGAATGTCCAACAGATCAAGCATTGAAGGCTCTAGTCTTAAGAGCGTATCTTCTCCTCTTGTTGCCAGCGAAGCTTCATAGCAAGGCTTTGTCCTGTAGCCGCTTAGATTTAGCTTAAACTAGAACCAATCAAGCTCTATTACTGGATTAGTGCCCTTAAGCGACAGTACAATCACCTTGGGTAGCTTCACATAAAACTTTTTGTTTATTTCTAATATTTTCCCTTTCATTTTTATCCATATTGTTATTTCCCTACTAGTTAAAAAAAATACTCTTTCTTCTGCTTTTAAAACTCGTCTGCCAGCCCTTTCATCTGATTAAATTTCACCTAATTGGTTGATGGATGATACTGATAACTTACTATTTTTGTCGTACTGCCTCACTGTGTCGTAACTCGTATGGAGGGTCGCATTCATAATCTGACTTACAGAATCACCTCTGGCGATAGACCATGTAATAAAGGTTGACCGTAGAACATGGTAAGAAATCCGCCTAATACCCGCCTTCTTAGCGCAACGCTTAAGGATTTCATCTACTGATTGAGGCTTAATATCAAACATTTTATCAGTAGGCTTAGGCTCCTCTTTTAAGCTTGCCCTGTACTCTTTTAGTATCGTTTGTAGCTGTGGAGAGAACGGCAAATGGTAGACGGTAATGTTATCCCTTTTTTTAGAGGGTGCGATTCTTATTAAGCTCTTCTCATAGTTGGCATCGGCCCATGTTAGCTTTAAAATTTCCGATATTCTTCTGCCTCCTGCCAAAATGCCAATGTAACACAAGGCACGTAACCTCATCTTAGCTCTCCAATTCCGAAACTTAGGCTTCTGAGCTGGGTCTGGCTTCTCAACAGAATCAAGCTCTTGTTTCAATTTATCCCACTCAGTATAGCTCAAAGCCTCTGTAGTGCCTGTATCTCTCTTAGCTTTAAAACCTTCAATCTCTGGTACTGCTGAAATTAAGGTTGGAAACTTATTGCTGACGTAGGTAAACCAAGACATAACCGAACCTTTATACCGCTTCACAGAAACCTGCCTGCCAATCATGTCTAATGGCCCCATTTCTACTGCCTGCTCTTTCTGCCTCTTCGATGGTCGAGTTGCTTGAACTTTTAAAAACCCCTCAATTTGAGAAGACAACACATTTGGGGTAAGCCGCCCTAAGTCACCAAGTGTGTGAAACCCATTCAGCTTAAGGTGCTGTGCGAAAAAATCTAAGTCGCTCTTCTTTGCCCTTCTAGTGTGATCGTTTGCAACTGAGGTCAAGTATGCCTCGATTGCTTTGGGAATTGTAAACATGACCCCTTTGGCACCTTCAAGCTCAATGCTATTGAATTTTTCTTCTAGGATGCCCTTGAAAACAGCAATCTCTTTTTCAGGGGAGGTGCTTTCTTGATCAGCTAAGTTTACCTGATTGCTGCTCCCTGACTTTTCTAATTCGAACTGACCCATTTCCAACTCTTTTAATCTGACTTTTTGAATTTAAACTTTTCCCTTATATAATGTAGGATATCACATGGAAACTTAGGGAGCAAGAGAAAGCTTAACCTTCGATTCAAATACTAAATAAAAGGGGCTTTCGGGAATCTGGAAGGTAGCTTTGGAGTTTGGATTCAGGGTTGAATCAAAAATGCTTAGAATGGTCACAGGTACCATCGAGAAATTGGCCTAAGATCAAGCAGCCTATAAAAAAAATCGCCCTGACAGGTACGAAAAAAACTGGAAATTAATTAATTGTTTAAAATCAGGCAATCTTACCGCTCTAAATGACCATCACAGTTTTAATGGAATAATACCACCAACTAATGGTTTACAGCTTAGCCCTTCAAAAACATAGCTCTATATGGCCTCTAGTGCCCATTCTTAGGGTTAATTAAGGTATTAGCTATAGTGGTCAAAATACCACTAAAAACACGCCAAAAAGTCCTTAGAATTCAATCCTCCCTGCACAGCGTGCTAGTAAGGGTTTACAGGGTATTTTGACCCCCCGATTTTACCACTGTTTGTTACCGCTGCAAAAAGTAGATAATTTCATCCCACTCCAAAACCAGTTTTCGAGCTTGGGGATAATGAGGCAATTTTTATGGGGAAAAGAATCTTTTAGGGAAGGAAAAGGGATAAGCGGTAATACCTCTGAGGATTCTCAAAAAGCAACAATCGTTCAGCCTGCACTTACCCCTTCAACTTTAATTAATACTCCCCCCAGCCCAACAAGTCAAAACGATGTTCAAGCTCAATATAGTAATCCCTAACTTGGAAACCCTTATCATTGTTTTCCATCATTGCGATATGCTTAGCGGCTTCGACTGTTAGGTGGTATTCGACTAAATGTTTAGCCCCTGATACCTGCTCCACTTTTTTGGTGAGCAGGATATAGTCCCGCCCCATAACGATTATTTCAGACTACGCAATTTTGCGTTGTCCTCCTTTAGACTCTCCAATTTTGGGGAGTCCTCTACCTAGCCCTACACAGGCCATAAAGCAACTTTGCTCGTTCTCGCTATAGCAAGGTTTGGCAGCGTAATTTACTGCCCTCAATTTTGAGGGCAATAGCTACAAAGACTCAAGGGGTAGCGCTAATTGAGGAGGATTTAAAAACCTCTTCTCTTAACGTGGCAGAAGTTTTTGGGAAGCAACACAAGCACGTTCTCAGAGACATTGAAAAGCTTGATTGTTCTAAGGATTTTACTGAGTCCAATTTTGGGCTTAGTGACTACAAAGACCCAACTGGTAGGACTTTAAAGAAACACCTAATGTCAAAGGACGGTTTTATCTTCCTTGCAATGGGTTACACAGGCAAGAAAGCGGCTCAATTCAGAGAAGCAAATTTTCGTTTCTCTAGCTATATCATGGATTGGCAGGGGAATTAGGACTCCTGAAAATTGAAGAGTCCTCTCCTTGGAAGGAAGCTAGGCGAGCATAACCAACCCAACAGTACGTTTAGCTGTTCACAGCCTCTTTAAGAGCCTTCCCAACCTTAAACTTAGCCACCTTAGCCGCTGGGATTTTGATAGGTTCCCCTGTCTTAGGGTTCCGTCCATCCCTTGCAGCACGATCAGCTACAGAGAAAGTTCCAAACCCTACAAGTGTTACAGACTTACCCTCAGTCAAGGCACTAGAAATGCCCCCTGTTACCGCCTCAAGAGCTTTTCCTGCTGCTGCCTTGGTGATGTTTGTTTGTTCTGCTATTTGGTCGATTAAGTCCGATTTTGTTACATTGCTCATTCTTTATTTCCGTCTAAAAGTTTATTAAAATTACCCTCTTTATAAGCCACGGCTCAAGGCATGTCAAAAATAAGGCGAAAGTCGAAAGGAACAGCGTAATTCAAGGGCTAATCGAAGGCACAATATTACCCCTAAATCCGCCTTTTAAGGCAATTCTCATTGGTAATTCATTGGTAATTGGAACCGAACCTAGAACCACGGAATAAGGCTCTATTGGTAATTATTGGTAATTCGCTTTAAGGGAGGGGGAAGACGTTAAGCCTTATGAACTAAGGCTTTACGTAAAAAATGTTGGTACGAGAGGAGAGACTTGAACTCACACATCCGAAGATACCAGATCCTAAATCTGGCGCGTCTACCAATTCCGCCACTCTCGCACATTTTTTGGTCTTCTTTATGGTACGCCTGGTAGGATTCGAACCTACGACCTTCGGATTCGAAGTCCACTGCTCTATCCAGCTGAGCTACAAGCGCTTGCATCTTTACATTTCAATGGGGCGAATGACGAGGTTTGAACTCGCGACATCCGGAGCCACAATCCGGTGCTCTACCAACTGAGCTACATCCGCCATCTTTACTGGTACGCCCGGGACGATTCGAACGTCCGACCTACTGATTAGAAGTCAGTTGCTCTATCCAGCTGAGCTACGGGCGCCCGTTATTCGTTCTGGTCGGGGTGAGAGGATTCGAACCTCCGACCCCCTGCTCCCAAAGCAGGTGCGCTAGCCAGGCTGCGCTACACCCCGTGTTCCAGAATCAATAATTCTGCTCATCTGGTTGAATAATGTCAAGCAAACTTACGAAAAAATAAAAAATAGCATATGGAGATTGCAGGTAGAAACTTTTTACAAAAGTTTACATCTCTAAAAGCCTTTTTTGATTGATAAAAGAAAGGCCAACCTTTAAATTATAATTTGGTCGCCATGTTGCCACCACATTTCGCTTTTAAAGGCGGGTGGGGTTTCATGCACAGCGCTCCTAAGAACTAGCCCAAGCTGTTGGGCGGCAGAATGTACCATTGATTGAACTTCAAATCCTTCGCAAAGGCGATCTTTATTTCTAAATTCAGCGTAGGAGCAATCAATCCACTTCCATTTACGCTGTTTATTTTTAGTGCCTTTTTCGAATATCCTGCGTGCACCTTTGGCGCAAGCAGGCCTAGTAGCTTTACCCTGATGCTTAAAAGAATCCCGATAAAACTTGCAAAATTGGCAACCTGGGTTCTTCAAAAGTAATTTCATTTCATCCCTATAAATTTAAAATGCAACGCATAAAAAATCCCTTATACCTTTTAGCCTTAAGCGGCTTACTGGTGCTGATTTATTTTTATTCATCTCTTTCAACTGTGCAAGTACAAAAAAGCCCTGCCGACAAAAGAGATTACAAAGCAGTTATTTTAAGTAACCAGCTTCAGGTTTTATTAATTAGTGACCCCACTACCGAGCAAGCCGCAGCTTCACTGGATATAGCAGTCGGTCAATTTTCCGACCCTGCCACTAAACTAGGCCTGGCCCACTATTTAGAGCATATGCTTTTTCTAGGCACTAAAAAATTCCCTAAAGCAGATGAATATGGTGATTTTCTTTCCCGTCATGGTGGAAGCTCAAATGCCTACACAGCGACAGAAAACACCAATTACCACTTTAATATTCAGCCAGAATACTTAAGTGGCGCTCTAGACCGCTTTAGTCAATTTTTTATCAGCCCGCTTTTTAATCCAGACTATGCGAATCGTGAGATTCAAGCTGTTCACTCAGAACACCAAAAAAATCTTATCAATGATATGCGAAGACTTTACCAAATTCAAAAGGAAGTTAGTAATAGTGCTCATCCTTTTTCACAATTTGGCACAGGCTCGCTTGAAACCCTTGGTGAGTCTACTGGTGACGTAAATGCATTAAATAAAAAATTAGTCGATTTTTATCAAAAAAATTATTCTTCTAATCTGATGCGCTTGGTAATCCTAGGTAAAAACCCCATTGATGAGCTGGAAGGTTTTGCCCATAAATATTTCTCGCCCATAAAAAATAAGAACCTCATTATAGCCGACTTGAGTGCTATTCCAGTAATCACCGAGCAAATGCCTCGTGAGGTGCAAATCAAGCCAATAAAAAACATCAGATACCTGATGTTTAATTTTATCACTCCTAGCTTTTGGAATCAATGGGATAAACGCCCTGCTGATATCCTAGGCCAGCTTTTGGGCCACGAAGGCCAAGGTAGCTTACTAAGCTATCTAAAAAGCAAAGGTTGGGCTTTAAACCTCAGTGCTGGCGGCCAAGGGGACCACCGAGGTTTTGGCACCTTTGGGGTTACCGTAGAACTTACGCCAGAAGGCTTGAACCACAAACAAGAGATTACAGCAGCCCTTTTTAGCTATCTAGAGTTAGCAAAAGAAAAAACAGACCTTTCCCTTTACTTTGAAGAGGTCGCCAAGGTTGCAGCGATCGAGTTCCAGTACCAAGAAAAAGGCCAAGCCAGTGGTTATGTGACTCAACTTGCAAGCTTGATGCAGCGTGTACCAGCCGAATTGGCTCCAGCTTTACAGGTACAATTCAAAAAATACCCCAAAGCCGAACTCAAGACTCTATTGGCAGCTATCAACCCTACAAACATGACTCGGACTCTAGTATCAAAGTCAGCTATAACAGACAAAATTGAGCCTTACTACAAAGGGGAGTACAGCAGTAAACCTCTTGATAACAAAGAACTAGCGAGCCTATCAACAGCATTAAAAATCGCAGCCTTAAGGTTACCTGAGGCAAACCCTTTTATCGTTAGCAGTGTGGCTTTGGAAAGCTTAGAAAAGCCAGATAAATGGCCCAAATTGATCGAAAGCCAGACAGGCAGTCAACTCTGGTTTAAAGGTGGCAACCCCTTTAAAAGTCCTAAGGCGGAACTGGTTATTAACATTTCTTCTCCCCAAGCCTACATTACCCCAAAAGAAGCGGCCCTAACTAACATTTGGACCAAGTTGGTTTCAAACGAACTTAACGAATTTGCATACCCAGCAAAAATCGCTGGATTAAGCTTTAATATTCACAACCAAGTTACTGGGGTGCAAATTAACCTAAAAGGCTACCCTGAGCAGTTTGTGCCTATATTAAAGGCAATTCTAAACCGAGTTAAAGACACCAGTAACTTTAGCCCTGAGCAGTTTTCCATCTACAGACAAGAAATGAAGGAAGAACGCCTCAACCGTAGACAGTCGAGAGCTTACCAACGGGCAATTTATGAGTTTAGCTATATTACTAGCGAGTTGCTGTGGCATAACGAAGACTATTTGAAGGTGGCAGACAGCCTAACCTATACAGATTTTAAGGCCCACACCGAAAAACTGCTAAAACGACTTTATATCCAAACCCTTATGGAAGGTAACCTGACCCAAAAAGCTGCCCTGGCATTGCAGGCCCAGATTACTAGCGGCATAGGACACCAACCTTTGCCCAAGGGCGAGGCGACCATCCAAAAAACCTATCTCCTTAATAGTGGAGAGAGACTACTCAATTCCTTTGCCATTGAAGATACTAACTCCGCTTACTATCTTTATTTACAAGCAGGGCCAGTAGCCCCAAGGCAAACGGCTTTGTTGCAGCTTCTAAACACCGTAGTAACAAAACCCTATTACGCTCAAATGAGAACCAATGAACAACTGGGTTACCTTGTTTGGACAGGTGCTACAGGCAGCCACCAAGTAGACGGCCTGAGTTTTTTAATCCAGTCGGCAGAAAAAGGACCTGAATACTTGAACAAGCGAACTTGGGCTTTTTTACAAAAATTCCGCTCCCAAATCCAAGGCATGACAGAGGATGACTTTTTGGGTTATAAAAAAACCCTAGTCCAAGCAGCCATTGAAAAGCCTAAAAACTTAGGTGAAGAGGTTCAATTGCATTGGAGTCGAATTCGCAATGGTAGCTTTGATTTTGACTACCGAGAAGTTTATGCCAAAGAGTTTGAAAAAATCACCCAAAAAGATCTATTAGACTTTTTTGACCAATTGGTTTTAAGCCCACAGCGCAAAGAATTCATTACTTTTGCTTGGGGAAAAAATCACCCCAAAAAGGGCAAAAATTTAGACCCTGCGGCTTTTAAAGCTGCACATAAAACCTATAACCCAAAAGAAATGGGAAATAAAAAATGACAGAGCAAAATAAAGGGGTAACCCCTCCTGTTTTTTCCAAAGACCCTAAGGAAGATGCCTACCTAAAAACTCGGCTCCAAACCGCAATAACCTCGGTAATCAACCAGCAAATGGCTTCTGATGACCCCCCTGAGGCGACGGTTACCTTTGAACGTTTGCAAGAGGAAGGCTTTAGTAAAGATGAGGCCTTTGGCCTGATGTCACAGCTAGTAAGCATGGAAGCAGCTGAGCTTTTTGCAGGAACAGGCAACATAGATATGGCCCGCTATATAGCGGCTTTAGAAACATTACCAGCACCCTTTGCTAAACCTAAAAAGCCGCAAGAAGAGGACGAGTAAAATCATGGCTTGGATTTTCTGGACATTTCTAGTGTTAGCCCCTGCAAGTATTTTTGACCTGATTTTTTTGCTCAGCCTTTCCTCTAGATCTTGGATCATCTTTGCTGTGCTAAGTCAGTTAATTTTATTTGCTTTTGGTTATTGGCGTCTAAAAAAATCTAACGTCAACGACCTTTTTTTTGTGGCAGCAGAAAGCCAAAAAGGAACCAGAATTGTAAAAGAAATGTGGGGTGAAGTTTTACTGATCATCGGCGCTATCAGTTTTATCTTACCTGGTTTTATCACAGCTTTTGTTGGGAGTATTTTGCTCTTTACCCCAACAAGGCTTTTATTATTAGAGCTAATTGACCAAAGCCAATAATGAAAGTCTTTTGCCTACGATTTACATTTTTAGCCTTTGTTTCTTCTTTGGCTCTTTTTCCGTCACTGGCCTTGGCAGGCGACTCAGCCAAACATTTAAATTCCCAAGACAAAGCCTTTGAGGCCTTTTCACGTGCCTTTGCCCTAATACAAAAGCGAGGAGTACCCCAGAAGACCACAGGGGAGCTAACAGAATCAGCTATCAACGGAATGCTGCAAAGCCTCGACCCCTATAGTGAACTTTATAGTCGCAAGCAATATGAAAAGCTGCAAAATGAATCCATGGGCCAATATATTGGCATCGGCGTGCAGCTATTACCACGGCCCCAAGGCCTGACCATTGCCAAGGTGACACTAAATTCCCCTGCCCAAAAGGCAGGGCTAAAAAGGGGAGATATTTTTGTAGCCCTTAACGACCAAACCTTGACCCCGCAAAACGAACAGGAAGTCTTCACTAGTATCCCGAACAAGGTTGGGCAAAAAATAAAGGTAACCTATAGCCGTGGCGAGGCAAAACAAGATTTACACCTGAACTTTGCAGCTATCACGGAGTCTTCAGTCCTAACGAAAAACCTTGGGGATGATATTTATTTGGTTGCCATCTCTGACTTTCAGAAAAACACAGCCCAAGAGATTAAAACTTACTTCAACGTGGTAAAGGCTAAGGGTAAAAAGATTAAGGGGATCGTGTTAGATCTACGCAATAACCCTGGCGGGTTGCTGCTCTCGGGTATTGAAACGGCCGAGTTATTTATCAAGGAGGGGTTGATTTTAGAAATCAAAAACTCTTCTGGCAAAACCACCCAGACCTATCCCTCCCAAGGTTTTTCTACCTTGGAGTATGGAGCTTTAAGTGTATTAGTAAATGAACGCACGGCAAGCAGCGCAGAAATTTTAGCCGGGGCCATCAAAGACTTGAACCAAGGCAAACTCTTTGGTGAGAAAACCTATGGTAAGGGAAGTATCCAAAGCTTTTTTCCTCTGACAGAAGAGCTTTTTGTTAAGATGACAATGGCTCGTTTTTACACAGCTGGTGGCAAAAGCTTTCACAAAGTGGGCATTGTCCCTGATGTAAAAATCAAGGACCAATTGACCAGTGAGCTTTATAGTGGTGAGGATAAAATCTTCAATGCGGGAAAAAAATGGGCCAGACTTAAAAAATAATCTAAAGTAAGTCTAACTCAGATAGCTCATCAATTAAAGATGAAAATTTTTCGCAGTCTGCCATATCAGGGCTTTCAAAATTTGCCTCTAAGCTTTTTGCATATTGGCTAGGTTCGACTATGCCATAATTTAAGGTTGAGCCCTTTAAATCGTGAGCTATAGCCTTAACTTGCGCCCCATCACCAGCTTCAATGGCTGTTTTTAAGCCTGCTATTTTTGCTTTACAATCGTCTAAAACATCAGGGACCATTTCTGCTAAGTCCTCAAAGTCCATCCCCATGCGTTCTGCCGCTTCTGTAATTTCAGCTTTTACTTTTTCAAGATCAATTGCCATTTTTGCCCCTCATCATCTATAATAGTACTTGTGTTAGCCTATACCTTACATTAATTTAAAAAAAAGGGAAATTCGATTTTTTACTTTTTACAAAGGATATGGAAAAATATCCCCAAAGGCTTAACATAAATTTTATGTTGGTTTTTTTAGAAAATACCTTGAGATTATTAAAAATTGAATTTGATTCTGTCGAAAATGCATGAATCCTGCACAACAGCGTAAAACTCTAACGAAAAGTGCAAATTTGGATAGCACAATCCCGAATTAGTGCTGGATACTGCACATTTTTTGCATCCCCTTTAGTAGCTTTTAATAAAAAAAAACTCACAGAGTAATATGACAAATAAATTCATCTTTTTTTCGCTTCTCTTGGCATTGGTAGGGACAAGCCTCATGGCGCAAGACCCTATAAATGAAAACCGTAAGCAATTCGCCCAAGAACAAAACCTTGAAAAATTCTTCCAACGTGCTACAGACGCAGGGTTAACAGAAGAAGATCTAAAAAGTTTAGACTTAAAATTTGCTAGCCACAAAATGAATGTCAGCCAGTATTTAAGCGAAATCAAAGAGCGTAGGCGCATTAAAGATGCAAAACTAAGAGCCTTTATGAGTAAGAATTTTTTAACTGTCCAAGATGTCTACAAAGAGCTTTCTACTGTGGAGCCACAGACATTAGCTGGTCTTAGGGATGCATTAGTTGGGGAATAAAACTTTTATTGTCGCAGGCCTTACTGGCTCAGGCAAAACGACCCTTATCAGCGCCTTAGTAAAACGCTCAGCAAATTTTTCCCAAAAGGCTGGAGCCTTCAAACCCTTTAGCCACAGCCAGCTAATGCATAATGCAGAAGACAGCCTTACAGACGGGGAACTTTTTTGCCAGGTTATGACAGGGGAACCCTCGCAAGCTTTTGTTGCGCCTTACTTAGCAACGGAAAACTACCCCATTGAAATGGCCTATCGTCGTGATGGGATTCGCATTGATTGGGCCTTTCTTAAAGAGAGAAAAAATCTCTTAAGCGAACATTACAACCCTCTTTTCATTGAAGTTCCAGCAGGATTACTCACCCCCCTTTGTGAAACAAAAAACAATCTGGAGTGGATTATAGAGCAAGATGCGCCCATTATCTATTGCTTAACTCCAAAAAAAGAAGAATTTGCCTTTCAAATGGCAGAAATTTCTCTTTTGAAGGAAAAAAACCTCAAGTTCTACCTCCTAATCAACAACCTAATCCCCCCAAGGGATGGCGATTATCTTTTTTATCTTTGGGAAAAAATAGAAATGCTAAGTGACCAAAATATTGAAGGCATGCTGCCTTTTGCTAAGGATCTTGACTTGGATAAAATTGCCGCCTTGGTTGCGGAACATCTGCCAAGCTTAATCAAAGAAATTGATAAGCCCTAGTTTTTTTCGGCCCCTGATTTGTAAATCGCTACACCTTTTAAATAGCTGAGTTTCCAAGGCTTACAAACCCTAGACTCCTGATTTTAGGCAAATTCACGCAAGTCTGTAATAAAGTTTTCCATAGTCTTTCTGAAAACTTTATCATCTTTGTTTTGGCGAATCATGGAGTCTAAATCCTGTGCAGCCTCACCCTGTGGAGTTAAATTTAGATTCGCGAGTAAGCCTTTTAGTTTGTGCAGGTATCTCATTAAAGATTTTTTATTCCCAGCTTGGTAGCTTTCTTGAACGCCGATATAGCCTTCTTTAATTTCTAATATTGCACTTCGTAAAATCTCCTCTTGCACCTCCTCAGGTGAACCTATGGTTTCAAGGAATTCTTTCATTTTAGTAATAAGAGGTTGCTCTATCGCCGCTGAAAGACCCAAAGATTCCAATACCAGTGCAGGCTCGCCGTCAACCTTTTTTGCAAGACTGTGTGGAGCGTCAGCCTCTTGGGCAGACATTGGCTTGCCTTCAAGCAACTCAACAAATAACTTTTTTAGATCATCTTTTTGAACTGGCTTAGCCAGGTAAGAATTCATTCCCGCAGACTTTGCCCGTTGCACATCTTCGGCATAAACACTGCCCGTAATTGCAACAATTGGCGTTGTGCTATCAAATTTACGAATCTCAGTTGCAGCCTGCACTCCATCCATGCCCGGCATCTGCAAATCCATTAAGACTAGATCAAAAGTTTCTTTCTTAACCTTTTTAACGCCTTCAGCACCATCTGCTGCTGTCTGCAATTCAAGATTAAAGAATTTTTTCAACATTTGGGTAAAGAGTTGGCGGTTTGCCTGTACATCCTCTACCATCAACACTCTCAAGTGACTAAAGTCATCCACCTTAGCTCTCTGCCCCGTGGCCAAAGCTTTTTGTAGAATCTTGGCCAACTGAAAATGAGAAAAGGGCTTAAGTAAATTATGCTCGACCAGGGTATTTTGCAGGCTATTGGTTTTAATCTTCAAGCCAACAATCCCTATTCCAGGGTGGCAATCCTTCAGCATAGCCGATAAAGCAAGGCTTCGTTCTTTCAACAAATCAACATCTAAAATCGCCAAGTCAACCCCTTCAAGGGCCAATATTTCTTGGTAAATTTCTTTCCCAGGGGCCAAAGCATCAATAAAACTAAGTCTTGCACCTGCATTTTGAAGTTTGATTTTCTGGTCTTCATTTAAGGATGGATAGTCACCAATAACTAAAATACCTTTATCTTTAAACTGGAACTCTGCCTCTTTAAGTCGGCCTTTAGCCAGAACCAACTCTACAATAAACTTGCTGCCTTTACCTAGATCCGACTCCACATAGATATCTCCATCCATCAATTTAACAATGGAACGAGAAAGATAAAGGCCTAAACCCGTACCGCCGTAATCGCCTATATGCGCCTGTTTAAAGGGCTTAAAAAGTTCTTTTTGTTTTTCTTTACCAATACCAATGCCTGAATCTTCTACGCAAATTCTCAAACTTAGTGCGTCGCCTTCTAAGGGGGTGAAATCTTTGATATATAAGCTAATGCTACCGTGTTCTGTAAACTTTGCAGCGTTAGACAGAAGATTGATAAAGATCTGCTTTATGCGAATAGGGTCACATTTCACATAATAGTTAAAATCAGGAACATTCACCTTCAAGCGAACACCTTCCTTGACATTAGAACTGACCACCACTCCGCAATCGGTAAAGAGATCACTTAAAACCACCTCTTTTACATTCAAACTCAATTGGTTTGACTCTAACTTGGATATATCCAAAATGTCATTGATCAGATTCAGCAAATGCTGGGAGTTCACAGAGATAGATTCTGCAAAGTGCCGCTGCTCATCTTTTAATTCAGGGGAGCTTTGTAAGAGTTCCGTATAACCTAAAATAGAAGAAAGAGGGGTGCGAATTTCGTGGCTAACAGAAGCGATAAAGGATTTTTCATTCGCTAAAGCCTGCCGTAACTCGTCTTCAACTTTTTTCTTTTCCGTGAGGTCTTCTAAAATAACTAAAAAACCGCCTTGGCTCGCACCGACTTCGTCAATATAAGAAATTGTAAGCTGGCAAGAAACTAAACCTTCTGTCGTCCCTTGGAGTTTCACCTCTAGCCTTTGAGGGTGTTTGGTTACCCGAACCCCATTCACGCCCTCAACAGCTTTAGCAACCTGCTCTGGGTCAACCCAGTCATAAAAGTAAGAGCCAGTAATTTTTGCCCCAGTGGAACGGAAGATATCCGCTGCCGTTTGGTTCACCTCTAAAATGTTCTCATGTAAATCAAGCTTGATGACCCCAAAAATCTCACGATCAAAGAGCAGTTTTTCCTGTTCTTTCTTTTGGGTAATATCGTAGACATATCCAAGGTAATGGGTTGCGTCACCGCTTTCACCCCTTATAATATTAGTAACATCATAGATCCAGATAACTCGACCATCTTTATGAATCAGCCTGTATTCTTGGGTATAATGATCTTTACCACTATTTGTATATTCTGCGACTTCTGCTGCTACGCGTTCTAAGTCTGCAGGAAAAATAACATTGGCATAAGGAACCTCGCCACTGGTCAGTTCTCTGTCAGTATAGCCAGTCAGTTCTTTTACGTTTAAGGAGACAAATTCAACGGGCCAAGTTGGCTCATTCTTCCACCTAAAAATGGTTGTAGCCCCTCTCGCTTGCGAACTATCTAAGATGTGCAAACTAGTAGAATATACAGCTTCTTCTAGCGTTTTAAGAGTGTTAAGTAGGTATTTTCTAAGGTCAGGGGTCTTAAGTAGCCCGTGATTCATGCAACCTTGGATTTTAGTCAGTAGCCCTGCTTCTTCTACAGTGGCTGCCGTTCCGGCTGAGTAGAGTACACGTGTCCAGTGGTTACTCTGCTTTTCTCTAAGGTAAGGTATAAGGCTTAAGGATTGCTCTACGGTCTCAAGATGACCGATTAAAAGCACTGCTAAATCTGCATTTTGCTCAATTAAAACTTCGGCAATTTCGATGGAGGTGGCGCTGATCAAACGGATGCCACGCCCTTGGTGGACAAAGGGTTTTAAAAGCTCATAGGCCTTGGTGTGCACTGCTTCATCATCTTCTACTAAAAGAACTTTCCAATCCTCGTAAGGTTGCATTAAGCCTTTAGGAATATCACTAGCAAATTTTGATTTTTCAGGCTGATTCACTGCTTCTCTTTTAGTCTTTTTATTGTAAGATCGATGCGGTGAATTATTCCACGTAGCATCTTAATGTCTCTAACATCGGGCCTTGCACGTGCGATCAAATCGGACACACTTAATCGAAGACTTTCCCTTTGAGAAAAAGACTTAAAAAAGCCTACCTTTTCCAATAAAGCAAAAAGTTGTGCCTTGAACCCCTCTGTCTCATTTGCTATAGCAGGTTCCAAGCCATTTGAAAAGCTTTCTAGGGGTTGATCTGTCAATTTAGAAAATTCCCAAAGCAAAAGCAAGGCCGCTTGGGACAGATTTAGCGAGGGATTCTCAATATTTGTAGGGATATTTACAATATGGGTGGCTAAAGCTAAATCTTCATTTTCTAAACCGGTTCTTTCATTGCCAAAGAGAAGGGAAAAAGTCTCTATCCCTGAAAGAGGCAGAAATATCCTTGCGAAATCATGAGGTGTGATTTGCTGTTTAAAAAAACTGCGCTCTCTGGAAGTTGCAGCCAAAATAAAGTGACTTCTTGCCACAGCCTCTGCGCAGGATTCAAAGATTTTAGCAGATTTTAAGATTTCTACACCGTGGCAGGCCCTTGCTTGGGCTTCAGGGTCTAGGGGGTCACATTTGGGCCTTACAATAGCTAACTCAGTGGAATTAAAATTACCCATTGCTCGGGCTATAGCCCCAATGTTGCCCGGGTGAGAAGGCTCAACTAATACAATTTGAAGCTGAGAACTAGCAACAAGCGCCTTAGTCATTGGCCTGAAGCCAAGAGTCAAAATAGGCAATGGTTTTATCTAGACCCTCGTCCAACTTAACTTTAGGCTCCCAGCCTAGTTTTTCTGATGCCAAACTAATGTCTGGGCACCGCTGGGTTGGATCATCTTGTGGTAAATCCATAAATACTTTTTTAGACTTAGAGCCTGTTTTAGCAATGACCTTATCTGCCAATTCCAACATTGTGAATTCGCCAGGGTTACCAATATTTACAGGTCCAATAAAATCTTCACTGTTCATCATGGAGATAATTACATCCACCAAATCTTCAACAAAGCAAAAGCTTCGTGACTGGTTACCGCTACCGTAAATAGTAATGTCTTCCCCACGTAAAGCCTGTACAACAAAATTTGAAACCACACGGCCATCATCATGGTTCATGCTTGGACCGTAGGTATTAAAAATACGTACAATTTTAATGTCTAGATTTTCAGTTCTGTGATAATCCATCATCAAGGTTTCAGCCGAGCGTTTCCCCTCGTCGTAACAGCTACGAATGCCAATAGGGTTCACATTACCCCAGTAACTTTCGACCTGTGGGCTCATAGCAGGGTCGCCGTAAACTTCTGAAGTACTGGCTTGCATCAATCTGGCGTTATATTTTTTAGCCAGCTTGACCATATTCATTATACCCTCAACAGAAGTCCGAAAGGTGTGGATAGGGTCTGCTTGGTAAAGGGGGGGGGAGGCTGGGCAAGCAAAATTAAAAATCTGATCAACAGGGGCATCAAAGGGATCAATTACATCTTGCTCAACAAATTCAAACTCGGGATTATCCATAAAGGGTTTGATGTTGTTGATGTTGCCTGTTTGTAAGTTATCTAGGCAAATAACATGGTGGCCTGCATCCAAATGGCGCTTGCAAAGGTAGGAGCCAAGAAAGCCCGCACCACCTGTAATCAATATATTTTTCTTATTCACCTTTAAGGCCTACCGATAGAAAAGTATTCAAAGCCACGGCTCTTCATTCTTTTTGGGTCATAGATATTGCGCCCATCCAAAACTAAAGGGCGATGGAGAAGAGATTTGATTTTTTCAAAATCAGGTCTTCTAAATTCATTCCATTCGGTCAAAATAAAAAGAGCCTCTGCACCTTCAACGGCAGCATACATTTCATCACAAAACTCAATCTTACTTACATCTAAGCCTTTTTCCGTATCTGAAAACACACGTTTTGCTTCTTCCATGGCTTCTGGGTCATGAACTTGTACCTTCGCACCTCGCTCAATCAAACCTCTGACAATCACTCTAGAGGGAGCTTCACGCATATCATCCGTTTGAGGCTTAAAAGAAAGCCCCCAAATGGCAATGGTTTTGCCGTTTAAATCTTTGCCTAATAGATGGTCTGATTGGCTTAAAAGAACGGCTTTTTGATTTTCATTTACATTTTCCACCGATTCCAAAAGTTCCATTTTAAGGCCATATTCAGCACCTGTGCGGATTAAGGCTTGTACATCTTTAGGGAAGCAACTACCACCGTAGCCAACGCCTGGAAATAAAAAACTAGGCCCGATTCTGTGATCAGCGCCAATACCTAGCCTAACCATATCAATATCAGCATCAGCTAAATCGCAAAGCCTTGAAACCTCATTCATAAAGCTAATTTTTGTAGCCAGCATTGAATTAGCTGCATACTTGGTCATTTCAGCACTTCTTAGATCCATAACCAGAATCTTATCTTTTTCAGGCATAAAGGCCGCATAAAGCTCCTTCATGGCCGCAATAGCATGGTCTTCTTTGGCGCCGATAACAACACGATCGGGCTTCATAAAGTCATGTAGGGCAACGCCCTCACGCAAAAATTCAGGGTTACTCACTACATCAAAAGGGATCTCTACATCTCTTTCCTTTAAAGCCGTATCAACAGCGCTGCGAACCTTATCCCCTGTTCCAACAGGCACTGTAGATTTATCGACAATTACTTTGGTATCCTTCATATACTTGCCGATGGTTCCTGCTACAGACAAAACATATTGCAAATCAGCGCTGCCATCTTCATCAGGCGGGGTGCCCACAGCAATAAACTGAAACAAGGATTCTTCAACCCCTAACTTAGCATCAGTGGTAAAACGCAAGCGGTTAGCCTGCATGTTTCTCTTCACCATCTCCTCTAAACCAGGCTCATAGATAGGGATTTCCCCACGGTTGAGCATGTTTATTTTTCGTTCATCCACATCCACGCAGATCACATCGTTCCCGGACTCGGCAAAGCATGCACCCGCCACTAAGCCTACATATCCGCTACCAAATACTGTAATTTTCATAGTCTATTTTAAGTCTTTTCTAGATGAGATGACCTTATCAATTAAGCCATATTTTAAAGCTTCATCAGCTGTCAGCCAATGATCGCGCTCCATGTCTTTTAAAATTTGTTTCACCGTTTTACCAGTTACTTCAGCATACATAACCGCTAGCCGCTCACGAGTTTTAAGAATCTGCTTTGAATGAATTTCAAGATCAGTCACATTCCCCTGGGCACCTTGCAACAGTGGCTGGTGAATCATAATTTTGGCATTGGGTAAAGCGTATTTCTTCCCCTTATCACCAACCAAACTCAGCACAGAGCCCATTGAGGCTGCTAGCCCCGCAACAATAGTTGTGATGGGGCAAGTTACAAACTTAAGCATATCAAAAATAGCGTAGCCGCTATTTACTTCACCGCCTGGAGAGTTGATGAAGACTTTGATCTCAGCACTTCCATCAAGTTGTTCCAAAAGTAAAATTTGCTTTATTACCTTATCTGCTAATTTAGAATCCACTGCTTCACTAATAACGATTGAGCGGGTTTCTAGCATCTTCATAGATAAATTATCTTCTTTTTTTTCTTCTTCTTCTTCTTTCTTCTTAGCCATTTTTAATCCCAGTAAGACCACCGTGGTGGGGTAATAATTTTTCACTACTTTAGCCCATCGCCATTCCTTTGGCAACGGCCCCTTGCAAGGAGTTTTTTAAGAGATATTCTTACTTTGGCATAAAGCTTGATTACCTATAGGGGTACAGGCAATTAACGCCTCTTTTGTTTTTTTCTCAAGGTTACCATGAATAAAATTTCTACACCTGCACCAGTACAGGCTAAACTCGACAGACCCAGCGCTCAAAATGACGTAAAAGAGGGCTTAAAAAATGCAAATACAAAAAATGTGGAAGCAAAAAATGCCCCTGCGCTCAAAAAAACAGAGGAAACTTCCGCCAAATCAGAAAAAAAAGAAACGGAGGTAAGCGAATATCTGAAAGCCATCTCAAGACTTGAAAATAAAATAAAGACAGACGACCTTTCTGAGGAGGACCTAGAAAAGACCCTAACCAAGTTAGAAGAAAAGATTATGTCTTTAAGTCCCCAGCAAAAACGATCCTTGCGAAAACTAGAATTTTTTCTCCAAGGAAACATTGAAAATTTGACCGAACTGAAAGACCACTTAACAGAAGTCTTTAATGATCCACTCAAGCAAAAAGAAGGGATCGAGTTTTTAAAAGACCCTAAATTTATGGCAATTTTAGAATCGAAAAATGATGACATGCCTAAAACTTATGGCCCCACACTAGGTAAAACAGCAATTGAAACCACCCCTAAGGCCGCGGAATCCACACCAAAGGCAAGCTAAAAACAGTTAAATAGTAATTTCGACTTTAAGATTTAACTTTAGTTTACCCCATGTTATTATCCCCCTATCTTTCAAATAGAGGGGGAAATATGACTACAGACCCAAAAGACTTTTCATTCGACCCTAAAGCACAGGGTTACTCTGCAAAAAACTCCCTACAAATGGCCAAAGCGGTAGATATCGCTTATATGCCCGAGCCCCAGCTAAGAAATATTATTGTCACTTCTTGGGGCATTACAAATTTCCATTTTATTGATTCTTCTAAATTGGGCACAGAAACAGATACCCAGGCCTTCATTGCCTATAATGATGACCTCGCTATGCTGGTTTACCGTGGCACAGAACCCAAAAAAGTGCTGGACTGGGCCAGTAATGCCGACATTTTATTTGAGGACTTTGGCGGAGTTAAAGTTCACAGCGGGTTTTTAAATGCCTATAAGAGTGTGAATGGAGAGGTTCAAAAAATCCTTTCAGAAAAGCTCACAGACCAGCCTCTTTGGATTGCAGGCCATAGCCTAGGCGGCGCTATCGCGACTCTAGCCACTTATGACCGAGTAAAAAATGGGGGTGACCCTTTGAAAAATGAGGTGCAATTAGCCGGGCTATATACCTACGGTAGCCCTAGAGTCGGCAATGAAGACTTTAGAAAAGATTACAACAGAATTTTCAAAGAAAAGACCTACCGCATGGTTAACAATAATGACGTAGTCACAAGGGTGCCACCCCAACTCTTTGGTTACGGCCATATCGGCCGACTAAAATACATCAAGAGTTCGGGCCAACTGGTGACAGACCCCGGGTATTGGGCCAGATTTTGGGACAGCATCAAGGGTTATAGGATTGGACTTTTAGATAAGGATATCGAAGATATTAAGGATCACGAGCGCACAGAGTACATTAAACACTTAAGTACACTTTCATAAAAGGGGGCAACTTGGACATTGAATTTCATTATTATATTACTGGAATCATAGCAGACTATGCAGGATTCACCAAAAATGAGGTCGAGATAATCGCCTATTCATCGCAATTTGTGGATAATAACGATGTATCTATCGAAGTAGGAGAAAAGGGTGACCCCAGTTACCTTAAAAATTATATTTCCCAAACGATGAATATTTTAAAGGCTCAAGAAAAACTAAAACGCATTTATCCAATCTTCCATTTTGTCCCTGGGAACCCTCTAGACCCAAGAGCAAACCGCACCGATGGCAAGATGCACCACTTCAATTGCACCCCTAACAGCCCTATGGCAAATAGCTTTTTTGATGCCGCCTGCCTAGTTGACGACAACACTAGGTTGTATAGAATTGGCATTGCTACCCATACCTACGTTGATACATGGGCCCACCAAAATTTTGTCGGTTGGGGCGATAATTTCAACGGCTTCAAGTTGAACCCTCTCCCAAATTACGGCCATGCTGATGCAGGCCATCACCCTGATTTCATTGCAAATATTTGGGATGATACTCGACTGACAAAAAGCGCTGTAAGTAATAACCACAGGTTTCTAGGAGCTGCGAAAGCGCTCTTTAATAAATACCTGGCCTATCATATCAAAGAAGAAACCTATACCAAGAGTGATGCTCCTGCTTGGGAGAAGTTACAGAATACTTTAGAAAAACTCTTTGGGCCAGGGTGGGGTGGCAGCGACAATAAAGATAGAGACCAAAGAATTGCAGCTTACAAAAAACAGATTAATAAAAAGTGGGTCGATAATTACGAGAGAGGCAAGTGGCTAGAGGATGCCATCACGAAAAGAGTCAGAGGGCTGGATGATTCTAAAAACCTATTCCCAAACTGGGGCCTTTTTGCAACCGCCAATGAAATGATGGCCGAAACCCACTTGTTTGAAGATAAATACTCTTGGAAGAAGGGAGTGGATTGGAAGAAATCAGACTGGTACCTTTTTCAAAAGGCGATCATAGCTCATGAAAAGTTTGCCTTGGATAAACTTAGCCCAATCTTTAAAAGTGTTATGGGCATTGACCTGAGACAGGCTTAATCAGCAAAACCCAAAAAACCCGCAGAGAAAAGTTCAGTGAAATTCTCTTTGCGGGTTTTGTATTTTAAGGCCCGTTTTCAACGAGTAAGCAGGAATTAGTACTTTATAAAGTTTTCTAAGAACTTGGTAGAAAGTTTTCCCTCTTGAAAACGTAAAGACCGCAGCACTCGTAAGTGTAGAGGTATATTTTGTTTCACACCTTCAATAACATATTCATCTAAAGCACCAATCATCTTTTGGATGGCGGCAGGCCGATCGTCTGCATAGGTGATAACCTTAGCAATCATAGAGTCATAATGTGAGGGGATATTCCAACCATGAAAGGCTGCAGAATCCACTCTAACACCTAATCCACCTGGTGCATGGTAACCTGTAATCTTACCTGGAGAAGGAATAAACTTCTCAGGGTCTTCCGCATTAACACGGCATTCAATAGCGTGACCTCTAAAAACAATATCTTCTTGTTTGCACTTTAGCTTTTCGCCTGCACTAACACGAATCATCTCTTGCACAATGTCCACTCCTGTGATCATTTCTGTCACAGTATGCTCGACTTGCAAGCGGGTATTCATTTCCATGAAATAAAAGTTTTCTTCAAAATCCACCAAGAACTCGATTGTCCCCGCTGAATAATAACCTACGGCCTTGGCAACTTTAACGGCAGCGTCACCCATACGTTTTTTCAAGTCGTCAGAAATGGTACTGGCTGGTGCCTCTTCAATGATCTTTTGGTTTCTGCGCTGGATAGAGCAATCACGATCCCCAAGGTGAACCACGTTACCATGTTTATCACCAAGAAGTTGAACTTCAATATGCCTTGGCTCTTCAATAAATTTTTCTAAAAATACAGTCCCGTCGTTGAAACAAGCAAAGGCTTCCGCCCTAGCTGTTTCATAGGCATTCACCAATCCACTCATGGAGCGAACAATTCTCATGCCACGTCCACCACCGCCAGCAGCGGCTTTAATAATGACAGGAAAACCAATTTTTTCGGCTGCTTCAATAATTGCCTCTGGGCTTTCAATAGCTTCTTTGGTTCCCGGTGTTGTGGGGCAACCTACGGCCTCAGCAGCTCTACGGGCTTCAATTTTATCGCCCATTTTTTTGAGAATAGCGCTGCTAGGTCCGATAAAATCAATCCCTGAAGCAGTACACATTTCTACAAAATCACCATTTTCGGCCAAGAATCCATAACCTGGGTGAATGGCTTCTGCCCCCGTGATTTCTGCTGCTGCAATAATATGTGGGATTTTTAGGTAGCTATCTTTACTTTGAGCTTCACCAATACACAAAGACTCATCAGAGAGTTTTACATGAAGTGAGTTGGCATCGGCTGTGGAGTGAACTGTTACAGTTCGAATTCCCATTTCTCTACAAGCTCGGATAATTCGCACAGCGATTTCACCACGATTTGCAATCAGAATCTTTTTATACATAAAAAGGGGCCTTATTTAAAGTCATCAAAGAGTAACCCCCTCAAGTGCTGAGGGGACATTAGGAATAGTTGATTAAGCTGGCTTTATGCCAAAAATCTTTGCGCCATAATCAACAGGTTCTGCGTTGTTGAGGCAAACTTCTTCGATTACGCCATCAACATCACATTCAATTTCATTCATCAATTTCATTGCTTCGATAATGCAAACAACTTGGCCCTTTTTCACAGAATCGCCAACCTTAGCAAAGGGAGGTGAGTCAGGGGAAGAGGAGGCATAGAATGTTCCAACCAAAGGTGCTGTCACATAATGAAGATTTGAAACTACCTCTGCGGCTACAGCAACAGGTGCGGCTACGGGAGCAGCAACAGGTGCGGCTACAGGAGCAGCAATAACGGCAGCATTAGTAACCACTGTTTTTTCCCGCTTTAAGGTCAGTTTTGCATCACCATCTTCAATTGAGATTTCACTAATATCGCTAACGCCCATAAGCTTAGCAAGTTCACGAATGTTTTTTATGTCTTTAATATCCATCAAAAGCCCCTAAATAGTTTTTGGTCTTTGTAATAACCTAGAAAAAAGAATAGCCACTGGAATCACAAAATGCAAGCGCTTTCAGTTTGTTAATTGTTTTTATTAGCTTTTTTAAAACGAGGCACCTAAATCATCTAGACCTTTAGTCTACAGTGCCTCACGAGGCACTGTAGGCTTTTCAGTCGCCTCAAAATCACAGCAACCTAATAGGATAAAGCGAATAAGACTCTTGTTTCAGAAGGCTTGCCTGTGACCATGCAAACACCCTTTTCTGGGGCAAGGTCATGGGGCGTGCAACGGATGGTCGCTTTGGTTTCTGTCTGAATTTTTTCCGCCGTTTCACGAGTTCCATCCCAGTGAGCGTAGATAAAACCAGCGCCATTTTTGATCTGTTTCTTAAAGTCTTCGTAATTATCAACGGAAAAAGTATTTTCATCACGCCGTCTCACAGCTTTATCAAAAAGATCATTTTGAATCTGGTCCAAAATTTTAGGCACTTCCACAGACATATCAATAAGGGCTATAGGTGCTTTTTCTCTCGTGTCACGCCGTACAGTCATACCGCCTGCATTTTCAACATCCTTTGGCCCAACTTCGATTCGTAAAGGTACACCCTTTTGGATCCAAGTAAAAAACTTATCACCAGGTCTCATCCCTTCTCGGTCATCAATCTTGATGGATAAAGAATCTAGTACCTTTGCAAGTTCAGCCTTGATAGCATTAGCGTGGGCCAATACAGCATCTTTTTCTTCTTCTTTTTTAAAGATAGGAACAATGACAACAGCTGTCGGGGCTAATTTAGGTGGGACAATAAGCCCATCATCATCACCATGAACCATAATCAAAGCACCGATCATCCGAGTGGTGCAACCCCATGAGGTTGTCCAAGCAAATTGTTGCTCGTTGTTACGGTCGAGATATTTTATTTCAAAAGCCTTGGCAAAATTCTGACCCAAGTTATGACTGGTAGCCGATTGTAGAGCTTTATTGTCTTGCATCATGGACTCTACAGAATAGGTAACAGCGGCACCGGGAAACTTCTCATGTTCAGGCTTTGGCCCAGTGATCACTGGGATAGCGCAAATATCTTGCAAAAAATCTTTGTAAACCTGCAACATTTTTGTGGTTTCTTCCTCAGCCTGTTCATAGGTTTCGTGAGCTGTGTGGCCCTCCTGCCATAAAAATTCAGTGGTTCTTAAAAATAGCCTTGTGCGCATTTCCCAACGTACCACGTTAGCCCATTGATTGATCAAAACAGGTAAATCTCGGTAAGACTTAATCCATTTTGCATACATATGCCCAATAATCGTCTCAGAGGTGGGACGCACAACCAAAGGCTCTTCTAACTTCTTGCCACCAGCATGGGTGACCATTGCGAGTTCAGGGGCAAAACCTTCTACATGTTCTGCTTCTTTGGTAAGAAAATGCTCAGGAATCAGCAAAGGGAAGTAGGCATTTTCGTGGCCTGTTTCTTTAAAAACACGATCTAAATAGGCTTGCATCTGCTCCCAAATAGAATAACCGCTCGGGCGAATGACCATACAACCTTTAACGGGAGAATGCTCGGCCAATTGGCCTGCATTGATCACATCTTGGTACCATTTAGGGAAATCCTGCTCTCTAGGGGTAATGTTCTTTGCCATCTTATTCCTTATTCGGCTGCAACGCCGTAACTTTTGTTTTTATTTTTCCGTCTCTTAAACTCACCATCAGTTCATCGCCGACCTTTACTTGGGCCAGGGATTCAATGAGGTTGTTTTCTTTGCTTTGGGTCAGACTATAACCTCTGTCTAAAACTGCCAAGGGGCTTAAGCTATTAAGTAGGCTGGAGGCTTCTGCCCAAGATTTTTCAGCTTCCCTTAAATTTTGGTTCATTGCCGATCCTAAACGATCATAGAGAGCTTTACGCTTTATTTCTAAGCGTTCTAGTTTAAAATTTGGTGCTTGGTGTTTCAGATCTAAGTGAAGAATATGCAGCTGATTTTCCAACTCTTTAATCTTTTTTTCGACACCTTGGGATAACCGAAGAGACAACTCATCAATGCGCTGGACTCGGGTCTGAATTAACCAATCAGGGCTTTTTAGCCTCTTCTGTAAGGATTTAAGTCGCTGGACCAGAGCAGAAAAGTTGTTGGCAAAGGCTAGATTTAGCCTGCCTTCTGTCTGACTCAGACTTGCCAGCAATTCCTCTTTTATGGGAGCGATTAATTCGGCCGCAGCCGTTGGCGTGGGTGCCCTTAAGTCGGAGACAAAATCGGCAAGAGTAAAATCTGTTTCATGGCCCACAGCGCTTATTATTGGGGTCTCAGCTTGGAATATTGCCTCAGCTACAAGCTCTTCATTAAATGCCCAAAGGTCTTCTAAAGAGCCACCGCCTCGCCCAACAATAATAACGTCTATGTCTGGGTTTTGGTCTAATTTTTTTATTTGCTTGGCAATAGCCTGAGCTGCAGCCTCACCTTGCACCATACAAGGAGCAATCAAAACGGGGATAGAGTCAAACCTGCGGTCTAACACATGTAAAATATCTTTAATTACTGCACCTGTTGGGCTGGTAACTACGCCAATGCCTGAGGGCAAAAATGGCAATTCTTTTTTATGCCGTTCCTCAAACCAACCTCGTTTTTTTAATTTTTCTTTCAACTGTTCAAAGGCCAATTGTAAAGCACCAACCCCAACAGGTTGCAGGCTTTCAACGATCAATTGGTATTCACCACGAGGGCCATAAACAGAAACACGGCCTTGGGCCAGTAGTTCTTGTCCGTTGTCTAAATCAAAGGGGATTTTTGCAGCATTGCCCTTAAAGAGAGCTGCCTTTATCTGGGAATCTTGGTCTTTTAGGGTAAAATAAATATGTCCCGAAGCAGGCCGAGCCAATGAGGAAATCTCGCCTTGCACCAAGACCCTACCTAAATTTTCTTCAAGTAGGGCTTTGATCCTGCGAGTGAGTTGGCTAACCGTTAAAGGTCCTCGAGACATAAGAAACGCCTATTACTTCTTTTTGAACATTGCACGAAGTTCAACACCAACTTTTTCAATTGGGTGGTTAGAAGATGCTCTCCTTAAGCCGTTAAAGTTAGGCTGACCAACTTTGTTTTCTAGCAACCAGTTCTTGGCAAAAGTTCCATCTTGGATTTCTAACAAGGCCTGCTTCATAGCAGCTTTTGACTCAGCTCCAATGATCTTAGGCCCAGTAACCATACCACCATATTCTGCTGTTTCAGAAACAGAGAAGTTCATTCGGTCCATGCCGCCTTCGTAAAATAAATCAACGATCAATTTTAGTTCGTGTAGACATTCGAAGTATGCGATTTCTGGTGGATAGCCAGCTTCAGTTAAAGTTTCAAAACCAGCCCTAACTAGGTCCACAGCGCCACCACAAAGTACAGCCTGCTCACCGAATAAATCAGTTTCAGTTTCGTCACGGAAGTTAGTTAAAATAACACCAGCTCTTGTGCCGCCAATACCTTGTGCCCAAGCAAGAGCAATGTCTTGTGCCTGACCAGAAGAATCTTGGTGAATTGCAATTAAACAAGGTGTGCCAAAGCCTTCGGTGTAAGTTCTTCTCACCATGTGGCCTGGGCTTTTTGGAGCAATCATAATAACATCTACATCCTTAGGAGGAACAATCTGATTGTAAATGATGTTAAATCCGTGACCAAAAGCCAGTACGTTACCAGCTTCTAAGTTTGCTTCAATTGAGTCTTTATAGATATCACCTTGAAACTGATCAGGGGCTAAGATCATGATAACATCACCAAGCTTTGCAGCTTCTTCAGTTGAAACAACTGTTAAGCCTTCCTTTTCTGCAGCAGCTTTTGAAACTGAGCCTGCTTTAAGGCCAATAACCACATCCATCCCTGACTCTTTCAAGTTCAATGCATGGGCGTGACCTTGACTTCCGTAACCAATTATCGCTAATTTTTTCCCTTTTAAGAGACTTAAATTTGCATCCTTTTCGTAAAAGATAGGCAATTTCATATTATTTTCCTTTGTTTAAAATAAGGTTATTTGTGGATGGCAGCTTCACCAGTTCGCGCCATTTCCACGATTTCAAAATCACTAAACACTTCTGCTACACCATCGAGTTTTGAGGCAGAGCCTGTTGTCTCAAAGGTGATAAAGTCGTGATTCATTTCGATCAGGTTCCCTTTATAGGCCTGCATCAAGGTTAAAATCTGGGGTCTTTTTCCTGTTCCTGCCTTAATTTTTATTACCATCAACTCAAGGCTTACCGTTTGGGCAGGCTCTAAAAGTTTGACTTCTAAGACATAAACAATGTTTTTTAAAAGCTTTAAAATCTTTTTAATTTTCTGGTCGTCCCCGCCTGTGACCAAAGTCATGCGGTGAACCCCGGCCTTTTCACTCTCACCAGTACAAACTGAATCAAGGTTGTAACCTCTTGAGGTAAAAAGTTCAACTACTCTGGCCATTGCGCCAAATTGGTCTTCTACTAAAATTGAGATGATATGTTTCATGGTTATCCCTCAATGATGTCTGAAAATTCTTTACCCGCTGGGATCATAGGGTAAACTAAAGCATGGGAATCAATCATAAATTCTAGTAAAATAGGCCCCTTTTCTTTTAAAGCCATTTCGATGGCAGGAACCACATCCTTTTTTTCTTCAATCCGCTGGCCCTTAATACCGTAGGCTTCACCAATTTTAACAAAATCTGGCAGGTTTGGGCTTAAAGTGGAAGCATGACGGGAATCCCAAAAAAGGTCTTGCCACTGCTTCACCATTCCTAAATTTCTATTGTTAATAATAACAATTACAATGGGTAAATTATAGTTGGCAACGGTTGCTAATTCTTGGATGTTCATCTGGAAGCCACCATCACCGCTAAAGGCAATAACTTGAGGGTGACCTTTAGCAAAACAAGCGCCTATGGCAGCTGGCAAAGCAAAGCCCATGGTGCCCAAACCACCTGATGTGATATGCCCACGTTGGCGAGTGAAATTAAAATGTAAGGCTGTAAACATTTGGTGTTGGCCAACATCACTCACAATAATGGCATCACCGCCAGTTTGCCTAGAAAACTCACTAATCACATATTCAGGGCGCAACTCACCGCTCTTCATTTCTACCTTGTCATAGTTTGGGAGG